>BQIW01000120.1 GCA_021604105.1 Nitrospirales bacterium | reverse complement strand
AAGCTTTTTCCGGCATTTAGGGCAATTGGTGCTATCCAAATCATTATTTTTGGAATCCTTTACCAATAAACCCAAAAACGAGGCTGATCTATGATGATCAATAGTGAAAACGAACCCACAAGGGCATTGACATTTTCTTTTGGGAGGCATTTCATTTTTCCTTAAATCATTTACCGGAAAATGTCTATGAACACCCGTTGGTTGATCCGCAGGTGTCACACTTTAAACAGGTTCCGTTCCTAACCATGGTGAACTGCTTACATTCCGGACACGGGTCGCCTTCGTAGCCTTTTTGCCGGGCTTCCTGTACTTCCGTGATGGTGAGGGTCTCGCGCTTCATTTCCACTTTTCTGCCGACTTTCCCATGCTCTCCGTTTCTCGTCCCGTTTCCCACGGACTTCCGTGAAGGAAACACCTCGGGACTGATGGAGGTTGAGCTGAGTGAGCGTGGGTCCACTAGGCCTTCTTCGCCGTCATCCGGCATATCCGTTTCCTTCTTGAGGGCATCCACGCGAAGATCTTCAGGGGCGACTTGTTCCAAATCGTGGCGGTCCAGATAGGTGATCGCCAGTTCACGGAAAATATAGTCGATGATCGATGTGGACATTTTGATGTGGTCGTTGAGCTTGACCGGCCCGTTTGGCTCAAATCGAGTGAACACAAATGCGTCCACATATTCCTCAAGTGGGACGCCATGTTGGAATCCCAGGGAAATCGCAATGGCAAAACAGTTCATCAAACTTCGAAAGGCGGCTCCCTCTTTATGCATATCCAGGAAGATTTCGCCCAGAGTGCCATCTTCATACTCCCCGGTTCGGAGATAGATTTTGTGACCCCCGACAATCGCTTTTTGGGTATACCCGCCTCGACGGGTCGGGAGGGGACGGCGTTTCGCCAAGTACCGGACCAGCACACGGGACGCCGCTTGTTTGGCCACCGACGCGATTTGCTCGTTTTGGACCGATAAATCGCCCCATTCACTCACGGTATTGAGCGGTTGGCTCAGTTTCGATCCATCTCGATACAACGCCACGGCTTTGACCATGGAAGTCCAGGACAACATATAGGCTTCCTTCACGGAGTCCACGGACGCCTCGGCTGGCATATTGATGGTTTTGCTAATGGCTCCGCTGATGAACGGTTGGGCGGCTGCCATCATCCGGATATGGGCCGGAGGAGAAATAAATCGTTGTCCTATACGTCCGCACCGGTTGGCACAATCAAACACTGACAGATGTTCCTGTTTGAGATGGGGTGCGCCTTCGACGGTCATGGTGCCACAGCAAAAGTCCGTCGCTGCAAGAATTTCTTCCTGAGTAAAACCAAGGATTTTGAGGATATTTAACTGAGGACTCTGAAGTTGAGATTCGGTCAGACCTAATTTTTCCCGACAAAATTCCTCTGTGAGGGTCCATTTGTTAAACGCAAAGTGAATATCAAAGGCTCCGTCCAGCGTGGCCTCCATACGTTCCAGTACCTCGCGGTCGAATCCCTTGGCTAGCAAGGTGTCATGGTTGATAAAGGGGGCCTGTTTGAGCGTTCGGGTTCCCGTCGCATAGGTGATAATATCTTGAATCTGGCTTGAGCTGTATCCAAGATGCCGTAAGGCAGGTGGAAGACTTTGATTGATGATTTTAAAGTAGCCCCCGCCGGCCAGTTTTTTGAATTTGACCAGGGCGAAATCCGGTTCGATCCCGGTGGTGTCGCAATCCATGACTAAGCCGATCGTACCGGTCGGTGCGATGACCGTGGCCTGTGCGTTTCGGTACCCGTACTGTTCTCCCAGTGCTAAAGCCCGGTTCCAGGATGTTTGCGCGGCTTGTAAGAGGGTTTGGGGACAGTGGTCCGGTTGAATGCCCATTGGTGGAATGGTGAGGTCTTCATATTCATCCCGCGAAGCATTGTAGGCCGCTCGGCGATGGTTTCGCATGACTCGAAGCATGCCTTCGGCATTACGTGGATAGGCATTAAAGTGCCCTAATTCTTTGGCCATTTCTGCAGACGTGGCATAGGCCTCCCCGGTCATCAGGGAGGTAATGGCGCCCGTCCAGGCTAAGGCCTGTGGTGAATCGTAAGGGATTCCCAATTTCATCAGAATGGAGCCCAGGTTGGCATAGCCAAGGCCGAGGGTTCTAAAAGCAAAACTTTTTTCGGCAATTGCCCGTCCGGGAAACCCTGCCATCAGCACGCTGATTTCCAGGACAATCGTCCACAACCGGACAGCATGTCGAAATCCGTCAATATCAAACTGTCCTTCCGATGTGAGAAATCGCCCCAGATTAAGGGAGGCCAGGTTGCATGCGGTATCATCCAAAAACATGTATTCACTGCAAGGATTCGAGGCATTAATCCGACCATCCTGAGGACAGGTGTGCCATTCGTTGATGGTCGTGTCATATTGCACACCGGGATCGGCGCAGATCCAGGCTGCCCAGGCGATTCGATCCCATAATTCTTTTGCCGGCATGGTCTTACAGACCGCACCGTCGGTGCGTCTGGTCAACTTCCAGTCCCCGCCCGCCTGAAGGGTCTCAAAAAATTCATTGGGTATTCTGATGCTATTATTTGAGTTTTGCCCGGAGACTGTCTGATAGGCTTTGCTATCCCAATTCGTGTCATATTCATGGAACACAAAATGGGTAAAGCCTTCATGGGCATAGCTGAACATCCGGTGAATATAGGGTTCAGGCACAGCCGATTCCCGTGCGGCCTGGATTGCCTCACGTAAGGAATGGTTATCCCGCGGATTTGTTTCGACGTGGGTGCTGCCGTCCTGACGTGGGATGTGACAGGCCTTTAAAATGGCGTTCAGATGACGCGCGCAGACTTTTGATCCGGTGACCATAGCCGCGACTTTTTGTTCTTCGATGACTTTCCAATCAATAAATTCTTCAATGTCGGGATGATCTAAATCCAGGCACACCATTTTGGCCGCGCGGCGAGTGGTGCCTCCCGATTTAATGGCACCAGCCGCCCGATCGCCGATTTTGAGAAAAGACATGAGTCCTGATGAGCGGCCGCCTCCCGATAACGATTCTCCATCGGCCCGTAACTTGGAGAAATTGGTGCCGGTTCCTGACCCGTATTTAAAAAGGCGGGCTTCCCGAACCCACAGGTCCATAATCCCGCCTTCATTTACCAAATCATCAGAGATCGATTGGATAAAGCAGGCATGGACTTGGGGGCGCTCATAGGCATTGCGGGCTTGTTTGACCCGATGGGTATTCGGATCTACGTAGAAATGTCCTTGTGAGGGTCCGGATAGACCGTAAGCAAAGTGCAGGCCGGTATTAAACCATTGGGGAGAGTTCGGAGCGGCCATTTGCCAGGCCAACATGTAGCTGAGTTCGTCTTTAAAGGTCTCGGCATCTTCAGGGGTATCAAAGTAATGATGGGTTTTGCCCCATTCCGTCCAACAACCGGCTAGTCGATGGAACACCTGCCGGGCATCCCGTTCCCCTCCCAGCAGTGGGCCGCCTTTGTCTGTAAGGAGTGGTTGTCCTTGGTCATCAAATTGGGGAACTCCGGCTTTGCGAAAATATTTTTGGGCTAAAATATCGACCGCTAATTGAGACCAATGTTCCGGGGCCAGAATGTTGTCTTGATGGAACACGGCCGAGCCATCAGGATTGCGGATTTCGGATGATCGGTGTGAGAAGGGAATGGTCTGATAAGGGCTTTCACCGGTTTTTGTGAATCGACGGTCAATTTTCATGTAGGACTCCTTTGGAAGAGACTGCAATACTGAGGGGTAATTCTTCGGTCATTTTTTCCGCCTCATCTGGCACCCTGACCTCCAGGAGAGCACGTTGGAATCGTGCCTCCCTACTGCCCGGTATCCTCTCAGGGAACCTGGAGTTTATACAACAAGCAGTACAACCAGAAGCCATCAATACAGCGTGTTGGCGAATGAGTGGCCTCTAGCAGGAAAGAATTGGCGTATGCCAAATGCCTGCACACATCAAGAAAAATAGGAAAAAATAAAACCCGAAGAAATAATTGGTTTAAACCAATGCCCCACAATCTATAGCGGATCGAAAAAAATGTCAATACTAAATGTTGTGACTGGCGCATCATAAATGGGGATTTCTGTGCAGAACATGTGAGTTCAAAAATCCTAATATTTCGTGCGGAGTTCTGGATGAATTTTTATGGTTATCAACAGCCTGAAATTTTCATCCAACAGGTTATGCACACGAATACGGATTCTAGAAGATAAAAATGTTCGAAAAAATGTCAGGCTATCTTGTGAAATTTTCACGACAATACGTAAACCATGAATGATCTGAAAATTGGTAGAGGAAGAATGAGTTCAGTATGAAATGGTCAGGAGGGAATCGATAGAGCGCTCTTTGAATGTTTTGATTTGCAACAGTATCTTATGCCACGTTATGTCGTAACGCAGGTGGACCGGATATGGTCCCTCATAAGACCGGGAAAACTATTTTATTGAAGAAGGAGCCGAATCATGTATGTGTGGAGTAAACCCTTGGTTCTTGGATTAGTGCTGGCGTTGGTCTTGTTGGAGGGAATGTTTTTCTTCGTGATCGGTCAGGGAGGGGAAAGCCAGTTACATGTCCGAACGACTCAATGGATTACCGCCAATTATGTGTTGCTCATGGTTTGGATCTTTGTCTGGATGTATGATCAAGCCAGGGTGAGAGGAAAAAATGTGTGGTTGTGGATCTTGCCTTATATTCTGTTTCCGCTTCCGACGCTGGCATTTTTTATTTTCAGGCTTCAGCGGCGGATTGTCTGAATCGATTTACCCGATAATCACCCGGGCCTTGGCATAACGATAGGGTTTGCTGACTACCGTTTTTACAGCAAATAACCCGATCATTAATGGCCCGAACCGGCCCAATAGCATGGACAGCATAATCATCACTTTTCCAAAGTCGGTGAAAAGAGCCGATAAGCTCAGAGATTCGCCGTTTCCTAGTGACATCCCTACAATGCCCATGGCTGAGGTGATTTCAAACATCAGAAATAAAAATGGTTGTGACTCGGTTGAATCCAACAGGAGGGTCATCCCGGTAATCATGACAACGGCCAGGACGGTAAAGCAAAGGGCTCGGGTAATGAGGTCTTGAGGTATTCGCCGGTTAAAGACCTCCACGTCTCTATTTCGACGAAGCATGTTTAAGATGGTCAGAAATACGATCGCGGCAGTGGTCGTTTTAAGTCCTCCTGCCATGCTCCCGGGGGATCCTCCGATGGCCATCAATAATAAGAGGAAATAGAGGGTGGCATCGCGCATGTCGACGATATCGATGGATGTGAATCCTGCGGTACGGGAAACCGAGTGAAAATAGGAAATGGTCAGCTTTTTCCCGATGGAGGCGGATTGAAATGTGGAGGGATTGTTCCACTCCAAAATGGTGATGCCTATTGTCCCACCCACGATAAGCAGGACAGTCGTGATCAGAACCAATTTGGTATGGGTCTGTAGACGAAAGCGTTGCCCACGAAGATTACCCAGAAGATCTTCAAAGACAAAAAAACCGATACTTCCGAAGATCACCAAAACGGTGATGATTCCATTGATCGTCCAGTCTGTTTGAAACGACTTAAAGCTATCAGAAAAAAGGGCAAACCCGGCATTATTGAAGGCCGAGATGGCATGGAATATCCCGTAATAGGCAGCGGTCCCCCAAGGGAAATCGACGGAAAAGCGAAGTGTAAGCAATACCGCACCAAGGCCCTCCAACCCAAAAGTAATTATGGCGACAAGCTTCACGAACCGGACCAACCCCTGTAAATCCATCGTATTCATGGATTCGCTGAGCATCATGCGGTCTCGCAACCCAAGGCGACGCCCTAAAATGAGTAAGATCATCGTGGCCATCAAGGCGTATCCTAATCCTCCAATCTGAATCAATCCGAGAACCACACCTTGTCCAAACAAGGTGAAATCCTGAGGAGTATCCACGACGATGAGGCCCGTCACGCAGACTGCGGAAGTTGCCGTAAAGAGCGCATCAAGGAATGAAATGTGCACTCCGGGATGAGTGGCGAATGGAAGCATGAGCAGGCAGGCACCGAAGAAAATGAGTCCGAGGGCGGCTAATGCCACGATCTGGCCCGGTAATAACCGAAAGCCAACAAAGCGAGCTATCAGGAGTCTTCCGAAACCGTCAGTCATTGCTTGAGGGGAGAGGGTACGATTGAACGTGATTCCGGACAGGCGGATAAGGTCATCGTGTTCGAACCAACGGGACTGGCAAGCTTTGGTCCATGTTCACGCACAGGCCACTTGTTATACAAAATAGAAATGGGCGGGAGACAAGATTGAAAGACGATAGATAACTGTAAGGTAATCCCCGAATGTGCCCGGCTACATCTAGGATATTCGAAAAATCTTAGCATGTTCGGTCGGCAATGGAAACCTGGTTTCCCCTGCCTTGTTGTGTAGAAAGGCCTTCTTTATAATACTTTGCCTATGAATGCTGAGGATTTCCAACAACCCCAACCACGCGTGACGTTGTATACGTTAGGATGTCGACTCAACCAGGCTGAAACGGCTCTGCTTAAAGACGGGTTTCAACAAAGCGGGTTTCTCCCGGTAGCGTTTGGCCAGAAAACGGATGTTTTTGTGATCAATACCTGTACCGTTACGGAAAGGGCTGAGGTGGATTGTCGACGAATCATTCGCCAGGTCCTTCGTCATTCCCCCCATGCCTTTATCACCGTCACTGGGTGTTATGCCCAGACCGGCTTGGAAGTCCTCCGTCGCATGGCCGATATTGACCTCATTGTCGGCAATCAATTCAAAATGAAGCTGCCTGAGATCATACCGCCTTTTTCCCGGCTTAAAAAGCAACCTGTGCCACTGGTGCATCATGGACGGATTGATCCTGAAAATTTTTCCATAGAAGGCGTTGGAGCGTATACGACGACCCGGGCAAATCTGAAAATTCAGGACGGGTGTCAGTTTATGTGTTCGTTTTGTCTAATTCCCTTTGCCAGGGGCCGGGAGCGGAGTCGATTTCTGGAAGATGCGGTTTGTGAGGCCGAGCGGTTGGTGGAAAGGGGGCATCGGGAGTTAGTGCTGACGGGGGTGAACATCGGGCAATACCGTGATGGAGCTGCTGATCTCCTGGTGCTCATTCAACGCCTTGAAGCTATTAAAGGCCTGGAGCGGATCCGTATTTCTTCTATTGAACCCACCACGGTTCCTGAGAGTCTTCTGGATTATATGAGTAGCTCCACCAAGCTGTGCCGGCATTTACATGTTCCCTTACAGAGTGGTGACGATCGTATCTTGCGGGCCATGAATCGCCGGTATTCCATGCGTGAGTACCAGGAGGCCATGGAGTCGGCATTGAAACGGATTCCAGATGTGTGTTTTGGCACCGATGTGTTGGTGGGATTTCCCGGGGAGGGTCCACGAGAATTTGCGAATACCCAAGCGGTCGTGAGGGATCTTCCTTTTGCGTATTTGCATGTATTTAGTTACTCGCCCCGGCCCGGTACGGCTTCTACCAAATTACCGCATCCCGTGGCTCCCAATACGACGAAAAAGCGAAGTCAATCATTGCGGGATATGTCTGATCACAAGCGAATGATGTTCCAACAGCGGTTTGTCGGGCGAAGAGTCTCGGTGTTATTTGAAGCACCGGAAGCCGAAGGGTCTTGGTCAGGACTCACAGATAATTTTCTTCGTGTCACCGTTCGTTCTCCACATCCGCTGCGGAATACTATTCAACCGGTCATCGTGACCGGCATGATGTCGGATACCACGTTGGGATTGCTGGAGCCATCCTCTGAAAGTTCTCCGCCCGTACAGAATCTTTTTTCTGCTTCTTCATTGGTGTGCGTTTCATAGAAAGGTAATGGTTGTGAGCGGAATTCCTTTAGTCCTCCCTACCAGCCTGAAGGCCCGGACACGTTCCTCTGGCAAAAGTGGCTATCAGGTGTATATGGAGACCTTCGGGTGTCAGATGAATGAATATGATTCGGAAATCGTTCGGTCACTGTTAAAAACCCGAGGATTTCAATTTACGCCGCATGATGATGAAGCCGATGTGATCCTGTTTAACACCTGTGCCATTCGTGAGAATGCCCATAATCGGGTGTATGGCCATTTAGCCCGCTATACCAATAAAAAACAGGAACGTGGCTTGGTCATCGGGGTATTAGGCTGTATGGCTCAGAATCTGAAACAAGAGCTGATGGATACCCGATCGTTTATTGATGTACTCGTCGGGCCGGATGGGTACCGGCGGCTGCCTGATCTTCTTATGGATGCGCTGGAACATCGTAAACGGGGGTTGGCCGTTGATCTATCTGAATACGAAACGTATGCCCATATCGTTCCGGACCGGCCGGATGGAATTAATGGATGGATCGCCGTGATGCGGGGCTGTGATAATTTTTGTTCCTTTTGCGTGGTGCCCTATACGCGGGGACGGGAACGCTCTCGAGACCCTGAGGGGATTATTCAGGAAGCCAAACGGTTGGTCAGTCAAGGGGTTCGGCAAATCACGTTATTGGGACAAAATGTCAATTCCTACCGGTCAGGTGAATGGGATTTTGCCCGATTATTAATTGCCATTGGGGATGTCCAGGGAATTCAGCGTGTGCGGTTTATGTCTCCCCATCCCAAAGATTTTCCTCCCGCCCTGCTTGAAGCTGTTGCGGAGCATCCCGCCATCTGTAAGACCATTCATTTGCCGCTCCAATCGGCTAATGATCGAATTCTGGAACGTATGGGGCGGGGTTATACTCAACGAGAGTATCGGAAGCTGGTTGAGGCCATACGAAAAAAAGGCCCTCTTGTTTTGACCACCGATATTATTTGTGGATTTTGTGGAGAAACCGATGAGGAGTTTCAGGAGACCCATCGCCTCATCCAGGAGGTGGGATATCAGGCGGCGTTCGTATTCAAATATTCTGAACGAAAGCACACTATTGCGGCCAGAAAATTTGTGGATGATGTTCCTGAGCCTGTAAAAGGATACAGGACAAACCAGATCGTGGAATTGCAAAAAGAAATTTCCCTTTCAAAAAACAAAGAACTCATCGGCACCACGGTGGAGGTTATGCTGGAAGGGCATTCCAAAAAGTCTGACCTTCAATGGATGGGCCATAGCGACCACAATGTGACGGTTGTCTGTCCCAAGGATGACAAAGTCCGTCAACCGGGAGACCTTGTGCCCGTTCTTGTCATGGATGCTTCGCCTTCGACCCTTTATGGTCATATCCAGTCCTGATGGATTTTCTGTGTTCCTGAAGACAACAACCTTCTTTCACCCACCCTCCGTCCATAAATCTTCGTTTTCCTCCCATTCTCTTTGCTCGACTCCTCTTAAACTGTCTCTTTTGCCCGATTGAGGCTGTGTTTTCGAGGAAGAAATCCGTCAAATCGTAGGCTGGTTTCTACCTCAAGTCAGGTACTCATTATCCGATAAAACCTTTGATAACTTGTGGATCTTCGATTGTATGCCGGAAGGGATTTTCCTTCAACTTTCTGGTGCTCATTCGGAAATGAACTCCCTATCCAATCGATCTATGAAGACAAGCCTATACGGTGATACGTCTGGATTATTGTTTTTCGAAGGAATGCTGTCATGGGAAATGGCGATACAAGGCATGAGGTTTGACGAATAATGGATCCCCAGATTCTGCAGCGTATAAAAAATTGCAAGACTCTCCCGGCCATCCCCGCGTTGCCTCTGCAAGTCCTTCAGCTGTGTCGGGATGAGAGGACGACCGCCCAACGCATTGGTGACGTCATTAGCAAAGACCCATCCTTTGTCGCCAAGTTGTTGAATGTGGCGAATTCCAGTTTTTACGGGGGCAGTCGACATAAGGTGACGACGGTCACCCATGCGGTGACGTTATTGGGCATGAATTCTATTGCCACATTAGCGTTTTGCTTTTCGTTATATCGGGATTTGCGAAAAAAAGGTGGTGGAGCGTTTGATCATACTCACTTTTGGCATCGATGTATTTTGGCGAGTTTGGCCGCGAAAATTTTGGCCAAACGTATCGGGGCGACGAACCACGAAGAGGTGTTTCTTGCCGGATTATTGCAAGACTTGGGTGTATTGGTTATGAGCGAGGCATTAGGGATGGAATATGGGTTGCTGTATAAAAAAGCTGCGCAGGATCATCAGTCACTTGAGGCGTTGGAGCAAGATCGATGGAAAACGGATCATTGCGAGATCGGGGCATGGTTGGCGGAGACGTGGGAATTGCCTGAATTATTGCGAGAATCAGTCAAGGGGAGTCATAACCCCTCCTTGGCGTCCGGGAGCGATGAAGTTTCCCGGTTAACTATTCAATGCGTGGCCTTGTCGGGGCGGTTAGCTGATATGTGGTGCCATCAACAGCCCGAGGTGGCTATTCAATCGGCGATTCACTTTTCAAAGGAGGTTTTGGAAATCGAACCGGACGGACTTGTGGAAGTGGCCAAACAAATTGCTGAGGGAATCCCCGATATGTCCAGCTTTTTCCAGATCAGCTTGGGTAAACCCGAAGATATTCAAAAAGTGTTAGATCATCTGATACAAATCGTAACGGGCATCTCTCAACCAGAACAATCAGAACCCATACCTGCCCTTTAAGTCAGTGCTTCCTCTCAGCATTTAACCGATTTGGCTTCAGTTGGCCGAATGAATTTGCCCGTGGCTTTTTATGTTAGGAGCTGGCGGGACATGTCCATCGGTTTAACAGGAAATGCCGAGGACCTGACTTAGGAGCCTGTCGGACTTCGGATGAATTGGCTGCAAAAGTGACTAAGCGGTTCATATTTCGCCGCTTCCTTGGTCCATAGTCCCACTATGGACCGGCAAAATCGTCAAAATCTGCCCTCGCTCATCCACATTTTCCCTATTGATTCCCAAAGTCCGACAGACTCCTAGGAGTTCGTAAGGCACAAGGCGACATTCACTCGCGAATGTGTAAAGGGAAAAAGAATTAACCACTCAAAGGAACTGACAGGATTGGGGCCCAGTCCTTGGGATGTTCGCTCCTGGAATGGATAAGGTAGATCATGTCGACTGTGAAGTTGAGGGACAATGCTTGAGATAAGGGGGAGATTATTTTGTGTTTCAGGTCAAGGGAATAATGACCATACAAGAGACTAAGATGGGGCATAAAGGGGTTGTGTTCCTTGACGAACAGTCTTTTTGCCAGTTCATGCGCATTCATGAGGGCCGGTGTTTCCTGAGTTTTTAAGAACACGCATTGAAAGTACTGATCACCATGGGCTGGTTCGGCCAGAAAAATGTCAAAAGGTGCAAGTGATCCTCCGAGTTTTAAGCATTGAACGGATATCTCCTCCTCTGTACCTGGGAGAGAACCCAGGAGCGTCACATGCGGGTCGAAGACTGGAGCATGATACGCTTGGCTCAAGTCGGTAATGGTCTTCATGAGAATATCGTGGGCGTGACCGGTAGGTTTCAGCCAGAGGTGATAGGTGCTTGCCATACGCACCGTTCAGATTTGTCGAGAAGTGCCTGAATGACGCATTCTTATGGCCCCAAAGGCCTTTTCTAGGTGGTGGCCTTTTCTTTTGATTTTGAGGGTTTAATTCCGGTCCAGATGAGCAGTCCCCCAATTATGATCAAGGCTAATGGAACGAGCATCAATACGAAGAGGTTTCCCTTGGCTTGCCAGGCTGCTGTGCCCATGGTCCCGCCCACAAAAGCCAACGTGGTGCCGAATGTGATCAGGATAATCCTGCCAATGAAGAATGCAACATGCTTGACCTTGCTTCGATTCGCTTTTGGAAGTTCTGCTTCACTTCCGAACAAGAATGTTGGTCTTGTGGTCTGGGTGTGCCTTCGTTCCCCCTTGATGTCTGGTCCACCAAGTGGTTGCTCGTCACCGTTTTTTTTCCTGATGGGCCCAAGGATTTGAAAACGGATGGCAATGAACCCTTGATTTGCGACAGAAATGGAATCCAGCCTGAGTTGCAAAAATGGCCAGAGTCCGCTCGTCACAATCTGTTTGGCTACATCACTCGGAACATATCCAAGCATTTCCCGTTTTGTAGAAAAAATTTGCTCCGATACCCCGAATACCTTGATGGCATGAGGGTCTTGGGGATTGCTCGGTTCTTGTTCCCAGTCCAACAGGTGATTGGAGCCTTGGATAAATTGCCAGACAATGGTCTGCCGATCTTGAATTCCCTGAATTTCAAGGTTTTCATAGTAGATTTCATACCCGACTTGAAT
>BQIW01000119.1 GCA_021604105.1 Nitrospirales bacterium | reverse complement strand
CTCCCGTTTTTGCCAACGAACCGATCCTCGAGATTGTGGCGCCGTTGCCGCAGGCACAGATTGTGGAAACCTTCATCATGAACCAGATTCATGTCCAGACTGTGCTGGCTTCCAAGGCGCAGCGTGTCGTGGCCGCGGCGGAAGGACGCCCTGTGATCGATTTCGGTCCACGCCGGATGCATGGGATCGACGCCGCGCTCAAGGCGGCTCGTGCGTTCTGGATCGGTGGGGTTGCGGCGACCTCGAATGTCCTTGCGGGCAAACTGTATGGTGTGCCGGTCGCCGGAACCATGGCGCATAGCTATATTCAGTCGCATGAAAACGAAGCAACAGCGTTTCGGGAATTTGCTCAACTGTATCCCGAGACTGTGTTGCTTGTTGACACCTACGATACGTTGGCGGGTGTGCGGAAGGTGATCGATCTGGCGAGAGTCCTGGGCCCTGACTTTAAGGTCAAGGCGGTGCGCCTAGATTCCGGTGATTTACTGGATCTTTCCCGGAAGGCACGCCGTTTACTGGATGATGCGGGGCTAAGGGATGTCGAGATTTTCGTCAGTGGGGGACTCGATGAAGATGCGATTGCGGCCTTGGTGTCGGCGGGGGCGCCGATCGATGGCTTTGGCGTGGGCACCAGTATGGGAGTTTCGAGCGATGCGCCGGATTTGGATATCGCCTACAAGCTTTCCGAATATGCCGGAAAGGGCCGGCTTAAACTATCGACGGGCAAACCGATCCTTCCCGGTCGCAAGCAGGTGTTCCGCGTTGTGGAGGAGGGGCATGACGTGCGTGATGTGATCGCCTGTGACGATGAAGTTCCGGTTGGACGACCTCTTCTGGTTTCGATGATGCGAAACGGCAAGCGACTTTCCGAGCGAAGGGTCGACCTCACCACAGCACGACAATATGCGCAGGAACAAATTTCCCGTTTGCCCGAACGAGTACGGGCGATAACCCCTGCCGATTCCCCTTATCCGGTCGAAGTGAGTAGAACACTGGCCCACCTTCAGCAGCAAATCATCAAAGACCTTACTAATAACCAAAAAGGTTCCACCTAATCGGACAGCTATACCAAATGACAGAAATCAGCAATTCCCTAAAATCCGGCGATGCCCTACTCCTCGTCGATGTACAAAAAGACTTTTGCCCCGGTGGGGCGCTTGCCGTTGAGGGCGGTCATAGGATCGTGCCCGTCCTCAACCGGTGGATTTCAACTGCAAAGGCCAAGGGTGTGCCGGTCTATGCCTCACGGGATTGGCACCCGATCGGCCACATGAGTTTCAAGGAACAGGGCGGCCCATGGCCGCCTCATTGTATTCAGGGCAGCGATGGCGCGCGATTTCATCCGGATCTTGCGTTGCCGGACTCAACCATTCTCGTGACGAAAGGTGTCAGGTTTGATCAGGATCAGAATTCCGCGTTCGACCAGACCGGCCTGGCTGTTCAGCTTAATAAAGATGGCATCCGTCGATTGTGGGTTGCCGGGCTTGCTGAGGACGTGTGCGTCCTGGCGACGGTGCTGGACGCACGCCGGGAAGGTTTTGAAGTTGTGCTTATCCAAAATGGTACCCGTCCCATCACATCCGAAGGTGGAGAGAAAGCCAGGTGTCAGATGCAAGCAGCCAGCGCTCACTTCGCTGTTTAAGGGTCAAATGTTTGCGTCCGCGGTTGCCGAATGCCGACCGGGAATCGATCGGCTTTCGACCGATTCCTCAAGCGTGGACTCAGTTATGGGTAAGATGGAAAACGTATGAGGGAAAAATTACCTATTACTTTTGATGATGTGTCGTAGGGAAGGTACGGATCTACAAAAAGGGATGAATTTCCGATTGGAGGGAAAGCATTCTGTGATCCTCATGCCAGTCCGACCCTATGTTCCTTGTAAGGACGAAGTCAAAGAAGATGGTGCGGTTCTTATATATGAATGCCACGATGCATCCAAAACACGAGGGGTTACAAATAGGCTAGTGAACCGGTTCTGGAAGCCGCTGTTTTTTGAGGTGATGGTGTAGCCTCCAGCTTGGAAATCATAGCTGGGGACCAACCAGGGCGGAGGACTAGAAGACTAGAAGAAAATCTATTTTATTTAAACTCCAGGAGGTAAGGTAAAGATACTACCGAACGAGAGGAAAGTGGGGAAGGGTACGATCTTTTTTAGGAAAAATAGTTGTGAGCTATTTACAGGAGGCGGAAGTGCAGACCATTTCATGGGATGATTTCATCAAAGTCGAGCTTCGCGTCGGGCGCATTGTCAGTGCGGCGCTTTTCCCGGATGCCAAAAAGCCTGCCTACATGTTACATGTGGATTTCGGGAAGGATATTGGCATGAAGAAGTCGAGCGCTCAGATCACGGGTCTTTACAAGCCGGAAGAGTTAGTCGGAAAGCTGGTTGTTACCGTTGTGAATTTTCCGAACAAGCAAATCGGTCCGATAATGTCGGAATGCCTGGTCACGGGATTTCATAATGAGAGCGGGGAAGTGGCCCTGTGTGTCCCGGACAAACCGGTTCCTCTCGGCACAAAGTTAGTATAGTTTCTCTGTTGCTCAGTTGTTTCAGATTGAACTATGCCTTACAGCAAGTTTTTGTATAAAAGTTCCACCTGCTTCGGGCAATTTAATTCCTGCGAGGTCTCTGCGGGATGAGTGGGAAGATGGCTGAAGAAGATCACATCCATGCTGACGCAAGCCTTATTCTGTATGTTGTATATTACGGACGCGTCCGGTTTCATTTTAATTTGCGGAAATTCCCAAGAATCCAGGGTTCTTACCAGGTGTGAGAGGTAAACTGCTCTTTGATAATAAACACAAACCACAATTTGAAAAATGGCCAACCGTTTGAACTAAAGGAGACGACTATGGCGTTCATCCCTACAATAAAAAACCTATTTCGGCATGATCCTGGGAAAAAGGGGTTCCTTATTCTCCTTTCTATGGTTTTTGCATTAAGCGGCTGTGCGCATGATGGAAACAGTTCTACCGAGGGAACACGTTCTCATGAATCCTATACGCATGAATCCGAATCTCAACATGCACCTCAAAATTTTGTGGATCATCATCATTTTTCCAGCTCAATGGAAGAAGAATTAATGCTGAGCGATGAACAAAAAGAGGCCTTTCACCGGCTTCGACTTGATTACGATAAAATGGTCGTCAAAAAAACGGCGGATGTCCGAATGGCGGAAGTCGACCTTGCGACCTTGCTCGGGAAGGATGAGCCAGACCGTCAGGCGATTAAAGAGCAGGTCAAAACCATTGGGGCCATTAAAGAAGATATGATGATGGCGCGCATTGATTCCCTGCTGAAATTGAGAGGGGTGTTAACAAAGGATCAATACGGAAAATTTAGAGAGATCCTGCATCAACGCATGAATCAGGTAGAGGGACATTCCCCCCATGGCGGGATGTAGAACGCACGGTTGGAGGTGAAGGATTGTATAAAGTGGATGAAAATGAATGAAAAACCGTAGCGATTCGAGCCCTTTTATTTGGAAAATTCTTCCTTGTCGATTGGAAAAGGATGCTGAGTATGATTAATCTCACCCATCCAGACGAACCCGCGTGCAGTAAGACCGTTTTTAAGCCTCTTTTTCATGAACCTTTTACTGGCTGTGCTCAAGAAACCTATCGATATCTTTTGATCCGTTCCGCATAATCTTCAGAGGATGCTGGATTGAGTTCCCATCGGTGGGTATCGCGGTCATACACTTTTTCTCCTTCAAGCTCTTCAGAATCATCAAAAATTAGACCGGCCGCTTCCCCCAACTCATCCACCGTATCTTGATCCGGAGTAGGATTGGAACCCCCTACGGTTTCATCGCCGTAACTCCCCGCGTCCATCGTTACGTCAAGATCTCCACTGGAAAGTCTGGCGTTTTTGTTTCGGCTATCTCCGCGAGTAAGGACCACCTCTGATTCATGCTGAAACCCTGTTTCAGTAAATTCCTCCAGGATGTCCTCTTCAGCAGGATTTTGTTCTTCAATATATCGTCGTATCATCGTGTCTGCATCACGTGATGGATTTCTTTTTTTCTTCCCGGCCATAAATCCTCCTCTTCGATAAAGAAAAATTAACGATTTAACACCTAAACGTATCCCATAATTCAAGGGTATGAAACTGGAGAAAACCCTGGGAAATGTTGGCCACTATCACCAAGGGTTATTAGCAGGATTCAAATCTGAGCGAACAAGTTAAAATTTTAAAACTATACAGTTGGTATTTCTAATAATAAAAAATTGTGGCTCTCATTTTGTCGAACTTTTTCTCGTATTAAATTCCCTAAGGAGAAACCGCTGCCATGAGCAATTCAACAATCTCATCCATCCTGTTTCTTTCCGTTATGTTTGCTGGATGTTCTCAATACCAGGTGATCCCCGAGAGCTTGGAAAATCAAGTTAACCACACCCTGGACTTTAAGCAGATACGAGAGAATCCTGAAAATTATCAAGGAGAGTTAATGGTTGTCGGAGGAGAGGTGCTATCGGTCAATCGAAAGCAGGATGCGACCAGAATCGAAGTACTCCAGCTCCCACTGAACGATGATTTTACTCCAGCGATTCATCGCACCAAAACTCAGGGACGATTCCTTGCGCTATCGAAGGGGAAGGATCCATTAGATCCTGCGGTGCTTGAAAAAGGCAGAGCCGTATCCATTGTCGGTAAGATTATAGGCAGAGAACCCATCCAGGTGGGTGAAGATACCAAAGAGGTTCCCATTTTTGGCATCAAAGATTTGACCATATGGGACGAGGCACTGTATTGGGGCCGAGGATATTCCGGATTCGGTTGGGGGCGAGGCTATCCAGCGGGTTATTACACCGGATATCGTCCGATCGCATATCCCTATTACTGATTGTTTTGAGCCCTTGAAATTGTTCAGATAATGATGATCGGGGTGCCCAATTGGACGGTTTCAAACACAAATTGAAGATCTTTAGGATGCAGTTGAATGCATCCGTGGGTGACATCCTGGCCTAATAAATTTGAGTACAAGGCACCATGAATGAAATATCCATTGCCAAAACCCAACGCATAGCGCCCGAGCACTCCCGGTTTTAATCGATCAGCCATCTTGTCAGGAACCGGATCGCCTTGTTCGATGAAGGCCCAATCGGGACGAATCCATACCGGTTTTTCTAACTTGCTTTCAATGCTGAACGTCCCCTTGGGAGTTTCGAAGGTCCAGGTTCTTTCTGGATTTTTGGGATCCGCTAAGGTGTTCCCGCTGCCGGTTGAGGCAAGGGCCTCATGTAGAATCCGATCGCCGTCTTTCACGAAAAGCCGATGTCGGGCTGTATCCACAAGGATTGATATTTTCGCTTGCGTGGATGCGGGCTTTTGATTCGGTGATCGGGTGGAATCCGTTTGGTGTGGTTGGGAAGGCGGGGATTCAATTTCTTTAAAAACGATCCGGGGCATGAGAGGCCCATCTGGAGAAAGACTGTTAGAAAACTGGAGGAAGGGAAAGGATAACGGGATGGATTGGGCAGAATTCAGGAAAGGTGAAGCGAGAACAACGAGCAAGGGAAGCATCAAGACTCCCCAGGCTACCGCCGCCCAGAAAACTATGGAACCGGTGGTTCTGATAGTTTCAAAAGTTTTCCGCGGAAACTGAAGGTCTCGGTTGTCGGGAGCCATGCTGGGACATCACCACCAGAGACCAAATTAACCATAGAAGCCGTCAAGCTATTGTGAATTTTCGTTAACCGTACTGATGGCCTGCTCAATGTGCTCATACACGGCCGAAGCTTTTTCCGTGGCTTGTTGGGCCTGAGTTTGGGCCATTTCATATTTCTGTTCATCAAAATGAGTTTGACCGGTTCGAAGAAGGTTTCGAGCCGAATCCAGGTCCCGCTCCAAAGCGAATAATGCCAGGTCCGATTCCTTGCCCATGGGAGCTCGACGAAGGAGTTGTTCAGCTTTTCCTATGGCAAAGTTTGCGCGTTCCAATTCTTCCTGGGCTGGTTGGCGGAAGGGTTCCGATGTTGTGGCAGGCAGAGAAACATTTCCTTGCTCGCTCGTGCTTGATGGAGCCTGCGCATCTATTGGCGCAATTGCTGATGTCGCAGGCGCAGGCTTTGCCTGGGTAGGCGGTGAGGCTTTGTCCTCGGAATCAGAACATCCTTGGATGCCAACGGCCAGGATAACGAAGAAGCAGAGAGTGAGGACTTCCTGTCTCACTAAGGATGGTTTTTGAAAGGAAGGAAAGAGCATAAGAGTAAGCGCACTCTGAAGCAAAAAACGATCTGTCCTCCTACTATAAAGGAAATACTGGCTTTGAGAAAGCTGGTAAAAACCCTGGTGTATCTGATCTAAGAAAACCACGGACGGTGGATGCAATGAGGTGGAGCTGATTGATGAGTTGTAATATTCGGTTTAAGATCCCATTCCTCCGCGGCGACCGAAATCGCGGGTGGAACAGAGGGGACTCTTACTCCCAGCCCAGTTGTATGTCCTGTTATGTGGCAAGAATATGGCTCTAAACGACATTGAGCGGAAGAGAATCGAAAAGCTTGTTGGTGCGTTTGTCGAGAAACTTCGGCCCCCACCACATATACGTCCCCAACTCGACTTTGGATTCCGGGTCACCGGTCAAAGCATTGAATTATTCGAGATCCGGCCACAATGGAACAAGCCGGAGATCAAGCATGAAAGCTCATTTGCCAAGGCCACCTTCGTGCGAGCTCAAGGCCTGTGGAGGGTCTATTGGAAGCGCGCCGATCTGAAATGGCATGGTTATGAACCGGTTCCGGAAGTATCGACTGTCGAAGAGTTTTTCGCTGTGGTGAAAAAGGACGAGTACTCATGCTTCTTTGGCTAGGCTTGCCACATAACATGTGAGCACAGTGGACGCGCACCGGTTTAATGCCATTCTACATATGTCGCTGTCGTCTTGGATGGTCGAAGGTACGGCTTGAATAGACGGGTTAGTGCTCCCTTGGACACTTTTGCGGATCTTTAAGTCACGCTATACTGGTTCACCGTAGGAACTCTGATCATGTCCAAAATAGTCCCCACTCCCCCTCCAGGATTTGACGATCTCTTCGTCGAGGAACAAATTGATTTTGTTTAATCCCTCTGGGATCGGATTGCATCTACCCCTGAACAAGTTCCGGTACCCGAATGGCACAAGCGGATCTTTCGTGAACGCTTGAATGCCTACCAGGCAATCCCGCCACAGGCCGACTTTGGCCAGACGTCCGCACAGACATAGACCGAAAATAGCAGGATCGTTAACTGACCAAAGGTCTGTCGACTCGTCCTCCAATCTGAGGGGTATCCTATCGACTTTTTTCCGGATCCACCGTTCCATGCTTTGGAAGTTGGATAATAACCCGAATCAGTTATACTATTCGGTGGGTGGTCGCATTTGAGCCCAAATTGCATGTTTTGGTAAAAAACGACAGGTTTCACAGTTAATCGTAGACTATTCGATCAAAGAAAAGGGGAATCTATGAAAGGTGAATTCACAGCGATTATTGAAGCTGCTCCCGATGGTGGCTATTGGGCCATTTGCCCGGAGGTTCCTGGTGCAAACGGACAAGGTGAGACGATCGAGGAAACCAAGAATAGTTTAAAGCAAGCTATTGAACTGATTCTGGAAGACCGGAAGGCAGACATTCTTCGCGGACTGCCAGAAGACGCTATCCAGGAAACGGTGCAGATTGGATGAAACGACGGGAGTTGGAGCGCAAATTGCGAATTGCCGGTTGTTATTTAAAGCGCGAAGGTAGTTCTCATGCACTCTGGATCAATCCGAAGACCGGAGTCATGGAAGCAGTTCCACGGCACAACGAGATCAAGGAGCCATTGGCAAACAAGATCTTGAAGAATTTGAACGCGGAATGAATAAGGAGCAATAGGGCAAAGCGGATGACGTGTTGACACGATTGGCGCCTAAGCAATCGATCCGCATGCTTCAGACTTTCCTCGCGATGGAGTTGCCCATTACTATGGAATGGGACGTATATGAGCAGGCCTGTTGTCAGTCCGTGGACCTCAACCACCATCTTTTTGATACCCTGTATCATTCGGTAGCCTTGCAGTATTCCGATACTCTTTTCATCACAGCCGACACCCAGTACTTTCGAAACGCAGCCAAGCTGGGTCAGCTCATCGAGTGAAGATGACTTTGCTCGAACAGGGTAACGCGAGAATGGCATGAGAGGGAGGATGAAGAGCTAGGCGTTTCCTACCCTTACACGGTTGACATATTTCGCTTGTTAATCAACAATCCTTCTTAGTCACCGATCGTTTTCCTTCATGGCCACAAGTGCGGCTGACTATTTAAGAATAACAAGGTTATGGTCTTTCAACGTTCACCTAAAACTATGCACAATCCTCCGCATCCCGGTGAGTTTCTCAATGAAGTGTATTTGGCGCCTAACAACCTGAGTGGCCGCGAGCTTGAAGCTAAACTTGATGTGTCGGCTTCCACGTTTAATCGCATCCTGAAGGGAACGAGTGGCATTAGCCCGGAAATGGCTCTGAGCCTTGCAAAAGCGCTTAGGCGCTCTCCCGAGAGTTGGCTTGCTATGCAGTATAACTATGACCTATGGCAGGCCAGGCAACACGTCAAACTCGAAAAGGTTCGGAAGGTTCGGCTGACCACGGCCTAATCTGTTGTTTCTGTCGAAGTCAGCTGAATCCGGGGTTCGAATTCATGAGTGTTTGTTGGTGGGCACCTCAAGTTTGGCAATATTCCAACGGATAGCACAAGTTGGGGTGGTTGAAAAAAGTCGAAACATCATTGCGTGCTTGCAATACTTGACCCTCAATGCGCTCAAAAAACAAACCAAGCTTTCTTGACTTTTTTAAGTTTTTAATCAAGAATTTCTAGCCTTCCCAATTCGTTCCTCACTCCCTTGCTCGAGGGTAGGTATGAGATTCGAACTATTCAGGATTTGTTGGGGGATCGCGACATCAAAACGACAATGATATATACCCAAGTGCTGAGCAAGGGAGGTCACGGAGTGAGGAGCCCGATCGATGGTCTGTAAGCCGTTTTATACAGTCTGTCCAATTATTATTAGGTTTCAGGGGGGATTCTGTTGGGGACATCGATTGTTCATGACGTTGGCGGCAAGGGGCACCCGTTAGAAATTAGATGGTCGACGGACGAGGATCTAATTAAGATTCTTGAATGGCTCAACGAAGAGGATCGGGCTCAGATTCACGGTAATTTCTTGTGCAATTGGCGCCTAACTCAGCAATTCCATGAAAATGGCCGCCTCCTTGTTCTTATCGACAAACTTCAAGCGGTTCCTGTTGGGTACCAATGGGGCCAGCTGCTTCAGCCCGGAATTTTGCAAATTCGCAACGAATGGCGGGGGAAAGGCTTGGGGCGACTCGTCGTCGAACACTGCGTAGAGTTGGCTCAACAACAAGATGAGGCCGTTCTGCTTATTGAATGTAAGCCGGCTTCGTCAATCCCATTCTGGAAAAGGATGGGATTTGAAATTGTTGAGGGCGCGCATGGTGGGAATGCAGAAGGGTATCGAGTCCTATCCAAGAAATTGGAACTACCTGGAAATGGTGAGCCAGTTGAGGTTCGAGTCAGTTCCTATCCGGAAGAAAAGAAGTGGAAACCAGACACCCCACCGCTCAGCGCATTTTCACCAACTGCGGTTAGGGATAGTGATGGGCTCATCCACCTTAACGAACGTGCTGCATTTATCTCGGGAGGCCCAAATGGCATTGGTGATCTTGTGATCGAAATCCTGATGGATAATGCTGTGATCTATTGCGACAAGGCCAAGTACGAAGCCGCAGAAAAACATGGGGTGCAGCGATGCGAAAATGGCTTTTTCGTAGACTTGGTCCTGCCTTGATGCCGTGTCTCCGGAAAACTGAAATCTAATAAATCGTTGCAGGGGACGTTTGTCCCGCTGCCCATTTTTGCTGTCGCAAAAGCGGTGATTGCTTCAAACGCACTTAACCTCAGGGGTTAGTTTGGGACGAGTAGGGTTTTCAGATATTTTCCCATGATGGAAGTAGGGTTATTGGCGATGTCTTCCGGCGGGGCTTGGGCGACGATGTGGTCGCCGGATTCGCCTCCGCCGGGGCCTAGGTCGATGACCCAATCCGCGCATTTGATAACGTCCAGGTCATGTTCCACGCAGGCAGTATTTGCCTACCTCTATCAGTTGATTCCGAAAAGTGAGTGACCGTTTCATACCTTCCAGGTGCAGCCCCGCGTTGGTTCATAAAGGACATAGAGAATGCGGGCCTTTCTGTGATGATGGCGGGTTATTGGCCATTTTCCTGGAATGTTTCTGCCTCTATCAGCGGGTGTGGAAAGCCGCTGCCTGTGAAGGGTTTCAAGGTGTTCCGTGAATCACGATATACATAGATCCTTCCCATCCTCCTTTCCTTGTGGAGACGGCGAGGGAATAACCGCGACAGCACCCACCTCTATTCCAAAATATTCGCTCAAAGAACAACTCAAGCATTGTTGACTTATTTAGGTCTTTAATTAAGAATCCCTATGTTTTCCCAATTTGTTTGCCGCCTACTTTCTCAAAGGTACGTATGCCATTAGAATTGTTCAGATTTTTGGGGCATACCGACGGCAAAACGACAATGATGTATACCCATGTTCTGAGAAATGGAATTACGGAGTGCAGAGTCCGATCAATGGTCTGTAAACCGTCAGCCCAGAAATAGTGCTGGATCGCAACGTACTGCAAATCAATTGGTTATGGCAGGTACGCCGTGTTTGTCTGCCGATATAGGCAGAAATGGACAGTCTCCCTCTACCGTTTTTACAGTCTGTCTAATTATTGTTAGGCGTCCACATGAACAGATGTATCTATTGCAACGCCAACTCCGACCAACTTAGTGACGAGCACATCGTCCCCGAAGGCATTGGTGGGAATCGCATTATGAAGCTCGCAAGCTGCAACCGGTGTCGCGATTTCACGAGTAAGGTTGAGCTCAGAGTGCTTCGCCAGAGCTACGGATTTTGGCGCATGCGGGCTGCCTATGCCATAGGTCGACGACGGAAGCAGGACAAGCCCGCGACAATGAATCTCTCGATTACGTCCGGCGAATCGAACTTTCACCACGAGCTTCCGATAAACCGGTCTCCAGTACATATGGCGCTGCCGCTACTGGCAGTGCCGTCACAGATCACGAACGGTCCAAACCCAGGCGGCGTGAGGGTGCGGGGAGCCCACCTGTACCTCCGGTCGACCCGAAAGGGACCCGACAACACCATCCTGGAAAAAGGCACCATTCATATCAAGGAGCGCAACTACGACCATGACTTCGCCAAGATGCTCGCGAAGATCGCATGGGCAGCCTGGGTCTATGCCTATCCAGGCACCATATCCGAAGCTTGGCTACCTGATGTTGTGACTGGTAAAGAAACGGCCGCTGGTCGCTTTGTTGGCAACGCTGACTACGTCGTACCCGGTCAACCCGCGGCGCCGTGCCTGCATTCCATCCATCTCGGGTATACGCTCGGCCTAGACGGGGTGCGAATAGCCTTGGCCCGCATTCATCTGTTTCTCCAGCTTCATCCATCGCCTACCTACTTGGCAGCGATTGGCGTCATCCGACCAGATGAGGTAGCGGGGATGGCAGACGCAAAGTGGCACTTGCCATTCTTTGGCGAGGTAGGTATTCCTATGAACCCCCCCTTGCCGAAGTGGCTTGGAACCAAGATCTATTCAGGCGGGCGACCCATGGCAGAGAGCGAGATCTACAAAGAGCTGAAGGTGCGAGGCTTTGCTACATAGTGCTGTGACGCCTAACACGTCGTTGTACCCGACCTGCTCCTGCTGGCTGCGCCAGCCTTCACCCGCGGATGAACTCCAACCTTGGTTTGGGATGAGTAGAGTTTTCAGATATTGCCCCGTGATGGAGTTAGGGCTTTTGGCGATTTCCTCCGACTGACCTTCGGCTACGATACAGCCTCCCGATTGCCCGCCGCCTGGGCCTAGGGCGATGACCCAATTAGCGAAACATTGAATTGTATACTCTGGCAGGGTATCCTTTGAGAATGACAATCAAACAAAAAGTTATGAAAGCGGTCGAGGGACTTCCTGACGATGCGTCTTTTGAGGATGCGATGGAACGTCTACTATTTTTGGCCAAGGTCGAAAAAGGCATTCAGCAGGCCGACGCCGGTCAAACAATTCCTCATGAGCAGGTGAAGCAAAAGATGCAAAAGTGGTTGAAGTAAGGTGGACTCCTCAGGCAGCGGAAGACCTTCATTCAATCGTCGAATTCATCGCTAGAGACTCTTCTCAGTATGCCCGCCTCCTGG
>BQIW01000118.1 GCA_021604105.1 Nitrospirales bacterium | reverse complement strand
CGTAGTGTGCCGCCAAACGATACCGTTTTATCATGACAGGTCAGACGTGGGTCCTCTTACTCGGCCAGTTTGACCGGGGAGACAAAACCAGGAGGTTTTACGGCGAGCACGGAACATTGCAATTGTTCGAGAATAGCTTCTGCAGTATTCCCAATGAGCCATCCGGCGATGCCAGTCCGGGCGACCGTTCCCATGACCACCAGATCGGCCTGCAACTCCTTCACGGTTTGCGGGATGACCCTGGAGGGTACCCCGCGGCGCAAATGGAATTGAGGCGAAAGATGGTCATAGGCCTCTGGGCCTATTTGGTCTTTTAACTGCTCGTCAAGACGGTAAAATGCGCTTTCATGACGTGATCGTTCCCCATTAACATAGGCCATACAGGCATCACTGTCGCTCCATGACTGCACCTTCTTCTCGAATGGGGCATCCCAAACATGAAGGACATTCAGTGTGGCAAATTTTGATATCGCGAGCGAACTGGACAGTTCAAGAATCTGCCGGTTGAGATTTTGTTCTGTTTCGTCAGGGATATCCGGGTGGATGTCAACGGCTGCCAGAATGCACGCGTAATCCGACTTCTCCTCTATGCGTGTGAGCCATACCGGACAAGGGCAGTTGCGCAGCAGTTGCATGTCGTCACTGCCAAACAGCCGTTCAATGAAATTTGGATTTTCAGCCGGCTTGATCAGCAGATCGTTCTGGTGACGTAAAATAGCACGAATCACTTCAAGATACGTCTTGCCCTGCAGGACGTCCAGCCGGATGCTGAGGCGTTCCTTATAAGGCTCAACCAGGGACTCCAGCCCTTTTCGGCGCTCGCTCACCAGGGCTGTCTGTAATTCACCGGAGGTGTGTCCGCCGGGCAGTATCCCAATGGCCCCGTGAGGGCAGGAATGACATCAATGACCGTCAGATCCGCTTGATTGTTTTCCACCACCGACACGGCCCGCGCTATCGCCGGTTCCTGTGCAACAGAGGCTTCGGATAGGTAGAGAATATGTTTGAAGAGTTTCATCGTCACTGTCCCCCATTTCAAACAGTTAATCACACATCCGATGGCCATGACGACATAGCCACGACTCCATGTTTTATCACTCCTTTATCCATAATAAGACCGGTTTACCCGCGTCCGATCTGCTCTCGAATCCATTCATGTACGACCTTGATCATGTCCGGTGTGTGCTCGGAAAACACATGGTCTGCACCTTCAATCTGGACGAGTTGCTTGGGTGTATTGGCTCTTTCGAAAATGTCGAGCGAGTCCTGGAGGGGAACAACGTCATCCTCAGTTCCGTGGACGAGCAGCCAGGGGACCCGGATCGACGGAGCACGGGTCATGACGGTGCCGATGGCCGCAGTGTCGTCGATGAAATTCTGCGACAGCGGGCACGCCGGCTCGTCCCACATGAAGCCCACACCCGGTGTGACGTTGCCGAACTCGCGCTGCGCGAACGCTTCCGTATGAACCATGCCGGCTAGTGAAACGAGTCCGACAAGACGTGTATCTTTGTCGGCCAGCAGAACGCCGACGGCTCCACCCATGCTGTGACCGACATACAGGATCTTCCATCCGTCGAGCGCGTCGAGCACGCAGCGCAGGTCTGCCACTTCCTTGGAGATCGTGGAGTCCTCGAAGCGACCTTCCGAATCACCGTTGCCGGAAAAGGACAGCCTGAGCGTCGGGATACCGTCGTGTGACAATGCTTCTGCCAGTGCGACGACAAACGGGCGATCCTTATTGCCCGTGACCCCGTGCCCGAGGACAACGATGACCTTCCGACTATTATTGCCTGGATGGAAGGTGTAGTCGATCTTTTCTCCTTCGATGTTGCGAATGGTTCCGAACATAATTCCTCCTGTAATCCGTTAATATTGGGTGGATCACCACCGGCCTCAGTTCGGTCCCCGCCTGCTAAGAGCGACAGGGCTCGAGAATCGCCGATAGGTCGACCAAAATGACGTATCGACCTTGTTACCGACAAGGGTCTGTTGAAAAAAACCGCCAGCGGCGTTCTCGCCATTTTCCCGTGCTCACGTACGAAGCGTACGCTCCGCGCGTACAAACGGCTGCGGCCTTGCTGGACGGACCCTTCGGGAAGACTCAGGGCATGCTTTTTTGAACCGACCCGGAGCCTTGATTAGTAATCTCATCCTGCGCAAATTTCCCATTGAACATCCTTATTATTCAACACTCCCCGACAAGACAGGGCGCTCAAAGCAACCTGTCTATCCCTTGAGATTGTTGGATCCCGGCGAGGCTCCCCCCTATCCCGTCGCCGTGTTGACAATCCATGCTGATTTTCTCCCTCGCATGTCTTCTTCGTCCACCGCATCGGCGTTCTCCCGTGGCTCAGCACGATCATGTCCAAGAGAAATACCTTGCCAACTTAAACCTTGATTGTCCCGCCGCCCACGAGTTGAGCCAATCGCGTCAAGATTGCAGTGGGAATTGGGTCAACTGTCTAGTGGCCGGCAACCCCTACCGCGCTCTCCGTCTCTAACCGGATCACACTTCTCTTCGGCCCGCCCGCTTGGACGCCTCTACTGAGCAGATCAACGACGATCCACTTTGTTGGACCGCTCCATTCCCTCACTGTGCTTTGCCGCGGTACAGCTTGTAGCCTCTGTAGAGTAGCGCACCGGCGATCCAGGTGAAGACCAGGACGAGTGGATAGGCTAACAGGCGCGGGAAGGACGCGAAGAGAATCCCCAACGTCAGGAGCATCACCCCCGCCGTCACCGTGATACGCGCTTCGCGGGGTTCGAGCACACGCCGGTTCGTGAAGGCCGCGCCCACGGTATTGGCGAGGCGGAGAGCGCCTGCAGCGGCACGCCCGCCACTCCCGCCGCCACTGGAGAGTATTGGATGCGGATGGCGCTGCTGTTTCGGCGCACGTACCTTTTGCTGAGCATCTAAGACCACTTCGGTCGCGTTCTCCAAGTCCTGCAGATACGCCTGCTCCATGAGGCGCGCGAAAGGTTCGTCTTCAATGACGACATCCATCTCGCAATTGCCTAACCAACTGGCAAGGTTGAGATTCGTCGAACCGACGCGCGCCCAATGTCCATCGGCGACGGCCGTCTTCGCGTGCAGCATCGTCCCGTTCCACTCAAAGATTCGCACACCCGCTTCCAACAAAGGACGATAACCCGCTCTGGACAAGAGCCTAAGAAGCGGAATATCGGTTGCGTCCGGCACAAGCAGGCGCACGTCAACGCCGTCGCTCGCTGCCGCACGCAACGCTTGCACATAGGAGGCCGTCCCGGCGTAATACGCATCGACCAACCAGAGGCGTTTCCTCACAAGGGCCGCCATAAGTAAATCGACGCGAAACATTCCCGCCATCGCCGGCACGCTCGCCACAACGCGAAGGGCCACCTCGCCTTGCGGCGCGTGCGCATCTGGTTTGACCAGGTCGCGCTCAGAAATCGGCTCTCCCATCATCGCCCAGACATCTGCGAACGCCTGCTCAATGACAGCCACCGACGGTCCGCGCACTTCCACGCCGGTGTCGCGCCACGGTTCAACCTTCTCTTCAGGCACACCGACCCACATCTGCCCAACGCACAAGCCGGTAACAAAACCCACCTCGCCATCCACCGAGATCGTCTTACGATGGTCACGACTGAGCCAGCCAAAAGGCGAGTCCCAGCTGGGCGGGTTATAGCAACGCACTTCCACGCCGCCCGTGCGCAAACGGTTCCAAAAAGCACGCGACGCTCTACCGAATCCGCCCATCCAGTCGTAAATGAGACGCACGCGCACGCCTTCCTGCGCTTTACCGGCGAGCACGTCGGCAAACATTCGACCAACATCATCTTCGCGAATGATGTAGTTTTCGAAATGAATGTACCGTTTCGCCCCGCGGATGGCATCGAGCCACGCCGGGTAATTCTCGCACGCGTCTTGGAGCAGTCGGATGGTGTTGCCTTCGATCAGGGGTGCGCCGGCGGCGCGCGAGAAAGCCTGATTTGCAAGTGAGCGAATGGGTAATATCGCGGCGCGCTCACGGTTAGGGAGTTGTACGGTGGCGCCCATGGTCATTGTCCCTTTACGTTATCGCCATTGAAGTGGTTCGGTAACCAACACGAGGTCGAAGGTCTTCGCCTGGACATCCTGATTTGCCCTGGCGACCGCTATCCGTGTCTGAAAGGACCGCACTTCCACATGGTTCAACGCTACTTCAGCGAGCAACGTGACCAGGATATCCCGATACTCTTCCTCGGTGGCTTGAAATTCCGCTACGGAAGATTCAACCTGTCGCTGGAGACGACCAAACAGATCAATCTCCCATGAGGCATCAAACCCGGCCTGGTAGTACGAGGTCGTGGCCGCGAGCACGTTATCCTGATTCGTCCCAAAGCGAAAACGTTTTTGGGCCACTGACCCGGAGGCATCAATGGTCGGAAAACGGTCAGCTTCGCTTATGCCCCGTTGGGCACGCGCTTCGCGGATGCGCGCCGCGGCCTGGCGCAAATCAAGATTCCCCTCGACAGCCCTTTCAATCAGCGTATTCAGTTCCGGATCTTTCAGGGTCGTCCATTGACTCAGAGTGGTGTTATCCTCCGGTGCTGCGCGTAGCCCACCTGTCAGCTCACTGCTAAACATCTTGGGCGTCTGGAGTTCCGGCGGGACATAGTCCGGACCAACGGTCGTACAGCCTACGACCTGCAAGCTGAGCAGGAACGTGATCAGTGCACGGATTGACCTCATGAGGGAGGGTCCCAAACCAATAGGATTGATCGAATGCCGGCAGGTCATGAACTTGAATGATTCTTTGTACCAAGAGGAACATGGATTCTTATCATGAGGAGGCTGCCGGTTAGGTTATTGAGCGGGTTCTGCTCCCAACCAAGCCCATGCCTCACTTTCCCGATCTTCAGAAAATGTGCGCATATCCATATCCGCAAACGCGGGATTGACGGTCTCAATGATTTTGCACATCCAACCTGGCGCACCGACGATGGCGTAGCGCTCGACCTTCTGTATGGCCGCCAGCTTTATCGAAAGAAGGCCGCTTTGCATAAATATTGCCGGATCGATCCCACCGAAGTGTTTGATCCGGTTCAGCAACCGCACCTTCTCGTGGCGCTTTAGAAACAGTTCGAATGTTTTGATGACCTCGGGCATTTCCTTCTCCGAAATAACGCCGTTGATCTCAAAGGCCAAGACATCGTCCTTTGAGGTGGGGAGGAACCGAAAAGCCGGAGCTTGTGATTTGGGTGCCTTCGGTAGCTCCGCTGCCCACTTCACGGCCTCATCACTCTCATCATGCGTAAACACCTTCATCTCCACGGTCGCAAATATTGCGCTCATGAACCCAATCACGGCTTGGGGCCATTCCTTATCCGAAATAAAGGCGAAGCGGGTGAATTGATTGATATGCCTGAAAAGCTCGAGATCGGCCTTCGTACCTTCCACAAAGGCATCGGCGTTCATGTCCGACAAGCCTGTGAAGTCCACCACCATGCCAAGCAGATCATGGTTAGTCAGTTTTTCATCAAGAATGAGCTTATACTTTTTGATATCGTCGCCCGTCAGTTTGTCACTGAAATGCATGGCCATCACGTGATCCGGCGCGGTTACTTGTTGATACATATTGATGGCCCCCAGAAGTTTTGAGATAAGAGTGAATCGATCCTCCGGCTTTCATAGGCTGAAAGTTCATTTAGAATCAGCGATCGTGCAAATAATTTTTCCCCATTACCATTATTTAGATCCGGTGGTGAGATTCAAAGAAATCTCCATTGCATCTCCCTCTGCTGTAAGTTTTTTGGTAAATCCGGTTCGCCTCGCCAACTCCAGCATCCCGGTATTGTCCGTTAAGACCTGTCCCATGAGTCGTTCGGTTCCCCTTGTTCGGCAATACCGGATCATTTTTTCCAACAATTGTCCCCCGACACCCTGTCCTTTCATATCCGAGCGCACCACAATGGCAAATTCGGCGGTTTGATTATTAGCATCGTTAATAGTCCGAACCACGCCAAGTGTTTCAGAATTTTCCCCCTTAATCGTTCTAATCGCAATGAACGCCATTTCCCGATCATAGTCAATTTGTGTGAAACGAGCCATTTGGGAATGAGGCAATTCTTGAATGAGCCCGAAAAACCGGAATCGAATATCCTCAGGGGATAGCCGGGCAAAGAACTCATGATGAGCCGGTTCATCCTCAGGCCGGATAGGACGGCAGAACACCTGTTCTCCGGAACGGAGGGTGATCCATTCCTCAAGTTCCTGGGGATAGGGACGAATGGCGAGATGCTGAGGACCTGAAATGCGAGCAGGCGCAATTTTCATCCTGGCATCTAACGCCAGCACACCTTTCTGGTCTGCGAGAAGCGGATTAATATCCAACTCCACAATTTCCGGAAAGTCCTGCACAAGATGGGAGATTTGGATCAAGGTCAGACAAAGAGCCTCAAGATCAACGGCTGGGTGTGCCCGGAATCCCTGCAATAATGAAATAATTTTCGTCGAATGAATCAGATCTTTTGCTAATTTCATGTTCAGAGGAGGGAGAGCCATCGCGTGATCGCCCAACAGTTCGACCGCGATGCCTCCCTGACCGAACACCATGATCGGGCCGAACGCGGCATCAACCGTCGCACCAACCAGTAATTCATAAGCCCCAGGCCGTCGCGCCATCGGCTGTACCGTCACCCCACGCATTTTCGCTCCCGGATGAATCTGCTGCAGCCGATCTCTCATTCCCTGAAACGCTGTTTCAACGGCTTTGGGGGTTTCCACATCCAATACCACTCCACCGACATCCGTTTTATGGATGATGTCCGGAGAAAGAATTTTCAACGCAACTGGAAATCCCACTTGTTCTGCGAACCGAACGGCTTGATCGGTGGTGGACGCAATATGGGTTTCCACGGTTGGAATACCGTAAGCGGCCAGAATCGCCTTCGCCTCCGGTTCATTCAACATCGACCGGCCTTGAGCCAAGGCTTGCTCAATTACCAATCTTGCCGAAGAGGTCACCGGATGAAACTCTTGCGGGATCGAAGGGGGAATTTCCATCAACGTCTCTTGGCGTTGAGCGTAATCAAGGAGATGGAGAAAAGCACGCACGGCCTTTTCGGGAGTGTCATAGGTCGGGATATGAGCCTCGGCAAAGAGTTGACGAGCCGAGAGTGCGGTGTGTCCACCGAGCCAACTGGTGAATACATTTTTCTTTGAAGCCGACGTGCGAATGACATTCACCACCGCCTGAGCAGCCTCCTCGCAGGTAACCACTGCCGTTGGGGCGTGCGTCACCACGACGGCGTGGACTTCGGGGTCATTCACAATACATGTTAACGCTTGCGCATACCGTGTCCCCCCGGCATCCCCAACGATATCGATAGGGTTTCCGCGCGACCAACTGGAAGGCAAAAGGGTTGTGAGCTCCTGAAGCGTGGCGTCTGAAAGCCGAGCAAGCTCCCCCCCGCCTTCTGCAAAGACATCGGCGGCCAGAACGCCGGGTCCCCCGCCATTCGTCACAATGGCCAGTCGCTTCCCCTGAAACGGATGGGCTCGCTCCAGTGTTTCCACCGCATCGAACAGTTCATCAATTTCAAACACCCGCAAGATTCCTGCCCGGCAAAATGCGGCATCATACACCTCATCACAACCAATCAATGCCCCGGTATGAGAACTGGCCGCTTTGGCCCCCTCAGGCTGGCGTCCGGCCTTGATGGCTAACACCGGCTTATTGCGAGCGGCCGCTCTGGCTGCAGACATGAATTTTCTCGCCTGCGAAATAGATTCGATGTACATCAAAATCGCACGGGTGTTGGGGTCGCTCCCGAGGTAGTCCAGAACATCCCCCACATCAATGTCCGCGCTATCTCCGAGTGACAAAAAATGAGAAAACCCGATCCCCTGAGAGCGAGCCCAATCCAAAACAGCCGTGCAAAGGGCACCGGACTGGGAAATAAACGCCAGCGATCCGGGAAGAGCCTCCACATGCGCAAAACTGGCATTCACATGCCTGCCAGGAATGAGCAGGCCGATCGTATTCGGACCAAGAAGTCGCATACCGAATTTTCGCGCCGAGGCAAGCATGCCCGCCCATTCGTTTGCCCTCTCTTCCCCTGACGATTCCGGCCTCATACCGGCTGTCAGAATGACCGCAGCCCTGGCTCCACGTTCTCCTAATTCTTGAAGCAACAACGGGATGGTATGCGGAGGGGTACACAGAATGGCAAGATCGGGAATTATCGGTAAGGCCTGCACCTCGGGGTATGCCAGCACTCCGCACACAGCTTGATACTTTGGATTCACCGGCATAACAGGACCAGGGAATCCCCCTTTGAGTAGATTCTGCATCACCACACTTCCGACCCGACGAGGCCGATTTGACGCACCGATCACCGCAATGGACTGAGGTTTAAACAGGTACTTGAAATTTCGAATGCTCATGACACGTGCCTTTTATTGAATATGTCCACCTGTTCTTCAATACCGATTGCCCCTGTAGATAGGGTGTCGGGTCATGAAGTGAGAAACGTGCCCACTCTACCGTCCGCTTCCGTTGGCACAAGAAGAGCGCCACCAGCACAATCTTCATACGACAAGACAGCTTTCATGCACAGATTTCTAAGAATCACTCCTTTTTTTGTTTCGAATAACTGCCACCGAACATCCGACACTATGGGCAACCTTGTTGGACACACTGCCCAAAAACACCCGATTGACTCTGGTCGAGCCACGCGACCCCAGGACAACAAGGTCAGCTCGCACATATCGAGCAGCTTTAAGAATTTCATCTCCGGGATGGCCGAACGCCAATCGCTCCTGTATTTGAAGGTCGGGAGAATCCAAGACCTTTCGAGTCTTTTCAATGAGTTTCGCTCCTTCCCGTCCTCGAATCGCCAGAAGTTCTTCCGCCAATTGTGCAAATTCATTCTCCTTCTCGCTATCGGCCATTAACGCTTGCTCGGTTTCGAACACATGTTTTTTGACGACATGAAGAATGGTGATCTGCGATGAAGGAGGTAAGACCAGGTTTTTAACAAAGTCGACAGCCGCCCGCGAATCGGCAGATCCATCAGTAGCCAGGAGAATTTTCATGCCTGGAGGAGCCTTTTTCCCCTTGGCCATGGGACGAGCGATCAACACCGAGCATGGCGCTTCCTGTAACACCCATTGACTGACACTCCCGAGTAAAAACCCCGCCGCCTTGGAATACCCACGTGATCCGAGGACCACCAAATCGATGTCTTTGGCATGAATGGTTTTTAGGATTTCCTCGCCAGGAAAGCCCTTTTTCACAAGAGGACACATATCCACATTCTGATGACTCAGCCTTTTTTCGACCTTACCCAGAAACTGACGTGCCTGTTCAAGCGCCTGCTTTTGAACCTCTTGTACCTGCTGGGAGATTTTCAAAATCCGTTCCTTCGCCAAACCCGTAATCTTTTGGGGGGTGGGGTTCACATGGAGCATAAACAGATTGGATCCATCGGGCAGTGTCAACTTGCTGAGGATCTGAATGGCCCCTTCAGAAATGCGGGTTTGTTCTACCGCCAACAACACTTTCATCATTGTGCTCCTTTCGACCCATTAAAAAACCAACCTCTCAATCCCAGTTTACCTTATGCCTCCCATTTCTGTATTTCCTTTTCCCAACTCCATTTGCCCCTGATGGATGACAGATAGCCGAATCAACGACACAGGACCTCATCGCAGCAAGGCCCGTAGAGTATCATGCCACAGGCATCACTACCCGGCAGTGTGGAATTAGGGGGGAATTTTTCTTATATTTTCTGTTGCAAGGTGTCTCATGGCCATACAGGAGATCGAGATCATACACCATCAAAGCTTATGGCTTTCGTGGCCAGTGAAAATTTAGGAAGTGACGTGTCCCTGTTACCAAGCGTATGAGAGGAACGCATAAATGGATACCCAATCCGTGATTATACTGAATACCTAAAAATTTTGTGGCACGGTGAGCCATCATCAATCCATTAAGGGCTCTCTCCATTTTCATCGCGTGAACCCCCGATGAGGACATGAAATCCAGACAGAGAATTGCCAGGATTGCGTCATTCTCCGCAACCCTAATTCTGACACCAGCCTTAATCGCTGGAGAATGGATGCTCGTATTGTTCTGGATCAGTATGAATTCTTTTAGAGTGGGTGCGGGATCCTCATCCTCCTCATGGCCCTTCCTATACCTCAGACAGAATTGAGCCCCTCAGTGGAAACCGCAGAAGAAGCCGCAAAGTCCAACAGAAATTCGATATTACCGTGGTCCGTGGAGTGAGCACTGTTATTGTGGTTGAGGAACATACTGGCACCAACCTGGGGCATGAATTGTTACATCATTGTTGGCATAAGCCTAGGAATGGCTGTGACCTACTGACCTCACAACGCTTCGGCGTGCCCGGCATTATTACGCGTATCCTTGCCTTATCCTGGCAGCCAGCGCAGTGGAAATGATTGACAACCGGTTAAAAAAGGGTGTTCCAGGCTTTGGCGGGATCAAACACAATGAGTTCGGTCGGGTGCCATGAATTCCCATTGGGCCATGGCTTTGCCAAATTTTGCGGTTCTTTTCCTCTCGACTGGACAGGAATAAGGCTTTCGCTTTGCCAGACCATTTTTTGAATTACCTCAAGCTACCCATGATTCCGTCGGTGTTGCTCAAAATGTTTCACATTGGGTCTGTTGAAAAAAGCCGCCAGCGGCGTTCTCGCCATTTTTCCGTACTCACGTACTCAGCGTACGCTCCGCGCGTAAAAACGGCTGCGGCCTTGCTGGACGGACCCTTCGGGAAGACTCAGGGCATGCTTTTTTGAACCGACCCGGAGCCTTTGAGGAGTAATCTCATCCTGCGAAAATTTGCCCTTGAACATCCTTAGTATTCAACACTCCTACATTCGAAAATAGAACACTATTCACGGGAAAGGAATGGGACAAGCGAATGAGAGACCTTATCATCCAATATCCCCATGAGATTCGAAAAATTCAATACATAGGTGAGGTGCTTCGGAATCTTCGGGCGATCATGTAATCAGTGAAAGGTCCTGCAACCATTCTGTAATGGAGAACACAGCCGGAGATGGGTCTTGCTACCTACCGTCCTTGCCAACCCATACCGCATCCTTTTTGTATGGATTGAGATTTGTCTTGTCCGGTTTAACTTTGGGAATGAATCCTTTTGGCCTAATGCTCGCGGTTCCGTTCATGTTTTCCAAGCTGCGTGTTTTCTGGATCTCGTTTTTGGACTTGAGTGTCGTTCTTTCCTCGTTCTTGAAGGTAATCCGGAATCTGAAGTTGGTCATGTCTTTGATCTTGAGACCAAAGAAGACCTGAAAAGCCCATCGGTTGGGACGACTGACGAGATGAAGATGAAACCACAAAGCCTGTTCCTGGGTATCATACAAACACCTCTTCTTCAGAAACAGTAAAGGCGACATTTTGGAGCCGGCGTCAATCTCCCTACACAAACAGGGAAAAAACTCCAGGAAACCGGGCCGTCATTCAGGACACAAGAGGGAATTAAGCGGACGGAAATTCCTGCAACCCGGCTGATGAACACACCTCCTGGACTTCGTTGCTATATCTTTGGCCACTATCTCTTGCTCCGCCACTAATCAATCATCCAGATTCTTTCCAGGGTGTCGGCCTCGACAGGAGGTGATACGCACACACATTCCCTTGTAAGCTTGAGAGTTCATGGGATCGGTGCAACCAGGGATCATGCTCTCCTGAACCTCTAACGGGACCTCTCTCATAGAAGTCCTTTATCTCAATTCGCCCTCGAACCTACCAGCCGAGGGGAGACATGTGAGGTGTATCGGATGGTTGAACCGAAGGTTTTTTCGCCATCAGGTCACCTCCACGTGAGGCATTGAATGTGTGGGAACCAGGGACCTTTGTAAAATTTCAGAAGGAAATGCAGGTTTTTTCCCCAAAGTTTTGAGGGTATGGGCAATGCGTTCGGGTTGTCCCCAATCACTCCACAACACTTCTTCGAATTCCATCACTCCCAGATGCTCAGGAATCCGTTGAAGCAATTCACGGGAAAAGTCCAGGACAGGCATATCTCGATAGATCTCGTGAAGCGTCTTATGTTCGTGCACAGTTCCAACCATGGATCCTAACCGTTCAAACCGCTCCATCATAACCGGAAGCTTTTGCCAACCAAGTTCCCAGAGAGTGGTCACGTTTGCCACCATCACCAACGTATTCCAAAGAGCGCCATCTGCCATAGCCTGCTTCCCTTCATTGGAGTCTGGTTTTTCAAGAAAGGAACCGGCTAGGCGAATACACGA
>BQIW01000117.1 GCA_021604105.1 Nitrospirales bacterium | reverse complement strand
ACTTGAAAGAGAATTTCCAACCGATCGATGATGTCAATATTCTCAACAAAATAGCCGAAATACCGATTCAATACTGGAACTATTCTGATGACAGGCAAAACATGTCTCGTCATATTGGGCCAACGGCACAGGATTTTTATGCTGCGTTCGAACTAGGCGATAATCAACGACGAATCAATACGGTGGATGCTAACGGTATCAATATGGCATCCATACAAGCTTTATACAGATTGCTGCAAGATAGGGACCGCAAAATAGATACGCTCGAAAAAGAGTTGCAAAGAGTGTCATCGAAACTGGAATCGGTTTTCAAACAAAACCAATAGAACAGTCACGAAAGCTTGTTGATTGATACAACATGGCAAGTAGTTCTGCCGTGATTCTGTAACGTGATGAGAGCATCTAATGGCGACTGAGCTTGCCGATAGTCCAGTTTCGGAAAAATTCCATGAACTGGAAATATGGCCACCGACTCAAGAGATTAACTCATTGAGCCAGGAAGCCTCAATTTTGGCAACCCAATTTGCGGATCATTCCATTTATCAGAGCAGACTGGTTGAGCATATACTCAGCCTGGAAGGCGACCCGGAGTTTTCCCACGCTATGCCTACCGGCGGGAGCAAGGTCCGCCACCTGCACTTGCGGGATATTCCCGAAGCGTCCTTTATCAGTAATCGCGCCCTGGAGCTTTTCGCGAAGTGCACCCAAACACACGACCCGAAGATCGAGCTTAGCTGGGCTTCAATTTATAGAAGCGGAAGCTATCTCACGCCTCACAGTCATCCCAATGCAACAGGCACCGTTACATACTGCCTGGATCTCGGAAATCCCGACTATGCTGATAACCTCTATGCCGGCAAACTGGTATTTACCGATCCGCGTATCAGTTACTGCTGCAATGTCGAGGAGGAATGTGTATCGCGTTCGTTGGCTGCGAATCTGAACAATGGAATGATGATTCTATTCCCGGGAAAGGTTGTTCACTTCGTTCACCCGTATAATGGGACACGACCGAGGATCAGTTTAACCTGGAACATTAATTGAAGCTCTGACAACGGGCGCGATCGGGTTTTGTCATCCCATTTTAGATATCGATACGATATGCAGAATCAATTCTGGTCTACCGGCGTCAATCGTATATTCTTGAGTAGTAACATCAGTGGAATTAGATCTATCCTTCCCACCTATCAAAATCACGTTTTGAATACGAAAATTCCCTTTTCCGTACTGCATTGATATAAACAATAAAAGCAGCGGCACTTCGAAACAGTAAAGTGCCGTTGCTCTGAGAAAAACTGGAGATGACCCTGGTTAGTTACCTACCATCCGCTGAGCAGGCCTTGCCCCAACTGGCAACATAATGTGAGCGTACGGTGTTCCTTTCCACATGACATAAGCCCCATCCTCGGTGGGCGTATCAGGTAGTCCTTCCAGCTCCGACGGGTCCGGTACGATTATCATTACATGCGGTCCCTCCACAACCCAATCATTTTCTGTGGTTGGGTCTTCGGCGTATGGATCGCTATTGCTTGATCCATTGACGTCACCGACCAGCATGTAGCCTATGCCGATGCGGTCAGTTGAGAAAGGTTTTTTGTTGATCCAGGCGTCCGCCATATCTGCCCATACACTATCAAGACACATTGCGTCTGGCACCAACATGCATGTATAGGCGCTTGTCCCGTCGCGAAGCACATTGCCTTTATCATCCACAACTTTCGCCGTGGACTTGACTCCCGGGGGTGCGGCTTTCAACGCCTCTTCGATAATCTGCTCCTTGGTCATTTCGGCGGCACTTACAGCACCACAGAATGCCAGGACTGCTATTTGAGTAACTACAACTGAAAACAACCATCGCGTTGGATTTGAAATTTTCATAACGGCTACCTCTCGAATAACGGTATAAATCCTGACCATCTAACCGATTTGAAACGTCACGATTCAGACGCGTCAGGTTCCTCGCACGGTATATACTTTCTCCGGTATTCAGGCACGGCAACATTCAACTCACTGAGTCAGAATTTTGTACATCCCTGACACGGAGAATAAAGTGGTACCAGTACGCTTTTATCGCGAGTCAGTGCAACCAAACTTCCCGATCTACACTGCTCACCAAGTAATCTTCCTCCTTGCTCGATGCAGCGTCAAGAATGAGTTTTCTTCAATCGCTTTCCATTGAACAGCTCAAGCAACGACTTACGAGTGTTGTGTCTTGTGGTGTATTTCCCATTCACGTTTATATCGGCTCAGTTCGCGGATTTCTTCGGGCCCGACTTGTGAATAGTTAAGCGCAAATTATCGGAAACTACGGATTTTCATCCGTTGGCATTCAGAGGTCCTTCACTTCACACATGCGCCCCGTTATCGACTCATCTGCAGAATCGATATCTCACAGAGACTGAATTTAAAACTCATCTGCCAACAGTGTTCCAAGCACTGATTTCGCAAGGCTGATCATTTAAGGAGCACCCGGTTGACTGTCAACGTCTTCGCGAGTCTTCAGGGGTTGAGGTTTATCTTCGCACCACGGCGCTGCGGTTGGTGCGATCAGTGCATGCCCCGTGCTGTGAACCTCTCTACAAAACCTTTGTTGTGGATCACGTTGGCGCCAGAGCTGCCGTACCTGTGCAGATGTACTACCGCCAGCCCGTCCTGCCGTTACGGCGATATGGTATTCCCCGGTGGCGATCTTGCAGGGTTTTTTCTCCTCGTCGCAGTCTAACTGCCAGTACCGGCTTCACTGACAGAAGAGTCGCTACAATGCAGATGAAGCAGTAGAATATTTCGCGCCATCCTCTGCCCTTTCCGCACTTTCGCCTAATTGCGAACCTGATTTTCAGACCAGCGTCCAAGGGATTAGTAGCAAACCAGTACCAATTTCTCACCGGTAATGTTAAAGATTTGTTCAAGGTCGGTTCATCCTCGTGTCGGTCTACACGAAGCAATAATTTATCGTGTGAGAGCTAAGCTTGGCTATCACACTTAATCACCGGCTCCCTTTGTGCCGTACCGGTAACAATTGTACGGATACTTCACCAGCCGAGAAAAAACTCGCAACAGAGATTACAAATCGGACATTGATACCGACATGGGATCTTAAACAACCCAAGCCGTCAAGTACTGGCTCCAACGCCATTCCCCAGCGCTTTACAAGATCGATCCAGACTAACCTACGGTAAAATCGAGCGAGAATCCGGTTACGCGCTTTGAAGCATGAGCTGCGTTTCTTTAAATTGATAGGAGTAATGATGATCAATCGCCTTGTAATTGTATTTATCTTTCTGACAATCAGTCCCTGGTCGCAGACTGCGGATGCGATTCAATCGAAGCCACTGCATTTTGCAAAGGGGACCTCATCGGCCACTGTAGAGGGTTCGCTCAAGGGCGACCAGATTATTGACTTCAAGCTGGGGGCGAAGGCGGGTCAAACCATGCGCGTCGCGCTTGAAACGAGCAACTTATCCAACTACTTCAATGTCCTGCCACCGGGCTCAAACGATGCGGCAATTTTCATTGGCTCTATGAGTGGCAACGAATGGACCGGGACGCTCCCTGCCAACGGCGAAAATACTGTTCGCGTCTACTTGATGCGTAACGCCGCGCGTCGGAATGAAGTGGCCGACTATAGGCTCATGATCGGCATCACCGGTAATCCCGTTGCCACTCCCATCGCGCAGACAGCTCCACCCGGTGACGCAATGGTCGAGAGCACCCCCTACCACGCGATGGGTCAGAAACCCTGTTCAATGGGCGATGCACCACAAGGCTCAAAACAATGCGACTTTGGCGTAATCAGAGGTGAACGAGGTAATGCAGAGGTCTATGTGACGCCGCCCGGCGGATTCGAACGCGTGCTCGTCTTCGCCGGCTCCAAGGTCAGTTCGGAAGGTGCTTTCGCTGTAATAGTGAACAAGATGGACGGCTGGTGGTTGATCGACGTTAACGATTACGAGCACTACCAGATTCAGGATGCAGTGATCTCCGGCGGATAATATTAAATGTAATTCCCCAATTTAAGACTGCGGTGGATTCAATCAGGCAACAAGCACCAACTTCTGTTTCGGGGTTATTCCGTCCAGCGCCATATTGGGATGCTCGTTATTGTTGTTTTCGGTACGGGATCCAAGTGCGGCGTAAGCAGACCGATTTTTGCTATTGAACCCATTCCATCGAGACGCAACATTTCGCAAACCATAAGCAGTAGTGCCAATTTCGAGAACCAGGAGCCATGTGTTGTCGAACAATTGATTCAGGTGACGATTACGAAGGCGGAATCAGCACCAGCATCGTAGACTGCATCCGACATGTCAGGACTGGCCATAGCCGTGACATTGGCGCCTAGGAGCTTTGCTAACTCCACAACCGCGAGACCCATGCCTCCAGAAGCACCCGTAACGAGCACATGATCATTCTCATCTTTTACACTGGTTCGGCTTGGCAGATTGAATGCCTTACCGTGAGCACAGGGAATGGCTGCGATTTCTATACTTGTCAGAGGTGATTTGCTTACATCGTGAAGTTGTCCAGCAGGGACCGAACAATATTGAGCGAAGGCCCCGTCGAACTCCGACCCAATGACCAGGAACCGTGTCGGCGACTCTCCTGCGTCGGGTTTGGTAGATTCGTAGGACAAGTAACCCGCATACCGACATCGACGTTTGCACACCTTCGCCAAGCTTGACAACCTCCCCACAGAGGTCGTCGACCTGAATCAAAGGAAACGACAATGCACCTGTCCACTCGCCTGCTTCAATTTCGGGATCGGTATCAATTTCTTCGGCGCTACCGGTTAGGTCTTTGGAATACCAGTCTATCCGGGTATTGATGTTCGTGTTGTTTACTCCCGCCGCCAACACCTTGGCCACAGCATCGCCAGTGCCGGGCTGGGGCACGGGGATTTCGTCGTTTCAACTATCGGTCATACACCAGATTTGTACAATGAAGGCACAATCAACCTAGAGTATTAGACATTCCTTCAGATTAATCACCTTCAGATTCACTTCCTTCGCTATCGGAATCTATCGCGTCCTGCGCCTCATCCAATTGATCTTCTTTAGATTGATTAAAGAACGGAAGATCAATGTCTCTTAATGTGTCTACCAGGATTTGCCCCACACTTTCTGCGGGATCATCGGGTTCACTACATGCCGTTGCGCATTCAACATCTCCTCCTCCACAACCAACGGCCACCGTACTAATGCAAATTGCGAAAGCGATGGTAAATAGGGGTACGAGGTACTTCTCCGATCTAGCCACCAGTTTCCTCTAAACCTAGATTTTTAAGGGCCTCTTGGTATTGCCAATAGTAAAGCAATTGTCCGACGAATTCGCCGTTTATGACGAAGAAGGGTGTCTCATGCCAATCGTAATATTTATCAGCTAAATTACGCACAGCCATTAGCGCGCGCTTCGCTTGATTGGTGACACAGTTTGCAACACCATCACTCCGGGCACCGTATTCACTTGCCAGGACGAGGCTCGCTTCGGGCGACTGTCCATTCAATTCTCCGTTTGCTGTGGCAAGTTGATGCGCATTCATGTAATTCTTTCGATTTTTGGGAGGTGTACACATGAATACCTGTCCATTTTCCTCGAAATCTTCCTGAGTGCGAGGAATGTATAGAATGCCCAGTTGGACATTCCCTGCTGAAGCTTCATCAATGAGTTTCAACACTATATTTTTATACGCACTGGGCGACTTGACGCACCTTGCGGACCAGAAATATAAAACTTTTATGGGGGCGTCGCTGGAACCATATGTCTCAAGGGGAAGGTCGATCGCCAAGCTTGGACGCGATAATACTAATAAGAAGACAAGGAGAAGATTTCGACGCTTAATAAACATAAGCAAAGCGCGGAGACGTGGTCAACACGCAGGATAACGTGCGCAATTCTGGTTCGTTATTTCCTTTTCGCTGATAGATTATAGTCACATCGATTCCCATCGTCGTAGGCTTTCAATTTCTTACTTGTTATTGAACCGCGCGCAACCGATGTACGTGCATATTCGCTTTCGGCATTCAGGGATATTTCAATTGTATTGTCATCGTAGATCACACCTACGGCGGAACTTTGATGAACACCATAGTTTCGGGTAGTGAATTTTACGGTTCCAACAATCTTAGGCCCATCGATTTCAAACTCAACGGTGCCTAACGCGCAACTACTTCTTTGTTTCGGATAGGCGCTTCCTTTCCACCCGCCATCGAACTCATTTCCGTTATACATTTCGTTTGATGAAACAACAATAGGAACGCAAATCAACAGACTAGTAATTATCACGGAGGCTTTCATTTTCTCTACCTCTAGCGTATTTTTTGTCCTCATCAACTCTCGCATAAATTGATACCATTAGACCCTCCCCATGTCAAGAGGCTGACCCACACCGTTTTGTCTCCCAAGCTTATTACGCTTAAGTACATTGCCAGTCGCAAATCAAACTTCTCCAAAACTTCCCGTGAACACAACTATTGGAATTCGGATGAAAATAACCAACCTCGGCCGCCTCCTCATGTACGTCGTCAGAGTATTTCGAATAAAGAGTAGTGTGATGTAAGAAACGGTTCAGCTCTTCGTATTGGGGGGATTATCTGCAAAAGTCGAAATGTTTTATAACAGAGACCTGCTGAGCAATATCCTGAAAAGATATGACGTCATAATTGAACCCTCGGAATCGATGAACGTTACAAATGATACGGCGGTGACCAGAAACTGATTTTTTTACGAGTAACATTACAATTGCCGCCTGATGTCATTGCTGGTTTCGAGTGTCATAACCCACGAGATGCGTCCCTCACTTCCGGAACCGCTGATGGTAGAACACGATTTTTACATCATGCATTAAAAAGCACCATCGCTCTGCGTAGTGTCATTGCTGTGGCTCTATTTCCGCTGTCGGTATATGCCGAAACCTGTCCGTACTTCTTGGTTATTTGGCCAGTGGTGCAGTGATCTTCAAATGTTTCGTCAAAAAAACAGGGAATCGATACCTGAAATCCCTCAATCTCGCCTACCCTCTGATCATTGATCCTTTTCGGATTCTCGGGAAGGTCATTCTGAAGATGGAGTTTGCGTGACAAAAGGCCATCACTACCGCCACCAGACTATGCGGTTAAGTAGCCCGCATAGATCAGTTGGTCGACATTGTTTGCCACATAAATTCGATGCCGAAAATGCCAAGGAGTTGGCGACCAGTCAGTATCATAGTGATAGAGAGTGCCGGGGTCACCGAGGTTGCAGTTCGTCGCATCATACAACTGCGGCATGAATTCAGCTTCCGAAAGCGTATCAAACGCAATTGCCGCCATGCCGCCAGCACTCCCGACACCGGGCGCCGTTGCAATCTCTTGACCAAAAGGATTGATAACGACGATTTCGTTCGTCATTTCATCTACAAAAGTCCAACTCCACGGTGATGCAGAGATCCCCGTAATGCGTCGCCCACTGTAGGTTTTTTCGCCTACCTTTGCACCCCCCATTCCGAAAAGTTCCATCGTTTCGTAAGACCCGCGCGCCATAAACAATCCATTGGTAGCAAATCCCTGACCCGAAAAACCGCTCGCGATTCCAGTAAGATCTCTTGATAGTGTCTGCTGTCCGGTTCCAGGCTCAAAGGCAAACACCAGTAACCGATCCGGATCGAGGTGCGAACCACACCATATATTCCCTGTTATCGGATTAAAGCCCATACCGGATATCTGATGCCTACCCGGCGGTGTTACGTGACGCATAAACTCAATGTCGCAACACGGCTTGAGATATACGACCTCGTCGTCGTACTGGGTTTGAGTAAGAAACGCGAGTGCAATATCCCCATTCAACCGCGTTATGGTCAACGCGGTTGAACCGTACTGGGGCCCTGATTGCACCGTTGGCACAGGGTAATTGTAGCGATGGGTTTCAACGAACGTCAGAGTTGGCATGCGAAATCCTCGAATGATTGAATCCTCGAACCAGAGTCCCACCGCTCTGATAATAGCAAACCACGAGTCCTGAATTATAGATAAGCCGCGTCTTGAATCGCCCCGGGTTTTGCGGAGGCCGTTTGGTTTAAGTCAGGCTGCTTCAGCGATGGTTTCACTGGATTGTCGGTCAGAAACCCGACGAGGTCGGAGATCTGCATGCAGTTCTCAGTGGCGTCGTCGGAACTGAGGAAGTTGTCGAGGCGTTCGATATCGACCATGAGTGTGGGCTTGCGCTACTCGAATCTAAGAAAATAACCAGCGTACTTATTTGCAATTCGCTTTGGGGATGTGGCTTCTCTTACTTCACTTAGCATCCTAAGCCCCTTTTTCCATTCTTTAGCCTTATATGTCGAACGCGCAAATTTCACAATTTCCTGAACACTATCGATGTCGGTATCTGTGAAGTAAGGATAATCGGAGTCCAGGATATCGTAATGACTGGGACTTTTACTCAACACGATATTAGCGTCACTTGCGGCCGCTCCAACAAGCTTCGTGTTCGGTTTATATAGAAATGAAGGAGTATCCTTTTCCCATACAGAGAAATGACAGACATAGTGAGACGCCCTTTTGAAGAAACGCTCATGTTTTTTGCCATCATTCGTATGAATGAATTCAAATTTTAGACCTCTTATACCTTTATAACATTCGGCAATATTTTTACGGGTACCTAGATATGCAATTTGAAATCTCCAGCACTTTGCCGGTCTCCATCTTAAATCTGCAAAACTGTCAATGACTAATGAACCAATAGGGTTTTTACACAAATACCCAAAATCTTCCAGTGCCTGACTCGTAGGAAATATTACACCATCAAATAATCCAACAGGCGGCAAAGGCTTATTTACCGCGAACGAATCGATAGGATTCCAGATGATCAGATTATTGTTTTCTTTGGCCAGTTCAACGAGATCGATATCAAAGTGTTTCACGAATACTATTATCGCGTTCTTTATCGGTTCAATCTCTACAATATCTTGCTTAATAACAGACACATCAACCCCAAGATTTTGAAGATGCCCTGCAAGTTGAAACCCTCTAGTACGTGATGATCCCTCCAAAGGTTTCTTGGTGACGATGCGTACAGGTCTCAATTGATCTATTACCTAATGAATTCGCTGTTTAGACGATTTCTCCATTTCTAAAATCGCTTTGGCGAGTATATCTTTTGCATCATAAAGATCCTGGCAAGACTGTTTAGACCACTTTGTCATCATCTGTCGAAACTTTGCGACCTCTTCGGTCAAACTGAACAGCCGATAGTCCGGGGAAAGGAATATCCGGGAGACTAGCGCCCTGTCGGCATTTAGCCTTGGATATTGCGCATAGATTAAATCTGAAGATATTGGGAGTGTTTCATCGTTCACTCTTGCGATGCCTCCGAATCCAAAATTGATACCCGCTTCATGCACACAAGTAGAGACTTTCTCCATTAACGGTGAGACGAGAACCTCAAAGTGATTATTCATTTTTAAGTCGAGGTGGAGATCGTTCAAGCCCACGTGTATCTCATCGACGCCACTTACTTTTGTTATATCCTTGATATTCTTTGCAGCACTTGCTGTCTCAACCAACAATGATGTTTCTGCCCTTCCAGCGACCATATCTATCCACTGTTGAGCTTCCACTGCGTCGCTGAACATGGGCAACATCAGAACCTCTGCACCGAGATCTACAAGCCTGTCGATTTCATATTTTGATTTTGTGTTTAAAGGATTGGTTCGTACAAATAGCTGCGCATTCTTGAGGACCCTTCGAACGGCAGGAATTTCGGATATGAGGTGATCAGAAATCCATGTTTTACTGGGGTCCTGACGTTCTATTTTCCCCAATACTTCCAGGTCTAATCCAATGCGATCGATCCCAGCCTCGTCGGCTAGACGGGCGATTTCCACATTATTTGTAAATAAGGTAAGAACAAACCCAGAGCCATAATCCTTGGGCAAAATCATGGCTAACTAATTCATTGCCTACCTAAATCGGTAGGGTATCTTTTCGGTATCCCAAGGTAATCGCCATTCATCAGGATTTTTATAGTCATATGCTTTATTTGCATAGTTTATTATGCTGGTAACTTTCTGGTCCAAATTCTCAAACCCATGCCACACCCCGGGCGGCAAGGTGACGACTGTTGGATGCATGTTAGAAGAATGGATTATGCTTACCTTCTCTGCTGTGGGTGAATTTGGCCTACCGTCATACACTACGATACGAATACTTCCATCGATCACGGATATATAGTCTGTTCGATTTTCATGCATATGCCATGCGCTAACTGCATTAGGGCGAAACGACACATGGATAATATGATCGACTACATCGCTGATAAGATTCCAATCCGACCGAAAAAGTTCGGTTGTAATACCATTTGATGTTATTAGGTTTCTTGTCTCTTTAACTTCCACACCATGTATTAGATCTTGCAGAATTACTCCTTGCGAGGTTGCTTTCTGGAAGCCCTTTACGGCACCTTCAATCATAACGAACCCCTCCTATATTTATTGCCCAACATAATCAGTAAAGTCTACGCTAAAAGAACGTGTTTTTTCAATCTGCAAGACAGAAGTGGCCCCGAAATTAGAACAGTCACTTAAGTGGATTGGCTGCTTGACGCCGGTATAATAAAACTCGTAATCAGAAGCACCAATCATGGCAAAACGCTACGTCGCAACCACTCTGCAGATCGACACATGGAATGGCCGGCGACATACACTGTGTTGCTGGGAACATTGGCTTTGCTGAATACGATGCGGTTATTCTTGCTATACCGACTAGATCTGGATGAAAAATTGGTGCTTCCGGAAATTCTAGGAATATGGAATTCCTGGAATTACATTGGTAAAAGTCTTCATACGGCTTCTTGCGCTTCTTCCATACAGGTAGGTAGTCGAACCTGAATAATTCCGTTTAAACGGTTTGAACTCGATTTACGTAACGATCGGATGCAAACATCACGTCCATAACGTCTTTAAACAGCCGCAGAATCCAGGCGCAAAAAGACCGGGCCCGCAGCCAGGCCAGAACCTTGCGCAGATTGTGACCACTGGCCACCAATAACACATTCATCGCGTCGCCGTCAGGGCCCTTGAGATAGTTCCGGCCAAGATGTCCATCATTCTTCATGTGGCCGATTTCAGGTTCAATGGCATTGCGTCGTTTCAACTCCTTGTAAATGGATTTCGTCACACCACGCCGTTGCCCGGCAATATATACTTCGGTGTGTTCAATGCCATGACCACGATAACCTCGATCCACATAACACCGTATTGGCTTTATAGCGGTTAATGTCTCGACTTGTTGCAGCTGATCTTCCAGGGTGTGGCCATCATACGGATTGTTCGGATAACTTCTCGCCCCCACCACAAAGCCGTTCTTGTTGGTCGTCGCAAATGATGCCTTGACGCCGAATTCATACCGCTTGTGTGCCTTGCCCTTGGCAATACATTCAACCTCCGGTGCATGCACACTGTATAGCTTGTTTGAATCGTGTTGCTTCTGATTCAATAGCCGATGCGCCTTCGTCAACAGATCGGCAAAGGCACCATGTACCTCGGGTTCCCGATGCGCTAACTGTCGCTCGATATCGCGTACCACACGACCCACACGCCTTCTCAGCAGGGTGATCGTCTTGTGCATGCGTCGATACTGTCCAGCATGGCCGTAACCACTGATCTGACGACCCAACCGTTTGGCAACCCGGTTGTAATTCTGCCGCAGTGATAATTCGTGATCCTTGCACGCCTTGACCAAATGCCGGCGAACAGCCTCCAGCAATTTCGAATCGGTCGGAAATGTAACCGCTTTCTCCTGCACCGTGGTGTCCACCGTCACCTTCTTGATGTCGTGCTTCTTTAAAGCACCTGAGCCCTTCGCCGCCTCGATCGTCTGCGTCAATAACCATTCACAGCCTTCCTCTCCAATCCGCTGGCGCCAGCGCGTCAGGGACGTCGGGTGACACGGCACCTCATGCTGAAAATAGGTCTCTCCACAAAAGACCTGCCAATACGGGTTCTCTACCCAGCGTGCCACCACTTGTTCATCGGATAACTTGTAAATGTGCTTCAAATAGTGCAGCCCGGCAACCAACCGGGTTCTTAATGCGGGGGCGCCTTTGCGGTCTTCATATAACAGACCCCATTGCCGATCAAACACCTCCCAATCAATCAGCTCACTCAGACCAATCAGTTCATGTCGCTGATCAATCAGATTCTCAAGACGGTTTCGAAACAGGTCGATACGCGGATCATTCTCGGTCTCTTTCGGGCCCATCAAAAGCGTCCTCAAATTTGCAGGAAAACAGTCCGTATTTTATCCTTTCCTTGCAATTCCTTCATCACCTATTCCACCCTTTCTCCTTCAATTACAGTGCCTTGTGAATTATTCAGGGCCGACTA
>BQIW01000116.1 GCA_021604105.1 Nitrospirales bacterium | reverse complement strand
GCCGAACCACATGGTTTCGTCCTTCGGGTCCATTTGGAGCACTTTTTTGAATTGTTCGATCTTAGGATTGGCCATGGTTGAGATCCGATCAGAAATGAAGGTGATGGAACGTGACTGAAACCGAGCCTATCATGCGGGTGTGTGCGTTGTCTAAGCCATTCCCCTATGCTAGGATCTGAAACGTTTTTCCTTCCGGTTCGTCAGTATTCGCAAGTATTGGTTGGCCGACATTGTTGATCGAGTTTTTCCTCTGTGCATGATTTCCTTTTCCATTTTGAGAGTGTATGAGTATGGGACGTGTTGGATACGTTTCTCATCCGGCCTATGAACGCCATGAGATGGGCAGAAGCCATCCGGAGTCACCTGAACGGCTTCGAGCCATCCGTGGGCAATTAGAACATTCGGGAACGTGGTCCCGACTGCATCAAATCGCCCCACGACGCGCTGAGCGGAAATGGATTGAACTTGTCCACAACTCGTCCTATGTGGAGAGTCTTGAACGACGCTCCCCTTCAATTGGGTATGTTTCCTTGGATCCTGATACGTCGATGTGTCCAGGAACGCTGGAGGCCGCCTGTCTGGCGGTCGGCGGGGGGTTGGCGGCGGTGGATGCGATCATGAATCACGACATTGATCAGGCGTTTTGCGCTGTGCGGCCTCCCGGGCATCATGCCGAGGCGGACCAAGCGATGGGGTTTTGTTTCTTTAATACCATCGCGATTGTCGCCCGTTATCTTCAGCAACACTATGGACTACAGAGGATTATGATTGTGGATTGGGATGTGCATCATGGCAATGGTACCCAACAGGCCTTCTATGATGATCCCGCCGTCCTTTTTTTTAGTACCCACCAGGCTCCATTTTATCCCGGGACGGGACGAGCGACGGAAACCGGGGCAGGTCAAGGGAAAGGGCTGACCATCAATGTGCCGCTCTCTGGAGGACAAGGGGATGAGGAGTATCGCGAAATTTTCCAGAAGGTCTTGGTCCCAGCCGCCGAAGCCTTTCAACCTGAATGTATTCTGATTTCCGCCGGATTTGACGGTCACCGGGATGATCCCTTGGCGAGTATGGGCTTAACGGAGCAAGGGTATGCCGATATGACAGCGATTGTCTCGAAGATTGCGAAAAAATTTGCAAGTGGGCGGATCGTGTCATGTTTAGAAGGTGGGTATCATCTCAAAGCGTTGGCGGGATCGGTGGACCGCCATCTACAGGCTCTGTTGAATAATTGACGTGATGAAGTCCAAGCGATCATGGGGAGGAAAAGCGTGGGTGTTGCTCCTGTTGGTGCTGGGGGTAGGAATCTACATTTTTTATACGGAGATTCGTCCCACAGTCATATTCGGCTTACGAGAGGATTACGCGAAACCCATTCCCTATCAACAGATTCCAGTGGGATTGCAGAGCTTGAAAGCGGAGGAATGTGGGAGTTGTCATGTCGAAATCTACAAAGAGTGGAAATCCAGTATTCATGCCCAGGCCTTTCACGATCCGTTTTTTCAAGCCTATTGGAAAAAAGATGACCATATTTGGGTCTGTTTGAATTGCCATACCCCATTGGAAAATCAGCAACCGACTCTTATTCAAGACCTTCCCCGCGGGCGTGTCGAAAAAGCCATTCAAATTCCTAATTACCGGTACGATGCGGAGTATCAACAAGAAGGTGTGACGTGCGCAGCCTGCCATGTTCGGGATGGGAAAATTCTCGGTCCCTATGACGATTCGGCGGCGCCACATCCCACCCAATTTGATCCTTCCTTCAGAACGACCCAAATCTGTTATCGCTGTCATAATGTCGTTTCGGGACCCATGCAATTCTACAATGCGGGGCCTTGTGGGACGTATCCTGAGTATGAAGGCAAGTTTTTCATGAAGGAAAAGGGACTGATTTGTCAGAGTTGTCATATGCCGGAAGTCGAGCGGCCGGTGGCCAAAGGTAGCCCTATCCGATATGGTCGACGACATCTCTGGCGGGGAGGTCATGATCCGGACATGGTCAAGCGTGCGGTCGCTGTCCAAGTGCAGGCAGACCCTCCCACACCCCAACCAGGTGACGATGTCAAATTGACGTTGACCCTGATTAATGCGGGGGCTGGGCACAAAATCCCGACAGGGGACCCTGACCGGTTTTTTACCGTTGAATTTACGGTGCGTAATTCGAATGGAACGGTGGTGCATGAGCAATCTGATACCATGGGCCGTTGGATCCTCTGGCAGCCCGTGATTGTGGAAGTATACGATAACCGATTGTTGCCCCTTGCCAGCCGGGACTATTCCTTGGAATATGAAATCCCGGAACATGAAAAAGGGTGGATCGTTCAGGCGCGGATTCGGTATCATATTCAGACGGATAGTCAAAATCAGATGTTGCGAGATCACTATGGTCTGACGGGTGATGATCCATATGTCTTCACGATCTATGAACGGGAGTTTCCCTTGGATGCGACCCTTTCTACGGTGGCACAGAATCAGGAAATTGATCTTCGAGTAGGGTGTATGGCACCGTCCGATGGATTGTCGCCCCATCCCCCGACAGATACGTCGTCACTTCATTCATAAAGGAAAGTACTGTGGCCGAAAATTTTTTCATTGATACAGAATCACTTGCTCAAAATCTTGGCCGCGAAGACTTGGTCATTCTTGATGTTCGAGGACGCGCGGCCTATTCCTCTCATATTCCCGGTGCCGTTCATAGCACGTGGCATGAGTACAGCGATCCATCAGCTGTGGCAAAGGGGGTCTTGGATCCTGACCTCGGGCGAATTGAACAGCGCCTTCGCTCGCTAGGTATTAACCAGTCCAGCGACGTGGTGATTTATTGCAACCCCTTCGATAATTGGGGTGATGAGGGGCGCATGTTCTGGATGTTGACGTACTTGGGACATTCCAGCGTGCGGATTCTGGACGGTGGGTGGGTCAAGTGGACCGCGGAGCAGCGTCCCTTTCAACATGAAGCGATACAACCCAAGCCGGGTGACTTTACTGTCACAGCTAATCCGGAATTCATTGTAAATAAGGATGGATTAAAAAAACTGGTCAAAGGACCTCATCCGGAAACCATCATTCTTGATGCCAGAAGTGTTGAGGAATATGCGGGAAAGGAGATCGATGGATTGCCTCGGGCCGGCCATATTCCCTCTGCCATCAATATCCCCTGGAATCGGTTTTTACAACCGGATGCCACGGTGAAACCTCCAGAGCAGGTTAAGAAAATATTTGAAGATCACGGACTACGGGACAATCAGGAAATCATGACATATTGCTTAGGTGGAGTTCGGGCGGCCTGGGTCTTTTGTTTGTTGCGATACGTCGGGTTTCCGCGCGTGAAAGTCTATCCAGGCTCATGGTGGGAATGGTCACGTGATTTCGCGGCACCTGCGGAAAAAGACGTGAAGTTATTATACCGTGTCACCAATCAGGATCAGATGAGATCATCTTGATCTTGCGTGTGAGGGATGAGAGGATAATCGATGCTCTCAACTCAATATTTATTTACTTTTTCAAGGAGGTCAGGGATGAAAAAGCAAGCGGGTATTATGGCAGTGGGTTTGTTCGCCGTTCTAGGATTATTATTTGCGGGGTCGTGGGGGGCTGTTGCCCTTGCAGGAGCCAATCCACATGTGGGTGAAGCGATTGCCCATGCCGAGGGTGCCGTGAAACATGGAGAGCAGGGACATGCGGATGCGTTGGTTGAGCATGCTCAAGAAGCCTTGAACCACGCCCAAGGGGCTCAAAAGGAAGTGAAAAATCCTCATCTTGACGAAGGGGTTCACGAACTCATGGAAGCCGTGGAACATGGCAAAGCCGGTCATGCCGAAGTTGGGACCAAGCATGCGAAAAGTGCAGTGATGCATTTAAAAGAGGTTAAGTAATCATAACGCCTTAATCTGATAGGAAAAGCGGGTAGGGTTCACCTCTGCCCGCTTTTTTTTGTGGGGTGATAATGTCCAAGATCAGTGGGGGATTTTTTCAATTTTCTCCGGTATTTGGGGAAGTTCAACGCAATCTAGACACGATTCTGCGCGCCACCCACCGCTTTGAAGGGCATCTACTTGTTTTTCCCGAACTCGCCCTTTCGGGATATCAATTTCTTTCCAAGGACGAAGTTCGGGAGTTGGCGGAGGACATTCCTGCTGGCTCTACCATCAAAGCCTTGGAAGAGGCCGTTCGGGGCCGTGATCTGCACATCGTGGTCGGGTTGGCTGAACGAGATCATGACCGATTATATAATTCGGCCGTGCTGATCGGCCCGAAAGGGTACATCGGGACTTATCGCAAAACCCATTTATTTTTTGAGGAAACCCTCTGGTTTGATCCTGGAGATACGGGATTTCTTGTCTGGGATATTGGAACGGCTAAGGTTGGTCTTCTCGTCTGTTTTGATTGGTTTTTCCCGGAAGCCGCCAGAAGTCTGACCATCAAAGGCGCCGATATTTTATGCCACCCCAGCAATTTAGTGTTGCCCTATTGTCCTGATGCCATGGTGACGAGATGCTTGGAAAACGGCGTGTTTGCCATAACAGCCAATCGAGTCGGTCGGGAACAACGCGGGGAAAAACCCGTAATGTCGTTTATTGGTATGAGTGAGATTGTGGCCCCCAATGGACGGATTTTGTGTCGGTCTTCCCACAAAGACGAAGAGGTTGGGCTGTACGAGTTGGATATGGCGGAAGCCCGCGACAAACGAATCAATCCCTATAACGATTTGCTCAAAGACCGACGTCCTCAGTTGTATGTGTTTTAGGTGGTAAGGATCTGGGATCTATAAGCCAGGGGCGGGGCTAGGCTTGACATAACCGCGAGGATGCCATAAATCCTGAAATAGGGGTGTAAACCTCAAAACCTGATATGGCCAGGAAGGTATTTTCAAGGATGAATCTTTCTATTGGTAGGGACGAGGAGGATATTATGAACAGGTGGGTGGTCATTTCGGTCGTGTTTCTGCTGGGATTGTCAGGGTGTATGGTTTCTAAATCGAAATATGAGGCATCGGTGGCGGATATGGAGTCAGCCAAGGCCGAGTTGGAAAAAAGCCGGATGCATCAGGAAGCCCTTGAAGAGCAAATACGCAATTTAAAGGGGTTGAACGAAAAAGTTTCTACGGATTTAGAAACGATGACTACCGAGGTGCAACGGATTAAAGAAGGGCGAAAAAATGAGCACACCTTATTGGAAACGCGTGAACGGGAATTAGATCAGGAAAAAGAGCAACTCACATCCAAATTGCGTGTGGTTGTGGACCAATATCAAAAAGTCAAAGCCCAAAACAAAGCCCTGAAAGAGACCGTGTTGCGCTATCAGAAGGAATTAAAAGATACCCGTGAATCTTCCGCAGGGAGTACTGCCGGAGTCAGGAAGTCCTCGGAGAAACCTGATATGTCCAAGAGAGAAATCGCCTCGTCAGTGAATTCCAGCCCCATTGTTTCATCCAAACCGAATGTGCCCAAAATTGTGACTCCCCCAACCTTGCCCAAAATCGGAGGGGATGTCATCAATATTAATAAGGCACCGGTGAGTGACCTGGTGTTGACGCTGGGGTTAACCCGGGAGGTAGCCGAGGAAGTGGTTTCAAATCGGCCTTATCGGCTCCGTGGCGAATTGGTGGCAAAAAACATCATTCCGAAGGCCACATTTGATGAGATCAAGGACCGTATCACGGCTTCTCCCTAATGGGAGTAATGAAAAATGCCGCCAGCGGCGTTCTAGCCGCCTATCTGTGCTCACGTACTCCCACTCGTCCGTACGCTCCGCTCGTTCAAGCAGCTGGGGCCTTCCCATTGGAATGTCTCAGGGCAGGACTGGAGAAGCATTCTTGACCACTCACAGCAATCCTCGACAAGGGGAACTTCATCGACAGAGATGGAGTTCCCCATTTTTTTTGTGATTGTCCTACGACCTGTCCGTCGTGGTTGAGCTATCTGTCAGACAGCGATCCTCGAGTATTTGTCCATCCTGCAGTTGAATCAGCCGGTCAGTCTGAAGGGAGAGTTTTTCGTTATGGGTCACAATCACGAAGGCTGTTCCATGCGTGTGATTGAGTTTTCGCAAAAGTTCAAATAATTCATCACCCGTATGTGTATCCAGATTGCCTGTGGGTTCATCCGCCAACACCAGGTCAGGGTGCCGGATCAAGGCTCTGGCCACGGCGACACGCTGCTGCTCTCCTCCTGATAATTCCCCCGGTTTATGGTGCAGGCGGTGAGAGAGCCCCACTTCCGACAGGAGAGATTTGGCTGCGTCCATGGCCTGTTGTTTGGGAATTTTTTGAATGAGCGCGGGAAGATAGGTGTTTTCCAACGCGGTGAATTCCGGCAGAAGGTGATGAAATTGAAAGACAAATCCGATGGATCGATTCCGAAATCCCGCTAACACGGTTTCGCTTGCCCGGAACATGTTCTTTCCTTCATACAACACTTTTCCACTTGTCGGGCGATCCAAGGTTCCCATGATGTGGAGCAATGTACTTTTCCCCGCGCCTGAGGCCCCGACAATCGACACCATTTCCTTGCGGGCCAAGCTCATGGAAATGCCGTTGAGGACATGCACCGTCTGCTTTCCCATCTGAAATGAACGACAGAGATTGTCGATAGAGACTAATGGCACCTGGGGCGTGAACGCTGAGTCGGTTGGGTTATTCATAACGAAGGGCGCTGACCGGGTCTAACTTCGCTGCTTGCCATGAAGGGTAGAATGTGGCGGCAAAACTGATCAGGATGGCCGAAGTGGCGACTAACAGCACATCCAATGGCAGGATGTGCACGGGAATACGGGATATGTAATAGACGGAGGCGTCGAAGGTCCAATAGTTTTGGATGAGCCACAAAAAGGTATACCCCAGAGGGACCCCAATGCCCGTTCCCACGATACCGATCACCAACCCGTTTAACATAAAAATCCGCATGATGGCTCCCGGGGTGGCACCCATGGCTTTGAGGATGGCAATTTCACGTTGTTTCTCGTTGACGATCATCGTTAGGGTCCCCACGATATTGAACGAGGCGACCAGGGTGATTAAGACGAGCAGAAGAAACATCATGGTTTTTTCGAGTTTCAATGCCGAAAACAAATTTCGATTTAACTGCATCCAATCACGGGCAATAAAGGTGTGCCCAAGTGTGGCTTCCAGTCGTTGGGCAATCTGCTGGGCCAAAAATACGTCGTTGACTTTGACTTGAATCCCCGTGACCGTCTCCCCGAGGTTAAAAAATTTCTGGGCTTCTTCCAGGCTGATATACGATAACGAGGAATCATATTCGAACATTCCGGATTCGAAGACGCCGACAACCGCATAGGGCCGAATTTTCGGTGTCATGGTCAACGAGGTCATTGGGCCGACAGGGGAAACGACGTTGATGGTATCGCCGACAAACACGCCTAGCCGAAAGGCCAATTCCTTCCCCAAGATAATGCCGGGCGGCTTGGAGGGTGATGGAGTGGGGTTGTCCCGGTCGGAATTGGGCGATGTCGATGGGGGAGGAGTCACAGGGCGAGTCAGGTCGGCTAAATCCCCAAATTTCATGTTGCCTTCTAAGTCGGTCACGCGAGTTTCCTGTGAGGGCTGAATGCCCCGGAGGATGATTCCTTGTACGGCCGTTTTGGAAGTGACGAGCACTTGTTTAAAAATAAACGGGGCAGCAGCTATCACATCGGGAACGGCTTCAATTTGATCGACCAGGTCCGCATAGTCTTTCATGTCATTGCTGCCTCGTTCCTGGACGATCACATGCGCGGTTGTGCCAAGGATTTTAGACTGGAGATCCTCCTTAAAGCCGGTCATGATGCCAAGTGTGCCAATGAGTGCTGCGACACCAAGCGTGATCCCGGTGATAGAGATAAACGTGTTCAGTGAAATCGTTCGCTGCCGACGCTTGGCCCGAAGATACCGCAGCCCGACTAATATCTCGTACGGGAGGGTCACAAAGGCCGATCCGGTCGAAGTTGGGGAAAAAGAATGACATCGCGGATCGAGGCCTGATTGGTGAGTAGCATGACGAGTCGATCAATCCCAATACCTTCTCCCGCTGTGGGAGGCATGCCATATTCAAGGGCTCGAATAAAGTCCTCATCCAGGTAATGGGCTTCGTCGTCTCCAGCCTCCCGCAAGGCCACCTGGGCCTCAAAGCGTTGTCGTTGGTCCAATGGATCGTTTAGCTCCGAAAATCCATTCGCTAATTCCCGTCCACCGATAAAGAGTTCGAATCGGTCTGTCAGGGCCGGGTTGGCTTCTTTTTTCCTGGCCAACGGGGAAATTTCGATAGGGAAATCGGTGATAAAGGTTGGTTGCGTCAATGTTGGCTCGACTGTGGTTTCAAAGAGGTTGACGAGGATGTCGATATGGCTGGTTTGGGGCGCACAATCAACGCCTAACCGCTTTGCCGCGTCCGCGGCAATCTTCTGATCCGACAAGACTTCAGGATTCAACTGATTGACCTCTATAATTGAGTCCAAATACGGCACCCGGCGCCAGGGTGGTGCCAGAGAAATGCTTTGGCCCTGGTAAGTCACCGTTGGGCCCCCGCATACTTCCAAGCTCAGGGTGTGAAACAACTGTTCAGTCAGGTCCATCAGATCATGATAATCCGCATAGGCCTGATAAAATTCCAACATGGTGAATTCAGGATTGTGAATGGTGGAAATGCCTTCATTGCGGAAATTGCGGTTGATTTCAAAGACGCGCCGAAATCCCCCGACAATGAGGCGCTTGAGGTATAATTCCGGTGCGACGCGCAAATATAAGTCTACGTCGAGCGTGTTGTGATGGGTCACAAACGGGCGTGCCGTGGCTCCTCCAGGGATGGAATGCATCATCGGCGTTTCCACTTCAAGGTATTCCCGTTCCGTGAGAAACGAGCGAATGATATTAATGATTCGACTGCGCGTGTGGAATACCTGGTGTACCGATGGATTGGCAATTAAATCCACATACCGTTGCCGATACCGGGTTTCGATGTCGGTGAGTCCGTGCCATTTTTCCGGAAGTGGTCGTAACCCTTTCGTAAGAAAGGTGAGGCGATGGACTTCTACCGTAAGTTCGTCGGTTTTGGTGCGAAATAACTTGCCTTCGACTCCGATCCAATCCCCTAAATCAAATGACTGCGAAAGTTCGTAGGACTGATCTCCAAGCAGATCTTTCTTGAGGTAGACCTGGAGACGATGGCCAGCTTCCTGTAGGGCCGCGAACGCGGCCTTTCCGAAACGCCGCATGGCCACAATGCGTCCGGCCACCGTACACGAAATCGGTGTGCCTTCAAGCACTTCTTTGGTCGAGTCCGTATACGATTGAAGAATGTTCTCCAGCGTGTGGGTGGTGGAAAAACGTGTACCAAAGGGATGGAGGCCTCCATCCTGAAGCGCATGGAGTTTTTCCAGCCGTTGTTGTTGTTGTTCGTTCAATTCTTCCATAACTTACATGACTCTACCGGTTCATAGAAGTGAATATCTCGATGGTCGTCTGGTCAGCACCTGGAATACGAATCTGAATGTGATGAATCATGAAGGCCGGGTATCAAGTGTGGATGCGTGTCAATTGGCCGGCATGTGTGAAGCCTTCGAGGCCTTCATGGTTAAATACGCTTCAATAAAAGGGTCCAGCGCTCCATCCATAACCGCGGCAACATTGCCGGACTCGTAGTTGGTCCGGTGATCTTTAACCATTTGATACGGTTGGAACACATACGAACGAATTTGGCTGCCCCAAGCGATATCTTTCTTTTCCCCAATAATATTTTGAAATTCAGCGTCTTTCTTTTGCTGTTCCAGTTCATACAGCTTCGCTTTTAGCACCCGCATGGCGCCGATCCGGTTTTGCAATTGCGACCGTTCATTTTGGCATTGCACCACGATTCCCGTGGGAAGATGGGTCATGCGAATAGCGGTTTCCACCTTGTTCACATTTTGTCCGCCCGCGCCACCCGCGCGAAAGGTATCGACTTTTAAATCCTTATCATCAACCACAATGTCAATGTCGTCGTCCAATTCCGGATAGACCCCCACTGCGGCGAACGAGGTATGTCGACGCTTGTTGGCGTCAAACGGGGAGATGCGAACCAGCCGGTGCACTCCCGCTTCTGAGTGCAGGTATCCATAGGCCAATGGACCGGCAATGCCCAAGGTCACGCTTTTGATCCCGGCTTCATCCCCTGGTTGCAGATCAATGGTTTCCACTTTGTACCCCCGTTCCTGAGCCCATCGGATATACATGCGCATAAGCATCTGGGCCCAGTCCTGGGATTCGGTTCCGCCCGCTCCAGGATTAATGCTGAGAATGGCATTGTTCTGGTCATGTTCGCCCGATAATAATTGTTCCAGTCGCCAGGCTTCCAGCGTGGCCTCAATGTCTTTGATGCCCTTGCTCCACTCGGCTTCTAATTCCGGATCCCCTTGTTGGCCGATCAGATCAAGAATGGCGAGAAGGTTATCCCGTTGCTGGTCGAGTTGCTGAAGGCGTGCAAATTGGCGTTCGATCTCTGTTTGACGTCGTCCGGCTTTGGCGGCCTGACGGGGATTATTCCAAAAATCCGGTTGTGAGGTCTCCCGCTCGAGTTCTTCCAGTTCAGTTGTTAGCCGAGGAACGTCAAAGATACCTCCGGAATTCCAGAATGTGGTCGTTGATTTTTTCCATTCGAATGCGGATATCTTCGAGCATGGGCAGCACTCCTCTCGTGGCTATATCGGTGAAGACCGTGGCTTGGGTGTGGATAGCGGTGTGGTGAACCGACACCAGGTGAATAAAATACCAGCCATTATAACACAACCCCAACTAAAGACATCCCCAAATTGAGTGTAAAAGGTGGGGGGTGAGGAACGGAGTGGGATTAACCCCGTCACCGCCTGTTCTGAAAAAATTGGTGTCTGGGAAAGAATGTGTCCGTCCGGGGCAATGATTCCGGAAATGCCGGTATTGGCGGCCCGGGCAAACCCTAGATGATTTTCCACGGCACGAAAAACGACCATGCCGAAATGTTGATACGGCGCAGCAGAATCCCCGAACCAGGCATCATTGGTTATTGTGACAAGGAAATTGGCTCCCTCCTTGGCCATCCGGCGAACCAGGTCAGGAAAAATCACTTCGAAACAAATCGCTACCCCGAATCTCGGACCATTCCCGTGGGGCACTGTTGGGACCTGCATGGTCATGGCTCCCTGTCCGGCTTTGAAGTCGCCGATCCCTACCACGAGCTTATCCAGAAAAAAGAGAATGGATCGCAAGGGGATGTATTCCCCAAATGGCACCAGATGGCGTTTATCATACCGGTCTGAGGCCCGTCCTTCCGCCGTCACCAGAAAAGCACTATTGTACAAATAAGGCCGGCCGTCCTGTTGAAATCGAAGTGTGGGGCTGCCAAACAGCAACGAGTTGTGTGTGTCTTTCGCAATATCAAGGACCTGTTTCTGGTAGGCGGGCTCCTGCTCGAAGAGAAAGGGTGTGGCCGCCTCCGGCCAAATGAGCAGGTCGGTGTTCTTCCCGGCTTCTTGGCTGAGGGAGGCGTAGCGTCGAAGTGTCTCATCTCGGTAGGCCTCGTTCCATTTAACGGCTTGATCGATATTGGCTTGGACCAACCCAATGGACAACGTGCGTGCCGAGGCGTCAAGGTTGGCCTGTTCCTGCACCCGCCAGGTTCCATAGGCGAGGACGAGAGTCAATGCGCACCAAAAGCCTGTCACCGACACCCAGGGTCCTGGAAGGGCCAAGCCTCGTCTTTTGCCGTAGATCCATAACAGGAGAGAAGTCAGAGCAACATTTCCCATGACAAGTAAAAATGACACCCCATAGACGCCGGTCACGTCGGCAAATTGAATAACCGGGAGCCATTGGTATTGGGAATAGCCCAAAAGCGCCCAGGGAAACCCGCTCAACGCATAGGTTCGCACAAATTCCAAAGTGACCCACAAGGCTGGGGCTCCCAGCCACAGGAGATTGGGGCAGGTGTGCTGGAACTTGGCATACCCCCAGCCATAAATGCCCATGTATAGGCCAAGATAGGCAGCCAGAAGGAGCATCAATAAGGCACTTACGATGAACGGGACTTGACCAAATTGATGCATGGCCGTGATGACCCATGTCACGGTCCCTGCAAAGGCGATGGTTCCGGCCAGCCACCCATAATACAAGGCCTGTCTTGGTGGAAGGTCATGAATGATCATGTGGAGGGGAATTAACACCAACCAGGCCAGCCATCCGAGATCAAAGGGCGGGAAGCTCAGAGGATGAAGGATCCCGATGAAGGCGAGAGCGAAAAGAATGGCTGCTGTCCTGCGGGACGGAAAAAATGAAGGTGGAATGGTCTGCCCCACGTTATTCGGGACCAGGGGTCGTTTCCAGGGGCGAGCCCTGCTGATTTATCAGATCTGGGAGTATTTCAGAATGACACCCACGAATCAGTAGGGAAATCGGTTGGAAAGGAATGAAGTAATGATGACAGTTGACTTGATGAATACGATTCAGGGATACACGAACACCAAATGGGACATACCGTTCACCTCGCATGAACGGCCTGAGGACGACTAGACGGCTTTTTGGACCAATCCGGACCGCAGGCAGCGGGTGCAGACTTTAATGCGTTGGGCGGCACCCTTCACAAGCGCGCGAACCGTGCGGAGATTCGGCCGGAAAATCCGTTTTGTCCTATTATTCGCGTGACTGACATTGTTTCCCACTAAGCGGTTTTTTCCGCACACGTCACATGAAAAAGCCATTGTCTTCTCCCTGGATATTTA
>BQIW01000115.1 GCA_021604105.1 Nitrospirales bacterium | reverse complement strand
TACTGGGCTCTGTACTTATTTTATTCCTGTTACTGGGCATCGCCTGCCAGGAAAGGCCGACCGAGCCGGCTCCAGAGGGAACAGCGGCCGATCACAAGCGGGGGCTTGAATCAGATAGGCATGGAGAGCAGGATCGACAGGGCGATACCGATCCACACGAGGGGGAAAATCACTCCGATATCACTCTTGCCCCTGAAGCATTAAAAGGACAAACTTTCCAGACCGTCGCGGTGGAGCGAGGAGTCGTCAGAGAAGGGATTCAGGCCACGGCCACGATTCAACCGAACGCTTACAAACTGACTCATGTCAGTCCACGCATCGAGGGCAAAGCCATCAAGGTCATGGCCGAACTCGGGGATGTCGTGAAGACAGGCGAGACCCTCGCCCTCCTCGATAGTATTGAACTGGGCTCAAAAAAGTCCGCATTCCGTCAGGCCCGAACCACGCTTCTTGTCAACAAAGCCAACTATGAACGGGAAAAACGACTCTTCGAGCAACAGATTTCTTCGGAAAAAGAATACCTCGATGCGAAGGGAGCCTATCAACAAAGCTACGCCTCCTATCAAGCGGCCTTTGAAGCGCTCGAACTTGTCGGGCTCTCCCACCAGGACATTGCAGCGATTATCGAAAATAAAGGAGGACATCATCCGCTGTCATCCTTTACCCTGACGGCATCTCAGGCAGGGACCATCATTGAACGGCACATGACGCCAGGCGAATTAATCACTCCAAGCGATAAACCCTTTACTATTGCCGATCTGAATACGGTGTGGATTCTCCTCGACGTCTATGAAAAGGATCTTGCTGAAGTCCGTGTGGGCGCAGACGTCCGAATTGCCGTCGATGCGTATCCGGGAGAGACGTTTCGCGGCACGGTGGTGTACCTGAGCAATCTACTAGATCCAGACACACGGACCGTCGAAGCCCGGGTGGAAATTCCCAATCCCAAGGGGCGCCTGCGTCCAGGAATGTTTGCCAGGTCTTCGATTGCCGATTCAGCCTCTCAAGGGGAACGGCTTCTGAAAGTTCCTCTGGATGCTGTTCAACACATCGAAGGACAACCTGTGGTCTTCGTGGAGAAACAGCCTGGCTCCTATGAAAAACGGACGGTCACTCTTGGTACCAAAGATGATCCATATGTAGAAATTCTCAGCGGAGTGCAAGAAGGCGAACGGGTGGTCACTAAAGGATCATTTTATCTGAAGTCCGTCATGCTGGGAGAAACACTCGGAGGGCATGGCCATTAAGAGGAGTGGTGCCAAGGTCTCTTCCTGAAAAAAAAGGACATGATGTCATGCTGAATCGAACTTTCGAGTTTGCCTTAAGCCATCGGTTTCTCATTCTAGTCTTTGCCGGACTCATTATCGCGTCAGGAGTGTACTCGATGACCATCCTGCCCATTGACGCGGTTCCTGATGTGACGCCCAATCAAGTACAGATCCTGACCAATGCTCCAGGCTTGGGTCCGGTCGAAGTGGAGCGATTCATTACCTTTCCTGTTGAAACGGCCATGTCCGGATTGCCGGGGATCGAATTAATTCGCTCGGTCTCGCGCTTCGGCCTGTCCGCGATCACCATTTATTTCGATGAAGACATGGACATCTATTTCTGCCGGCGCTTGGTGATGGAACGATTGCCGCGGGCGCGCGAGGCCATCCCGGAAGAATTGGGGACGCCCGAAATGGGCCCCATTTCCACCGGCCTGGGAGAGATTTACCAGTTTGAGGTCAAGGGGGAAGGCTACTCGCTGATGGAACTGCGGACGATTCTGGATTGGGACATCGCGTTTAAGCTTCGTTCGGTTCCCGGTGTGATCGAAGTGAACACCTTTGGCGGGGAATTACAGACCTATGAATTCCAGCTGGATGCGTCGAAGCTGGTGTCATACGACCTTGGGATCGGGCAAATTTTTGAGGCCCTCGAGAAAAATAATGCGAATGCGGGAGGGGCCTATATTGTCCATGCTCAGGAGCAGTATTTGATTCGAGGAGAGGGACTTATCCAAACTCTTCAGGACATTGAAAATATCGTGGTGGCCACCAGGAACGACGGCACACCGATTTATATGCGGAATCTCGGCCAGGCTCAGTTCGCCCCCATGGTTCGCCAAGGCGCGGTGACGCGGGATGGAAAAGGCGAGGCGGTGACCGGCATCGTCATGCTGCTGATCGGAGAAAATGGACGGGTTGTGGTGAACCGGGTGAAAGAGAAACTGGAAGAAATTAAAAAATCCTTACCCGAAGGTGTCATCATAGATCCATATTACGACCGCATTGATTTGGTGATCAAGACCATTAAAACCGTGGCGATGAACCTGAGCGAGGGGGCCATTTTCGTCATTGCCGTTTTACTTCTACTTTTAGGAAATATCCGTGGGGGCCTTATCGTGGCCGTCGCCATTCCGCTCTCCATGTTGGCGGCGTTCACGGGCATGGTGGCGGCGGGAATCTCCGGAAACCTGATGAGCCTGGGTGCGATTGACTTTGGCCTCATTGTCGATGGGTCGGTCGTCATGATCGAAAACATCGTGCGGCATCTCGCCGAACGCCGCGAAAAGACTCAAAAATCCGGGCGCATGACGTCTGAGGAAATGCACGAGGTGATCCAGGAGTCCGGACGGGAAGTGTTACGCCCCATCTTCTTTGCGGTGGGCATCATTATCATCGTGTATCTTCCTATTCTGACGCTTCAGGGCATTGAAGGGAAAATGTTCACGCCCATGGCCGTTACTGTGATCTTTGCTCTGGTGGCTTCCCTGGTTCTCGCATTCACACTGACCCCGGTCCTGGCCAGTCTCTTTCTTCGAAAAGGGGTCAAAGAAGAAGAAACCTGGATCATCCGACACGTGAAGCGAATCTACCGCCCGCTGCTAACCCGCACGATGCACCATCCTGCCCTCACGGGTGGAGTGGCTGCCGCATTATTTGCGGGAAGCCTGGGAGTGGCTTCCTTCATGGGTGCGGAATTTATTCCCAAACTGGATGAAGGGTCGATTGCCCTGCAAGCCTGGCGGTTGCCCAGTGTGTCCCTCGAAGAGTCCGTGAGGAACACGACCCGTATTGAACAAGTGCTGCAAACCTTTCCCGAAGTGACCTCGGTGATCTCCCGGACAGGCCGTCCCGAAATCGCGACCGATCCCATGGGCGTGGAGATTAGCGATATCTATGTGCTCTTAAAGCCTGATCATGAATGGACGACGGCGGCAACCAAGGATGGACTCATCCAGGCCTTTGACGCCGCCCTACAGAAAGCCGTGCCGGGAACGAAATTCAGTTACTCGCAACCCATCGAGCTTCGGGTCCAGGAATTGATCGCCGGCGTCCGCTCCGAGATTGCCATCAATATTTTTGGTGAAGATATGCAACAACTCAAGACCCTTGGCGACCAGGTTGTGCAAGTGGTCTCAAAAGTGCGTGGTGCCGCCGAGACGAAAGCGGAGCAGGTTGCGGGTCTTCCCTATTTGCGCGTGATCATCAATCGGGATGCCATTGCGCGCTATGGTATCAACGCCTCGCAAGTTTTGGACACGGTGCGTGCCATGGGCGGACGTCCTGTCGGCCAGGTGATAAAAGGCAATCGCCGGTTTTTCATCCAGGTCCGTTTTAGCCCGGAGGATCGCAAAAATTTTGAGCGGATCCGGGATATTAAAGTGGCCGATCCTCGTGGCCGCCTGATCCCCATCACTCAACTTGCCGACATTCGAGTTGAGACAGGCCTCGCACAAATCAGTCGCGAAAATATTCAGCGGCGGTTAGCGGTGGAGACCAACGTGCGGGGCCGCGACCTGAGCAGTTTTGTCGCCGAGGCGCAACAAGCCGTCGAGCAACAGGTCAAGCTTCCGGAAGGATACTCGATTGAATGGGGCGGCCAATTCGAACAATTGCAACGGGCTTCGACGCGCCTCGCCATCGTCGTACCCTTGGCGCTGTTTTTAATTTTTGTGTTGCTCTATACGATGTTCAATTCGGTCAGGCCGGCTGTGTTGATCTACCTGAATATTCCTTTGGCGGCGACAGGCGGCATTTTGGCACTGGTGCTCCGTGGGATGCCGTTTTCTATTTCCGCGGGGATTGGTTTTATTGCCTTATTCGGCGTAGCCGTTCTGAACGGGGTAGTTCTGATGTCCTATGTGCTGGATCTGCGGAAAAAAGGACGTTCCGCCGAAGAAGCGGCCATGGAAGGAGCGATGATCCGTGTGCGCCCCGTGCTCATGACAGCTTTGGTGGCCAGTCTGGGATTTCTTCCGATGGCCCTTTCCAGTTCTGCCGGAGCTGAGGTACAACGCCCATTGGCTACTGTCGTCATTGGAGGTCTTGTCACCTCCACTGCCTTGACCCTTCTTGTGTTGCCCACCCTGTATGTGTGGGAAGAACGATTGCGGAAAAAATGGTCCGCGGACAGGGATGTTACCGTAACATGTTAGGACATAAGGAATGGTAAGAGCCAGGAAGGCAAGTTCGTGAGACACCTAAATCTTTCCGAACCAATAACTGAGTAACCGATACATTTTCTTTTAATGAGTCAACGCCAAGTGGAATGAATGCCTTTTCTCAATACCTTATTGTCTTAGGACTTGCTCTCCTACCGGGAGCGGGGAATTTTGCCGGTGCTCTGGTGGCTGAATTCGTCACAATCACTGATCGAGCGCGAAACTTTGCGTTGCATGCCGCGGCAGGAATTGTCTTGGGAGTGGTGGGCATCGAATTGATGCCTCGTGCCCTGGAAGCATCTAAACCTTGGATAGTCATTACGGCGTATCTTGTGGGCGGACTAACCTATATGGGTGTGGAGAGGTTGCTCAATCAATTATCTGCCCGATCGAAGGCGGATTCGGGCAATGCCGCCTGGATGATCTATTTTGCCGTGCTGGTCGACCTGTTTAGTGATGGCATTCTCATCGGCACCAGCTTTTCGATATCAACCTCCTTGGCCGTTCTCGCAGCGATCGCTCAAATTACTGCCGATGTTCCGGAGGGATTTGCCATGGCGGCGAATTTTAAAAATCAACAACTGTCCAGGAGTCGCCGGTTGTGGCTGGGAGCATCTTTGGTTCTTCCTTGTCTGGCCGCGGCCAGTATAGGATTTTGGCTCCTTAAAGATGCGGCCGACATCTGGAAGTTTTCAGCACTGGCCTTTACGGCTGGCATTCTCAGTTTGGCCGCTGCAGAAGAGATGATGACGGAGGCGCATGAAGCGAGTGAGGATGGCATCTGGTCGGCAGGTTTTTTTATCGTAGGATTCGCTTTGTTTGCACTCCTATCCGCCTATATTAATATGTCGGAATCATGAATCTCCAGGAAAAATTATTGGACCATATCTGAAAAAATTTAAGGGTGTATCCACATTTCAGGAACTGTTCGAATTATTAGATGGAAGGGTTTTATCTTTTTATTTGGATTGATTTGGCGAACGAATTTCTTTAATAAAAGGACGAAGAAGAGGTAGACACAATGGGACTGAAAAGAAAACGGTATCTGTATTTGGCCAGCCTGTTGATTGGACTTTCTTTTGTAATGGGTTGCGCAGGACATGACCACCAACATGGAGACGAGCCTTTACCTCCCCCTGTGTATGCTGACCCGGAAACAGCTCAAGCAATGAACGAAGGAAACCGCTTATTTAAAGAAAGACGGTGGTGGAGGGATGCTGGGGAACAATACCAAATCGCTATCCAAGCCTTTCCGACCATGCCTGAAGCCCATTATAATTTAGGATTGGCCCTCAAAAAACTAGGCCTGCACAAGGAAGCACGCGTTCATTTTACGAGAGCATTAGAACTGGAACCCCACAATCCCGTGTATCGCAACGCACCATCCTTCCGTCGGTACGAAGAAGTGACGTCCGAGCCGAAACCCGAGTCGGACTCCCACGGACACAGTCACTAAGGCTAAAGCGTGTTAATCAACATATGGGTCAAACGCCAAAAGAAAGATTAGCAGGGAGGCGTTGCGGATGCGCACTGTCCATCATGAAACACGAAACCTCGGCCCATCCAGAATAAGTTCGAAGAAGTAAATAAACAGCCTGTAAGGCCCATTATTGAGGCATTTTTTAGGAGGCACACTCATGACGAATATAGCGGTCTATATTGGAGCCGCATTGGCTGAAATCGGCGGATGTTTTGCCTTCTGGATGTGGCTGCGGTTGGACCGGTCGCCATGGTGGGGCCTGTTAGGAACGATCAGCCTGGTGATCTTTGGTGTGCTCCTCACACGCGCTGAGGTTGCTTTTGCCGGGCGGGCGTATGCGGCCTATGGTGGTGTCTACATTATGGCCTCATTGTTTTGGCTGTGGGCGGTTGAAGGGATGGCGCCTGATCGGTGGGATGCTGTAGGGGCCGGCATGTGTATAGTAGGGTCCGCGGTTATTCTCTGGGGGCCCAGAATGGTGTAGAAAAAAGGCTAAGGATTGTCTTTTGGGCTGGGCGGGGGCGGTGTGAAGCCGATATGTACTTATCATGAAAGACAAATATCCCTGAGTGTGTAGTTGAAGTATGTTAAACAAAAAGTGAAAGAAAAGAGTCGTGTTGGAAAATCAAAAAAATCTTGTGACGTTCTTTGGGTTGGGCCCAGCCCTGCTCTTCGGTCTGACGATTACCCGGATTAAATTGTTCCTTCCAGTCTACGATCTGCTTCCTCTTGCGGGACTTTTCTATATGGGAGCGGGCTTGGTCTCTTTGAAATCTTCCTGGCTGCAAAAAAAAGAAAAGTTTCCTCTCCATCAGCAGAAACTCCCATTCAAAAAGCTGAATTCGAATTGTTAGGTGGAATAATCCTGACCGGCGGAGTGTTAGCTCCCGTTCTCATGTCTCATTCTCTACGGGCTCCAACGGATTTCAGCTGTGGCCGGAACTCTTCTCCACAATCTGGAAGCACCTCTCACTATTCTCTTGGCTGTTAATCGGAAAATCGGGAAAGGGAAGTTCTAGCTTTTTTATTTCCCATTTAACTCAGAACTAAAGCTTTTCCCCCATTTATCTGTCGTTGCTTACTCTCGGAGGTCAAGACATTCTACAGGCTCGATGAGCCGTATAACTGAGAAATGCGGCCTGGAGATGGAATGTTCATGTTCCCTGAATCCGGTTCTTGAGACTCCGGCTTCGCCAGATGAAATAGATGGCGGGGATGACCATTAGTGTGAGCACGGTTGTCGTGACCATTCCGCCGATCATCGGCGCCGCGATGCGTTGCATCACATCGGCACCCGTTCCTTGAGACCACATGATGGGGAGCAGATCCACGTTGATGGCCGAGGCGGTCATGAGTTTCGGGCGAATCTATTCTGGTTCAATCCCCTCCTGTGATACCATTTAACGCACAAGACAACCCATCCAGGGATCATTTTTAAAAAAGAAAGGAGGAACTATGCTGAATATCAAACGAAAAATCGTCACGGATGAAACGAAGCGGCCGGTGGCCGTGTTGATTGATTATGAAGATTGGGAAAAAATTGAAAAACTCTTACAAGAGCAAGAATCTGCCGCAGCCGCTTCATCCATAGCACAATTTGCGGGGGTGCTTCGGCTGACCGAGGAGCCGTTAGCGTATCAACATCGTATTCGCCAGGAATGGGGATGACGACGCTGGGGCAGGGACGGTTTTTTTTCGATACCAACGCCGCATTGTATTTTATGGGCAATGCATTAGCTGAGGGTCTTCCATCGGTTTGTATCCTATTTCGGTCATTTCTGAAATTGAATTGCTCTCTTATCCAAATCTGTCCACAAAGGAAGAAGCTGCCATTCGTGATTTTCTCTCCAACATCGAGACCATTGGATTACGATCCGATGTCACAGAAACTGCGATCGCATTCCGTCGACAACACCGGATGAAATTCCCAGATGCGATCATTGCCGCTTCTGCCAGCGTATTGGATGCCGTTCTTTTGACGAACGATTCCGCCCTGCTAAGACTGCCGGGTATTCGGGCGATGGCACTCAAGCTTCGATGAAGGCCATCGGACAACCGCAAACCAGAAGGCTTATCATCTTTATTCCCCTCCTTGGCTCGAACCTGAATGGTTTTCTCCATTAATCTTTCGTTGCTTACTCTCGGAGGTCAAGACATTCTACAGGCTCGATAAGCCGTATAACTGAGAAATGCGGCTTGGAGATGGAATGTTCATGCTCCCTGAATCGGGCACTTGAGCCTCCGGCTTTGCCAGATGAAATAGATGGCGGGAATGACCAACAGCGTGAGCACGGTTGTCGTGACCATTCCGCCGATCATCGGTGCCGCGATGCGTTTCATCACATCGGCACCCGTTCCTTGGGACCACATGATGGGGAGCAAACCCAGGATGATGGCCGAGGCGGTCATGAGTTTCGGGCGGACTCGTAAGACGGCACCTTCGATGATGGCATCACGAAGGTCCGCCAACGAGTGCAGTCGATTCTCCCGTTGCCGACGGGAGCAAGCCTCGTCCAAAAACATCACCATGATTACCCCCGTTTCCGCGGCCACTCCTGCCAAGGCGATCAGTCCGACCCACACGGCAATGCTGAGAGGATAGTTCAGGACATCCACATACCAGATAGCCCCGACCAGGGAGAACGGCACCGAGAGCAATACAAGCAGACATCGGGGGATGGAATGAAAGTTGAGATACAGAAGGAGGAATATGAGAAACAGCGTGAGGGGAATCACCATTTTAAGTTTTTCTTGTGCCCGTTCCAGATACTGATATTGACCCGCCCATTGTAAGGTATACCCGGATGGAAGGGTGATGTGCTTCTGAACCAGGTCTTTGGCCTTGTGAACATAGGTGCCGAGATCCTCGCCTGCAATATCCACAAACACCATACTCGCTAGCGATCCATTTTCATCTCGCACAGAAGGCGGACCCGTGGTGGTGGAAATGTGAGAAAGTTGGGCGAGAGGGATCTGTTCGCCGTGTGGCGTACTGACGAGCACGCGCTTGAGCGCTTCCACATCCTGTCGCAGATCCCGTGGGTATCGAACATTGATCGGATAGCGTTCACGGCCTTCCACGGTCCATGCAATATTCTTCCCGCCAATAGCGGATTCAATGACATCCTGCACGTCTCCAACGGTGAGACCATAACGGGCAGCGGCGTTGCGGTTCACGTCGATATCGACATAGTACCCTCCCGTGACCCGTTCGGCGTAGGCACTCCGGGTGCCCTGAAGTGTGTGAAGCAGGCTTTCAATGTGTAGCCCGATTCGTTCCAATTCTTCTAATTCGGGCCCCAGGATTCTTATGCCTACACTGCTGCGAATGCCGGTGGCGAGCATTTCGGTTCGTGTTTGAATCGGCATCCACCAAATATTCGGCATCCCCGGCAATTTCACTTTTTTGTCCATTTCGGTAATGAGCGTGTCCCACGTCATGCCGGGGCGCCAATCTTCTTGAGGCTTCAGGGTCACGATGGTCTCGCCCATATGTAAGGGTGCCGGATCGGTGGCGGTGCGCGCCCGCCCCATTTTGCCCATCACTTGATCCACTTCCGGGAATTCTTTTAATAGCCGGTCTTGTGTTTGGAGAATGGTGGAGGCTTGTTTGATGCTCATGCCCGGTATGCTGGTGGGCATATACAGAATCGTGCCTTCGTTCAGGGGAGGCATAAATTCAGAGCCTAGCTGTTGGTAGACGGGAATGACGACAATCATGCCGAGTATGGCTAACCCGACGACCAGCCATCGGGCTTTCAGAACAACTTTCAGAAGAGGGGCGTAGATCCATACAAGAAACCGGTTCAGCGGGTTTCGTCGTTCAGCCATCATCCGGCCGCGAATGAACCATTTCATCAAAAGGGGGGCCAACCCGATGGACAATAACGCCGCAAAGAACATGGCGAAGGTTTTGGTGTAGGCCAGCGGTTTGAACAGACGGCCTTCCTGCGCTTCTAATGTAAAGATGGGCAGAAACGAGACGGTGATGATGAGCAAAGAAAAGAAGAGGGGCTTGCCGACTTCCCGGGCGGCTTGAATAATGACGTCATCCCGTGAGCCTAAACGTCCTCCTTGTTCCCATTCCTCCAAACGACGGTGCGCGTTTTCCACCATGACAATGACCGCATCGACCATGGTTCCGATGGCGATGGCAATGCCGGAGAGTGCCATGATGTTCGAGGAGACGCCCAGATAATACATCGCAATAAATGACAGGAGAATCGCGACCGGTAGTAAGAGGACGGGAACCAGCGCGGAGCGAACGTGAAATAAAAAGAGGAGGCTAATCACGCTGACGACGATGGTGATTTCCAATACTTTTTCTTTGAGCGTGGCGACGGCCCGAAGAATTAGTTCTGAGCGATCATACACCGGAACGATACGGATGCCTTCGGGAATGGAGGGCGTGATGGTGGCTATGCGTTCTTTGACCCGTTGAATGACGTCAAGCGCATTTTCGCCATAACGCATGACCACGATGCCACCGACGGTTTCTCCTTGTCCATTTAATTCAGCAATGCCACGTCTGAGATCCGGCCCGAACGTCACGGTCGCGACATCGTGAACGGTAATGGGCGTCCCCTTTCCGTCCGTACCGATGGGAATGGTTCGAAGATCGTCAAGCGATTGGATGTAGCCGCGGCCTCGTACCATGTATTCCCGTTCACTGGCCTCAATGACCCGTCCTCCTACTTCATTGTTACTGCGTCGGATAGCCTGTATGACCTGGGGAAGGCCAATACTATATCCCTGTAATTTCACCGGATCGACCTGGACTTGATACTGTTTCACGAATCCGCCGATGGTCGCCACTTCCGCCACGCCGGGCACACCTTGCAACCAATAACGCAAGTACCAATCTTGAAACGAGCGAAGATCGGCTAAACTATGGTTTCCGCTTTCGTCCACCAGCGCATATTGATAGACCCACCCGACCCCTGTCGCATCCGGTCCTAAGGTTGGAGAGATCCCTTCCGGCAGTTTTTCTACAAGCCCCTGCAGGTATTCCACCACCCGGCTTCGGGCCCAATACATGTCGGTTCCGTCCTGAAACACAATGTAGACAAAGGACAAACCCAGAAACGATTGGCCTCGAACATATTTGATGCGTGGGGCGCCTAACATCGAGGTGACAATGGGATAGGTGATTTGGTCCTCAATCAAATCCGGGCTTCGGCCAGGCCACTCCGTCAAGACGATCACTTGCACATCGGATAGATCGGGCAGGGCATCCAGGGGCGTGTGATAGACGGCCCAGATTCCCCAACCCATCAGAAACAGGGTGAGGATGCCCACTAAAAACCCGTTGCGGGAGCTCCAGCCAATGATTCGTTCAATCATGTTGGGATCCCTCACATTCCGGACATGCCCGGCATCCCGGACATTCCTCCGCCTCCGGCAATCACCGAAAACGTTTCCTGAATATCAGGCTGCCCTGCACGTTGAATCAGGATCGTCAGATCCCAATGGCCCGCCATCCCAAGATTGACCGTGGCTTCATAGGTGCCTTCCGTTTTTGCTGTCATCGGAACCGTAGCCGGGACCATGCCCGGCATCGGCATGGTGAAGGTGAGTTGAACTTGAGCAGGGGAGACCGGTGTGCCTTGTTGATTGGAGACCGTCACCTGTATCCGGTTTTGCCCTATGTGTACGGGCGAGGGATGGGTTGTAAAGCCCAGCGTGAGATCAGCGGCCTTCTTCTGACTCGATCCTGCCGGTGTGTTGTTCTCCGGCGTCATTCCTGATCCTGTCATGGCCTTATCCATTCCCATATCCATCTTGCCCATGTGCGCCTGCTCCATTTGTATTCCTCCCATCCCAAGCGCACCCATCATGTTCGAGCTCACCATGAGCTTGCTTTCCGAATCGAGGAGAAACGTGCCAGACGTGGCGATCCGTTCGTCCAGAGCCAGACCCTCGACGACTTCATAGTAGCCGCCGACTTTCGGACCAAGGGTGACTTGCCGTGGTTCAAACATGCCCTCTCCCCGGACTACATAGACGATCTGTCGTATTCCGGAGTCGAGCACCGCTTCCTCAGGAACAGCAAGCTTGCTTCCGCGATTCACCTGAATCTGAACAGTCCCATACATGTCCGGTTTCAGCCGCAGCTTCGGATTCTTGAACACAAGCCGAACGGTGTTGGTTCGGGCCTCCTGGTTGAGGTAGGGATAGATAAAGGTAATTTCTCCTCGAAAGGTTTCTCCAGGATAGGCCGCCAGGGTCAGGATGCCCTCTTGCCCCACGTGGATGAAGGGCATTTCATACTCAAAGACTTCCGCCTCCACCCACACGGTAGACAGGTCGGCAATGGCATAGAGGGTCATCTCGGGTTTCACCAACGTGCCTTTAAACACCTGCTTGTCAATCACGTACCCGGCGACAGGGGAATAGATCGTGACATAGGTCTGCGGTTTGCCACGACGCGCTAAGTCATCGATTTGTGCATCCGTCAATGTCCAATGCCGGAGACGATCGCGTGCAGACTGGACCATTTGTGCCGTCTGATGCCGGGTTTCGAGAAGAGGGCTATTCTGAATCTGCTTGTTGGCTTTCATCGCAAGCAGATATTCCTCCTGCGCCGACACAAGTTCCTGGCTGTAGAGGGTGAACAAGGGTTGCCCTTTTCGAACAAGTTGGCCTGTGGTATCCACAAAGAGATCCTCAATCCAACCCGAAATGCGAAGATTGATATGGGTGAGCCGTTGTTCGTCATAGTCCACCTTCCCCACGGCACGGATTACCGTCTGGAGCGATTGCATGCTGACCCGCTCTGTGGTGACACCAATCAATTGTTGCCGTGCCGGAGTCACCATGGCATAGGCCTGGCGGGTTTCCATTTCCATGGAAGAAAGGCCGCTCATGGTATCCATGTCCGGCATGGGTTGGTCGGTATGCCTCGCCTCATTCGTGGGCATTCCCGTTGATTGGATGAGTGGCCACCAGGATTCTTTGAAAAAGAATAGGCCTGCTATCAGGATACAGAGCACAACTCCGAGGATGATCCAACGTGGTCGTGATGTGTGCGTGGGCATCGTGCGTCTCCTTCTTACAAGTCGCCGCCGAGCACGCGTTCAAGTTGGGCGACTTGCTGTTCCCGGTCCACGAGCGCCCGGATATATTCAAGGCGAAAGGCGATGAGCGCGCGTTCCGCCTCGATCAGATCCAAAAAATCCGTGCGATCCGTCCGATAGCCCGCATGGGCGGCTTGGAGAACCTGCTGTGCCTGAGGAAGGATGGTGGTGCGATAGAGTTCCAGAACCTCTTGCGTGGCCTCAATTTGCACCACCAGATCCTTGACCTGAAAGCGCGTGAGGGTGACAAGGGTCTGTTGCTTGGCTTGTGCGGATCTGACCTGCGCTGCAGCTTCCCTGACACCTGCGTCATACTTCGGTTTAGTCCAGAATGCGAAGGGAATGTTCACCATCAGATTCCCCCCGAATCCGTCGTCGGTGTGG
>BQIW01000114.1 GCA_021604105.1 Nitrospirales bacterium | reverse complement strand
AAGGATGTTCAAGGGCAAATTTGCGCAGGATGAGATTCCTCCTCAAAGGCTCCGGGTCGGTTCAAAAAAGCATGCCCTGAGTCTTCCCGAAGGGTCCGTCCAGCAAGGCCGCAGCCGTTTGTACGCGCGGAGCGTACGCTTAGGACGTGAGCAGGGGAAAAGGCGAGAACGCCGCTGGCGGTTTTTTCAACAAACCCTCTATGTATGCCAAATTCCAGCAAGGCATCACTGTCACTATGGCATTGCCACTTTTTTGTCATGAATGTACGATGAAGAAGAAACTGGGAGTGGAAACTGTTCTCTGCCATAGAATCCGTGAAAAAGGAAAGGATGCCACACGTACGCCATCCAGACAAAATAGAGTCAAGGTTTCCTGACCCTAGGGATTGATCTGCGTAATCTTGGCTCCCTGAATTCCAATCCCTCCCATTAACCCTTTTTGGTCAAAAAAGAATGCATAGATGTCATCCTTGGCCGTTGTACTCGTGAGTGAGCTGGCAAATCCGGTGTCCACCACCACGAGGCTTGGTCCGACGCCGATCTCCCAACCGTGGCTCTTATGAAGGTATTCAAGAGCTTCATCCTTAATAAAAAACAATGCGTATCCAAATGATTGTATGCCGGCCTGCAATCCGTATGATGCCGCAAGAGTTCTATAATACCCGACTGTCTTGCCATTTTTTCGGAGTGCACCATCTCCATATTGCCCCCCCACAATAAACCCGGCCTTATAAACATTAGGAAAAACGAGAATCCCCCGGGCGATCGTGGATAAATCCTTTGCTGCGGGACTGTTGGCGTAAAGTTTTTCCAAGGCGACATCGACTTCCTTGTCAATCTCTGCAGCCGTATCAGCCCATGCTGGGGAAAGGACGACGGCAACAACGACCACAACACTCCACAACATGCCTGTCGGTAACGCCTTTCGCATGGACATCTCCCTTAGATTAAAAAAAAAGGATAATTCTGTTTAAACTATGCTTTGTCAATTCATCCGGTCGTGTGAAGAATTGCCATTACCGTTAAAAATGGGGAACAGCGGCGCACGGTCTCATCTTTTCTCCCACCCTTGTCAAGAATTCTGCGGTACGTTTAATTCGCTTTTTTACGAATGCCTTCAAATATTTCTTCGAAATAGGGCCCCATTAACCCACGGGCCACCGGATGTTTCGCCGCGGATCCGAAACCTGCCACTCCATCGGTGGAAATACGATAGAGAGACACCAACAGAGAGCCCTCTTTCGCGGGAAGTGCGCCTCCGATTGACTGCAAGCCGTTATACTCGTGACTGGCATAAAAGTGGCGATCAGCCACCACATAGGCATCGCCCTCATTGAATAACATGCGATGACTCAAAACCAATGTCGGACGGCCAAAGACCTCAACATTGGCCCAATTAAACCGGGATTCAAGTTGCTTGGCCTGGGTGTCTGGATATTTGAGTAAAATTTGATGGAAAGAGGGAAAATATTTGGCTAAAAGTTTGGCTTGGTCGGTGGCAAGCTGAAGATCCTGACTCAACTGAAACATTTTCTCTTTACCCCGCGCGTAGGGTGGAATGCCTGACAAACCCTTTTCGCGGTAGGCCCGGTACCGGGCCAGCAATTGTTCCCGAACCAATGCCTCGACTTCAGCTTGAGACCCTCCTTTGGCTTTGAGAGCCTGAAAAACGGAGATTTCTTTCATGTCCAGATTCAATGTATCGCCCGGCTCAGCTTCCAGATAGCGCTCGGCTTCTTTTTCCCCATTGGGTTGCAATTTCACCTCTGCAAAGTCCCCAACTTTCGCTTTGTCAGAAATTCCGCCAAACGCCTTGACCGCGCCGACAAGCTTGAAGATGACAGCCTCCCGCCAGAGCGAAACCAGATTTTCAGGGACTTTCGGTACGAGCAAAACCGCTCCCAGGGCCAATTCCCGGTCCGAGCCTTCCTGGGTCGTAAAGCGCACAATCTCTCCCTTGAGAACATCCGCCCGTTCACCGTCGGAAAGAGGTAAGACCTTGAGCAATTCCTCGGCCGTAGGAACCGCCATCGCCGGGCGAGTGAAGCCTATCAGGATCAGACAGATACTCCCCATCAATCCAACCATACCCGCGACCCCCAGTTTCACAGCACCTGTTTTACTCCAATGGAATAATGAAGGATGACGCAAGCCGGATGATACCCACATAGTCATTTCCCCTCCCGTGGTAAAAATAGACCATTCATCACATTATTTTACTGTTTTATTGGAACCCTGACAGTTCTAGGAAAGATAAGCCGGGGGCCGACATGTCAATGCCAAGCAACGACCAATTGAGTGACATGCATCGAACCGGACGTCGATGAGGTCACTGGAAAGATGGGCTCCAGCCCTACGAGGAATAGTCTCTTTGGTAATTTGGATTTCCTTTTCCATTCCCAGGATATATATTACAACAAAATTCCTTGCCGGAGTCCAGATTCCATAACGAATCAGGATCCCAAGAAGGACGCAAACATTCAGCGTGATGAGCCTTGAGGACTCTGCAGAACTTTTGTGAAGGTCCAGGCAAACTTTTTTTGAATTGCTCGATAGCATCTCCAAAAGTAGGGTTATCTAAGGAGGCATAGAAGATGGGATTCCAATCCAAAATTGCCGATCTTGGTCGGTTGCACGAAATCGTCAGGGCGTTCAGTATCGCCGGTTTCGGGGATATCTTTAAAAAGATGGGGCTCGAAGCGGCAGCTGAACGAACAGGCAAAATTATGGGGTGGAAGTATGCAGAAGACATTGCCCACCTCGAACGCCCCCAGCGAATACGGAAACTCTTTGAAGTACTCGGGCCGACCTTTGTCAAGCTCGGGCAAATTTTTGCCACACGCCCGGACCTCTTCGAACCGGAGTGGATCAGTGAATTCGAAAAGCTCCAATCACAGGCACCACAACTCCCCTTCGAAGAGCTTCGCCCTCAGATCGAAGAAGATTTGGGAGCGCCTCTTGAAGATGTTTTCCAAGACGTCGATACCAAACCCCTGGCTGCCGCTTCAATGGCCCAGGTCCACCGGGCCACCTTAAAAGACGGGACCAAAGTCATACTCAAAATTCAACGCCCCGGGATTCGGGCACAGATTGAATCCGACATGCGGTTGTTAACCTATTTGGCGTCATTAGCTGAAAGAAAGGTTCCTGAGTTAGCCTCCTATCATCCCCAAAAAGTGGTCCAGCAATTCGTGAAATCGTTACAGAATGAACTCAACTTTATGACGGAAGGGCAAAATGCGGAGCAGGTTGCGGCCAACTTCGAGGATCATGACCAGATCGTGATTCCCAAAATTTACTGGGAATGGTCAAAGGAACGCATTAATGTCCAGGAATTTGTAGAGGGGATTCCCGGCGTGAATATTCAAGCCATTGATGAAGCAGGCATGGATCGCAAGCGCATTGCCATGACTGGAGCCAATGCGGTGCTCAAAATGATTATGGTTGACGGTCTATTCCACGCAGATCCCCACCCCGGAAATTTTTTCATTTTACCGGGTGAACGTATTGCCTTCATTGACTTTGGCATGATTGGACGCGTCTCTGAGATCAGACGGCAACAAATCATGAAACTGCTCCAGTCCTTGTTACAAAATGATGCCGAGGGCCTCTGCACCATCCTGTTGCAATGGTCTGACCGGGAAGGAGAAGACCCAGGGGAACTGTTGGTGGCCGTTGATGAATTTCTGAGCAAGTATTCCGGAAAATCCATGGAGCACATGGATCTTTCCGTTATGGTGGGAGACTTGTTGGCCCTGGTCCGGAACAACAATCTCACGATGCCACCGGATCAGGCCATGCTGCTTAAGGTTTTTGTGTCACTGGAAGGAGCTTTTAAAAAACTTGATCCGGCATTTGACATGATGGTGGCGATACAGCCAACCCTCCAGGAGACCATGATCAACCAGTTTTCACCGCAAGCCCTGGGAAAAAGGGGCCTGAAAGTGCTCCTCCAATATTTAGAATTATTCGCTGATCTACCCAAGGAGATCCGCCGCGGAATCTATACCGTAAAAACCGGCAATCTGAAAGTTCGAATCGATCTCAACCATATTGAGCCCCTCCAAAAAAGTCTGACCCGGGGCTCCAACCGGATGGCAGTGGCGGCGATTACCTCAGCGTTAATTATTGGAACTTCTATTATTATCGCGTTCGGACAAGGACCGGTCATCGCTGGAATCAATGTATTCGAGATATTCGGCATCGGAGCCATTATCGGAGGGGCTTTGGTTCTTTATTCCATCTGGAACGATAAAACATAATCACGTTGGCCATGGAACACAACCAGTTTTCAGCCCTGGAGTGAAACGCTTCCAAGCGAGCGATATGGGTAGGCAACAGTTCAATGCCATGGGTTTCTATTTGCAAAGGGAATTGATGGTGGTCGCGCGCTCGACTCTTGATTACCCGTTGGCATTCGACTCTCTTGAAGGATCAGCAAAGGGTGCAGAAACAAGCACGTACACCGATTCATTCAAAGTCAGTCGGTAGGCTCCCTCCCTTTATAGAGAGTCCCTTCGCACAGGGACAAAAAGCGGAGAGGCCTGTTCACCAAAAGACTCCCTTTACTCCTTCGCATTTGAAGACGATTTGGACGACCCGCCAAGGTTGCTAAAAGCCCTTTTGATCTTTCCCCATAATCCCCCTTTGATCTCATCAAGAGCCTGAGCGGTTTGCTGTCGACCCTTCAGGGCCTCAACACAGGGATTTTGATTCATCGTACCCACAGTGGTCCCCGCTATCTGGGGAATCGCGATAACCCATCCCATTGGAGTAACCAGGCCCAGTAACCCCCACCCTCCGCTTTCCGCAATCCGGAGTTTGTCGCTGGTCACATCCGGATTCGAAAGCGGACCAGTGATGCGGACCGTGTGCGCCAGACTGAATAAACTGGGATCTTTGGGCCGGGGAGTCAGGAGCACGTCCAACGTTTCGTCGGCCAAATTCAATTTTCCGATGCCCGCGACAGTCAATCGATGGGAATCGATGAGGATATCATTACTTTTCACCACGCCTTCTTCGATATCGAAATATCCGACCGTACAATTCAATTTAGTGACCGATTCACTTTTCCAGGCGGTGGTTAACGCGGTCGTGATCAAATCAGCCGCCCACAAATCGATATATTTTGTGGCCAATTCAAGAGGACCATCAACCAGTTCAAATCGTCCACTGGCTTGTTCCAACACTTCATGTAACGTATCCCCTCGACCCTCCAGGGCTAGTAGGATGGATTGGGATTTCCCCTTCACCAGATCGGTGTCACCGAAATATCTGGCAACGCGCCCATAATTCAAGCCATGGATGTGCAATTCTACATCAAGGGTCGGAACGTATTTTGTGCCGTCGAGGACAAGTTTCCCCTCAAAGTCTCCTCCCCAAAGATTTCCGGTCACGGGATACAGTGTGAGTAAGCCTTCCTCAAGGGCGATCTGAAATGAGGCGTGCCCCAGATCCTCTTCTTCCTTTCGAATGTGCTTGATTTCGGCATCAAGCACAAGATCAAAGGCCCTGAGTTCCTGAACCGGAAAAACCCATTCCGGAATCGACTTAATTGTGGGAACTTCCGATTTTCTCTTCATGCCTATGGTATTGCGCACGACGTCAACGGCCGATGTTCCAAGGCCTTTCACCGAGGACCCAAAGGCTTTCAGCGTTGACCTCTTTTCCTGTGCTGAAGAACCCACCGGACCCTCTTTCACCGCACCCAGCACAAGGTTGTTTGCGGTGAGTTTCCCCCTCACTCGGGGTCGAACTCCTTTCGTTAACACCATCGCATGGCCTTGCACATCGCTTCCGGCTAGAGAACCTTCTAAATCGGTGATGTGGTATCCCACAGGAGACTTCGTGATCAGACCCGTTATATACAACGGGCCGACATCGGGCAAACTGGCTGTCGTCAGAAAATTCAGATTTCTGAGATTATTGCCTTTCACGAGAACTTCCAACGAAAAATCTTCGCCGGGACGGGGAAGAATAAGTTGCCCGTTCAATTCAACCAGAGCCTGAGGGACATCAAACCGAACCTTTACAGGCCACATTCCCGTGTCCTTCAGAAGGCTCATCATCGAACCGGTTGACGATCGAAGCCGAAACGGAGTGTTGTCAAATTTCCCCTCGGCATAAAGGAGCAAAGGCCCACCATCCACACTTTCAACCTTCAGATTGGTCTTCACCTGTACCGGGACAGGATGATCAGCTTCCCGTTGAAACCGCATCGATAGCTTTTCCCCCTCCACTCGAACGGTGGAACGGTTCAGCATGCCGGAAATCGTATTGCCTATACTGGAAAATTCTGTATCCAGGTTCACGACATTCTTGCTGAGATCCACGAATGCCACATCGGGGAACAAATGGTCGTACCGGACATGAGCAAAGGACGCTTTGCCGGAAAGTGTCGGAATCGGTGCAGTGGCATCCAATTGAAACCCGCCATGGAAATTGGCGTATGCGGATTTGTGATCCAAAATCGTGCCTTCCACGGATTCCACCATCAGCCGGCCCTCCTGCAATCCGACGGTAAAAGACAGACCGGCCAAATCCAGTCCTCCACTTCGAACCTGTTTGATTGCCACATTCACGTCCACATCCATCGCGCGCATTACCTCCGACGGAATGGCACTGTCACTCTCATCATCCGGTCGAGACAGTTCATCAACATGTATCTGTTCCGATGTGAAGATCCCCGTCAGATGAGGCCTGGATTTCTGAACATTCACTTCCAGTTTTCCGGACAAATCGCTGCTTCCGAACCGGCTACGGAAATCACTCACCTCATACCGGTTGCCCGCCTTCGTTACCTGAGCCCTGAGAGCATAGGGACCAACCGGAGGAAGGTCGGGATCAAGTTCACTGAGCCGACCTCCTTTGACCGAAACAGCCATGATCCCCGCCAGGTCAGACCTACCGGTATCCAAAATTCCTTTCGCTTCAAGGAGAGTGCCGGCGGTTTGAGCTGTAAGCGACAGAGGCCAGGTCGTGCCCGGTGTGGCCAGATTTATCACAGAGGCTGTAGACAGTCTCAATCCGAAAGCCCTTTCCCGATATGCGCCTTGAGCAATTATTTTGACAGGGCCGCCTTTCGTCACGCGAAGGGATCCCCCTCGCAAGACAACGGGCGTTTGGCCTTCAGGAATGAGGTCGGAAATTCCGAAGGTGGTGTGACGGGTTTGAACATTCAGGGTCAACGACTCAAGGAGGTCCGGAAACATGTTACCGCTCCCGCTGGCGGTGAGATCAAAGTCTGTAGAGCCGTCGATGGTCATCGGCCCCCCAAGAGCCCGAAGAGCCTGCCCATAGTTCAAGGATGTGATTTTCGCTTCAATCGTGGATCGAGCCTGAGAGGCGTTGAGGTCAACGGTTAACCGTGCATCCCCTCGTCCTCCAAAACTTTTCATCTGAATGGGATCGAGAAGAACCTGACCGTCCCGCATGCCGGCGGAAAGAGACAACGAGCCAAGCTCCGTCTCACCGAGTAGCAGTTTTTCGATGGTCACATCCAGATCAACATCCAAAGACATCGACGCAGAAGAATTGGACTCCGGTTGTTCCAGGGAAGGTTCCTGTTGAGATCCGTTGGTATGGGATAGAGACGTCCAATCATGAATCTGTAAGGAATGAGAGGTTAATCGACCGGTCATTTTTTGACCTCTTCCTCCTTGCTCTATGCTCAAATGTCCGGCAAGATCCGAGGCGCCCAGCGTTCCCCGAACGTCATGCAAGTTGAGGACACCGGGAGTCTTCACGACATTGGCGGCGATCATGAACGGGGCGGAATCCGAAAGACCAATATTCAGAAGATCATTCAGCGCACTCAAGCGATCCCCGTTAATTTGGACCTGGAGGTCAACCATCTGGTCGGAGTTCGCTCCTCCGACGCTTCCTTTGATAGATGCGGCGGCACCCGTTGTAAACAGCATCCCATCGACCGGCCATGCTTCGGTCAGAGTGAACAGATCCATAACACGCCCGCCAATCAGCTCAATGCGGACAGGGCTATCCTGGTAGGTACCTTCAATGGAAAATTTTCTGTGCTGTTCGTCCGGGGCATTGACCACTCCCCGATGAATGAACACGTCTGTCGTTTCCTCAGCCGGATATGACCGGTACCTGACTCGGGAGCGTTCGATGAAGATCTCCCCTCTTTCGCTAATAGTCATGAAGACCGACGGAACAGCCCGGGAGACAATTCCAGGCTGGCTGTCCTTTCGGAAAGTCCAGTTGTCGAGACCTTCCGATCCTTCTTCTAAAAAAAGTTCAGCGCCCTCAAGAGCAATTTTTTCAGCCTCCAAGCGACGTTGGAGAAGCGGGACCAAGGAGAGTCCGATCTCCAGGCGGTCGGCCCGGAGAAAATGTGGTTGAGAAGTCCACGGAGGATTAGACACAGAAACATGTTCCAGAATTAACCGCGGATGCAAGGACAAGGTCAGAGAGAGAGGTCCTTCCAGGGAAACCGTTCTTCCCATGGCCGCCGAAAACCCCCGTTCAAGGGTTTCGCGATAGAGTTCGGTTTTAATAAACGGGAACAACACATAGGCGAGAACGCCACAGGCTCCAAAAATGAGAGCCAGGGTAATCCAAAATTTTCGTGAGGGTCGAAACATATATCGTTCATTCTATAACATGAGGCCCCTCGCAATCATTTCTATCCGGACAATCCAGATTTTGGGTTTGCGTCGAGATGAAAGACAGCCACAAAGATGACGCCCTCCCCTCCTTAAAAAAAGATAATCCGAAGGAAGCGGAAAGGGGCATGAGGTCCGGCGTCAGAAATTTCCCCACGACCCGCGGGAAGATGGAAAGCAGGGGGAGCACGTATTCTCAGACTCTGCCACGTTGACGCTGGATGCGCGGGGCCAAGGGTGGAAGCTAGGTTACCGGTGGGATCTGAACTGCTTGGCTCCCCCCTCCTGGATTGCCCTGGAACTCGTCGATAGCATCAGCCACCGTGACCCCATGGCCGAAGTAGCCGACGCGTGCCTCCAATCCTTCGGCGCGCAGGATATCGCGCACCGCTGCGTGCGGCGAAACGAGACGAAGACGGATCCCCATTTCCTCGAGTGTGCCGTGCAGGGTTGCCAGCATGCGCACACCGGCCAGGTCGACGAAGGGTGAAGTGGAAAGATCGCATACCACCAGTTTCAACGTGCCGGTGGTTGAACGAATGTTCCGCCAGACGGCATCCCGCACGTGCTCAGCATTGAAGTACAACAGCGACGCCTCCACACGAAACACCAGGACCCCGGGAACGGCCTCGTTCGCCGGGTTGCGGCTTATGTCGGAGTAAATCCGGGTGCCGGGGATGCGGCCGAGGAAGGCCACATGCGGTTGGGCGGCGCGTCGGATGAGCAATAACATCGAGATCACGACCGCTACCATCACGCCTTTCAGGATACCCAGCACCAATACCCCTGCAAAAGCAACCATCGTGACGCTGAAATCGAACCGGCTGACCCGCCACACATGACGCAGTTCCCCGAGGTCCACCAACCCCTTTACGGCAAAGAGCACGATGGCCGCAAGCACAACGATGGGCAGATTGCTCAGCAATCCCGTCAGGTAGATTAGACACAGGCCGATGGTTGCCGATGCGAACACCAGCGCGAGCGGCGTTTTCGCTCCGGCCTTGTCGTTCACGGACGATTGTGACAGACCGCCCGCCACCGGATAGGCCTGACAGAATGCCGCAGCCAGATTCGCGGCACCGAGTCCAAGTAATTCCTGGCGTGGGTCGATTTCGTAGCCGTTCGCCTGCGCCAGGGCTCGTGCCGCAGACACGCTTTCCACGTAGGCCAGCAACAGGCAGGCAAATGCCAAAGGAATCACGCCGTCCACATCCCGTACCCGCAGGGCGGGCGCATGGAAGTCCGGCAATCCCACCGGCAGCACGCCGACGACATGGAAACCGAGATCACGAAGGGACGTAACCGATAAGACGATGATGGAAATCACCACGACAAACAGTGCGACCGGCCGACCAGGCAGGAGCCTTTCCCCCACTACCAGCATGGCGAGCGCAGTAAGACCGAATACCAACACGGCGAGGTTCGTATCGGGAAGCTGGCTACCCAGGATGACGAGCCGTTCGAAGAAGTGTTCTCCGCCCCCTTGGACCCCGAACAACTTGGGCAACTGAGTCAAGGCGATGGTGAGCGCTGCGCCGGCTTTGAAACCAAGGAGGATGGTTTCGCTGATGAAGTTGACCAGGGAACTCAATCGCAGCAGCCATGCGAACACGCACATGACGGCCATGACCAGCGCTGTCAGCCCAGCGATATCCGCCCAGCGTCCGGGGTCGCCCTGCGCCATACCGGCGACGGTGACCCCGACCAGCATTGAGATCGCCGAAGTAGGCCCGATCGCAAGCTGACGCGACGAGCCGAACAGCGCATAGAACAGACCCCCGACCAGGTAGCAGTACACACCGTATTGCGGCGGCAATCCGGCGAGGGACGCATAGGCGAGTGACACTGGAATACCGTAGGCAGCAAGGGTCACGCCGGCAATGGCGTCCTGGGACACCCATTGCGGCTGATAGGTCGCCAGCCACTGCGCCGGAGGAAAGGCCGCACGCCATCCTTTGACCGGACCTTCGTCTGCGAGTTTGCTGGCAGGCCGAATGTCTTCAGTCATGACCTGATTCCCCTTAATCTATCTGCATCGGCATCCCGTTTTCCCGGGCCCCTCTTCAGGCAGATGAAATTGTTAACGGCCACTGCTTGCGCTTCCTACACATGAAGGTGGTTGTAACAAAAATCATAGATTCGTCATTCTCACATTTACTGACTGGTTGGCATCACCGACCGGACCAGCACATCGCGCCCAAGCGGATCTCCAGCCTTCAGCTTGACATCAGACCATACTTAGACCCGTGGATGAAAGTGTGGACGAAAGTGATGACTCGCAGGATCCTACCCGTGTGGGTGGGTCTATAGGAGAACCGCAATGGCCAAAGCCCTTGCGGCATCTCCGCTCGCTCTCCAGGTTCCATGGACCTAGCCCTATGTTCTACATGGGAACCGTCAGGAGGACCGGCTTGACTCCCGACCGGGCCGACCGACCACGAAATGATGATCAGAAGAAATATGTTTCTTGAATTCCGGCTGGTTACGGGAATGTTCCGTACACATCAAAAAAGAAACGGGCCATGTCCTCCTTTTGCTTTTGTCCTTTCCTGGAACGAATATGAACGGTATACTGCCGGGGACCTTCTAGATCTACCCAATGGGTAGTGTTGAATAATAAGGATGTTCAAGGGCAAATTTGCCCAGGATGAGATTACTCATCAAAGGCTCCGGGCCGGGTCAAAAAAGCATGCCCTGAGTCTTCCCGAAGGGTCGGTCCAGCAAGGCCGCAGCCGTTTGTACGCGCGGAACGTACGCGTAGTACGTGAGCACGGGAAACTGGCGAGAACGCCGCTGGCGGCTTTTTTCAACAGACCCCCAATGGAAAATGATGTCGGATTCCTATCGATTCGGAAATTATCAACGTGCCCTGGGGCACGGAGACGCTGAATTCAGTTTCAATGCCCTGAATCCAAAATTGGAATGGGATTCGCACGGGCATCTGATACCCTACCAACCGCCCAGAATCGACCTGACGCCTAGGGAAATCTTCAAACTTCTAAGCCCTTATGTCTCAGTTCGATTCATGGAACAGGTCAAATCGGTCATTCCCCTGGGGTTATACCTGGCGTTGTTCCAGATCCTGATTTTGCGCCAACTGGTCCAGGACTCCTGGATGATTATGAGTGGCCTGTTTGCCGTCATTGTTGGACTGATGTTTTTCATGGAAGGTCTGAAGCTGGGACTGATGCCCTTTGGCACCATTATCGGCAAGCGCTTACCCGAGAAATCACCCTTACCATTGGTGTTAGTCATCACCCTTCTTCTTGGAATCGGTGTCACCTTTGCCGAACCGGCTATCGGGGCATTGAAAGTGGCCGGGCAGAATGTCGTGGTTGAAAAGGCCGCCTATCTGTATGCCCTGCTGAATGATTGGTCTGAAGCCCTTGTGCTGGTAATCGGATTCAGTGTGGGCTTAGCAGCCGTCATCGGCACCTTGCGGTTCCTGTATGGCTGGAGTCTCAAACCGTTTATCTACGGTTCCCTGGCCCCCGTCCTCGCTTTGACGGTCTATGGAGCTTCTGATCCGGATCTGACCACCGTACTGGGATTAGCCTGGGATGCCGGCGCCGTGACAACCGGACCGGTCACGGTGCCTTTGGTTCTGGCATTGGGTATCGGCATTGCGACGGCGGCAGGGAAAGGAGATTCAGGATTATCCGGCTTCGGCATAGTAACGATGGCCTCCCTTTTTCCGGTCATTGGCGTACTTATCCTGGCTTTTTATATTGCCTCCACGGTGACACCTGCCGAAATCATTGCGGCCGCTCACCACGCCTCCGGAGCTGTGCAAGCCGTGACGCCAGCCTGGTATGAACGCAGTCCTGGTATGGAGATTGTGTTGGGGGTCCGCGCAATCCTCCCACTCGTCCTGTTTCTCTTCGTGGTACTCAGGTTCATACTGAATGATTCGCTCCCCAATAAGGGCGAGATTCTGTATGGGATTGGTCTGACGATTATCGGCATGTGCGTCTTTAACCTGGGACTGACCTACGGACTTTCACAATTAGGAGGAACCGTGGGTAGCCTGGTTCCTGCGGCTTTCATGTCGCTCTCGGGCGTGCCAATTTCACCTATTTATGTCTATTCGGTCGGGTTGATTCTTTCACTGGCCTTTGCCTGGGGACTTGGCTTTGGTGCGACAGTGGCCGAACCGGCCCTGAACGCGCTCGGCACGACGGCTGAAAATCTCACCAACGGCGTATTTAAGAAAAAAACGTTGATTATGGCCGTCTCCCTTGGTGTTGGCGTTGGAATTGCCACAGGTTTAGCTAAACTGATTTTTGATTTACCATTAGTCTGGTTAATCCTGGTCGGGTACCTCTTGGCCTTTGTGCTCACCATTTTTTCCAGTGAAGCCTTCGTCAATGTGGCCTGGGATAGTGCCGGCGTGACCACGGGACCCATTACGGTCCCGCTGGTCTTAGCCATGGGGTTGGGATTTGGTAATGCCACTCATGCCGTGGAGGGCTTTGGCATTCTTTCCATGGCTTCTATCGGCCCCATTCTGACTGTATTGATGACCGGTCTTTGGGCAGACTACAAAGCCAAGGCACAAGCACGTGCAGCCCTTGAAGCGAAGGTCGGCTCACGGTTTCAGGAGGTTCAAGGCATAGTATGAACACGAACATGACCTATCTTACGGACGTCGCCATGATTACCTGCGTGGTGCAATCAGGTGATGCCGATGTGATTGTCAAAGCCGCCCGGGATGCCGGGGCAACGGGAGTATTGGTCCATCAGAGCAGAGGAGTAGGTATTCGCGAACGTTTGGGAATACTGGGAATTGCCGTGGATGCCTCAAAGGATGTCATCAGTGTTCTGGTGTCGTCCGAGCAAACCGATATCGTGGCCAGCAACATTTTTAAGGCCGGCCAGTTTGATGCACCAGGCAGAGGTTTCTTGTACATCACGCCACTGGAAAAGGTCGCAACCTATATTCCAGAAACGGTGAAGGAAACATTACGAAATAAAGATTCAGTGCAGGAAAAATCATGAGCCTCGGGCAAGACTCGGATCACCTGATTCCTCTTGAGCCCAGTCAGATTATTACCTGTATTTTACCCGATGACGGGACGGACAGAGTCTTGCTCAAAACGTTGCGTGAGGAAAAGGGCATCATCCGCGCGGAGAGTGTTTCCTGTCGAGGCATTGCTGCTCTTCGGGAAGCTCTGACGAAAAAGGGGAGGTTGCCCGAGTCAATTTTAGTGAGGATGGTTAATATCGTGGTTTCAGTGACAGAAGCCGAGGCATTATTCTCTTATATATACGAAAAAGCCCGGATCGACCGTCCTGCTGGTGGTTTGTTGCTCTTGAGTAAGCCCGTCAAAGCCACACCCTTCTCTATTCCAGAAGATCTACCGGACTAATACGGCAAGAGAGTCTACGCTTACCACAGTAATAGCGTACCGTTTCCGTTGTTTCACCCGATGGCTTCCTCCTTTCATCTCTATTTTCTAAATAATCCCACATGCTGACACTTCCAGGACATAAGCCCTAAACCTATTTTTTTACAAATAAGGAAAAGCGGCAGGAATACCTTATTCGCCGTGCACCTCTCATCTTGCCTGCTAATCAAGCAGGAAGTGTTGAATAATAAGGATGTTCAAGGGCAAATTTGCCCAGGATGAGATTCCTCATCAAAGGCTCCGGGTCGGTTCAAAAAAGCATGCCCTGAGTCTTCCCGAAGGGTCCGTCCAGCAAGGCCGCAGCCGTTTGTACGCGCGGAGCGTACGCTGAGTACGTGAGCACGGGAAAATGGCG
>BQIW01000113.1 GCA_021604105.1 Nitrospirales bacterium | reverse complement strand
CCAGCGGCAAGCCTTGGAGTGGGGCGCGAAGGTGAGCGGTTGCACGGTACATTTGGTAACGGAAGGGGTTGATGAAGGACCTATCATTGTGCAAGACGCTGTGCCCATTCATGAGGGGGATACGGTTGAATCCTTATCCGCCCGCATTCTAGAGCAGGAGCATCAACTCTATCCCCAAGCCATTCAGCTTATGGCTCAAGGGCGATTACAGGTAGAAGGCCGAACGGTGCGAGTGCTCCCTTGATAAAGAGTCAAATAGTTAAAATGTTACGGTCTCCAATCTACTCGTCATGCCCGCGGAGGCGGGCATCCAGGAAAGCAAGAAAAGCCCTAGATTGCCGGTTCCACGAGAATGTCCAACATACATACAACAAAAGTCCAGATGTTTTCAGATTTCCCCCTCCTTTGTAAGGAGGGGATAGGGAAGGTAGAGTCATGGAGGTGGAGAACGTGAATTCTACTAAAGAAACCATCGTTTGAAGTTTACGGAACGCTGAAGTACAAAAAATTGAGACGACAAAAGTTTTTACCGAAAAGATAGCAAGATACATCAGTCTTCGTTATAATTCCTCATCACAAGTAACGTAGTATTTCTGTTTTGCACTTCATATCCCATCGTTCTAAAAAGTGGGGGGCTAGCTCAGTTGGGAGAGCACTACGTTCGCAACGTAGGGGTCGCGGGTTCAACTCCCGTGCCCTCCACCACTTCTTAATCCAAAGACATCCGATAAAGTATAATGCTGAGACGAAAAGCCGCAATATAAGCGGCTTTTTTGTTGCCTATTTTCCAATAACGATTTAGAAGATCCATTGACAGCCGGGGGTAACTGGGGGGTTCGTTCCTTCAGGATTCGTACAGCAGCCATGAGGTCGTCAGCAGTCCTCATCCATGATTGACGATCATTATCAGTTCTAAGGGAAATCTGTTGCTGCCAATCTTCGCTTAAAATTATAAAATCTGCAGAAAATACCTGTTGTGGGGCTGTTTGTGTTGGGACAGTCAATACAAATGCAGGTATGACCAAAAATTACTCATCCGTCAAATGTATGATCATAGTGTTAGATGACAATACCCTTTCTTCATAATCAAAAGTCACAAGTTTTCCATTTTTCCAAAAATGGTGCGCCACTCCAGGAAAAGCTTCTGGAGCTAATGGATATTTCGCGTTTGGATTATGGAATATTTGTATTTCATCACTCCAACACTCTTTATAGGCATCGTCTTCAACGTCTGTCACAAAACTTTTTCCAACTACAGCATTCGGGTTTGGGTCAAATTTAAGCCCAATACGAAGGTATTTGTGATTCTTGGCACCAAACCCAGCGGCCACCCCTATTCGATCAAACTTCGCTAACGTTCCCGCATTCGAGAACAATACTGCTGAAATATTCTCTGCTTTGGGAAGATCAAAAAATCCAGATGGAATGATTTTACTTTGATATTTATGTTCCTTCACGGGTGCTACATTAATAAGCAACTTCCCGTCTTCAAATGCCCAATCTACCCTGTGCCCATATAAATATATGTATAAAGCGGATTGGGAATAGGTTATTGATGCCGACTCTTTTTTTTGGTGGTTTCCTGGTTTGTGAAAATCCGCGATTGCTATTATAAAAGGCTTGCTTTCCGAATGACTTCTTTCCCAATAGTGGAGCCCTTCTGCGTTAACTTTATCTAATTTTGAGCATAATGCTGATCCGAATTTCATAGGCATATATGTAACGAGAAAATCATTAAATTCTTCTTTAAGCTTAGGGTTTGGGTGGTCAGCTAGTACTCCCTTCTGCGAAGGGGCAATCGTAGTGGCCTCAACTGTAAAATGAGCCAATGGCGAACGGCATTCAAAGTCAGGAGCTTCGTGCTGAGCCACGTCGTAACCCAACTCCCTGAATGTTGCCCACAGATAAATCTCCCATAACCTTTGATCAAATTGGTTGCATTGAAATTCTTTAATAAAATGGCTGTCAGCAGGATAAAGCCAAGGGGCAATTTCTCTTATCACACGTCTTGCTGGCTCCCTTCCTGGATCTTCAATGAGGTGGAGGAAATATGGATGTAGGTTCGCTTTTGATATATCTTGAATCGGAGATAACAGATTAATTGGTTTCCGTTGTGCATCATACTGTGGCACGAAACCCTGAAATTTTACAGAACGAGAAAGGTCCTCAATTTTAGTACGAACCATTGCCTCAGCACGACGCTCAGAGGGATAACTACAGTCCAGGTCTACAGCCCGGAAACACCCGAGTTCGTCGCGTGCGAGCACAACCCAGCTATAATCTTGATCATACACATCATAAGTTACGACGCCTAACACGTTTTCATTTAAATCTGACCACCAAGAGCACTCTTCGGTTACCAAAAGTAGCGAATAAACTCGTGTTCCTAATGTATACAAATCGTATTTACTTTTCTTAATACGAATGGCCATTATCAGATCTGTGTTTTTAAAGATTTATTTGATTTTTGATCGACCCTGGCGATGGGAATTGAGTTGGCAAGACTGCGTTTTTCTTTCTTCAAAATATAGATAGACCAGTACCTTCTCAAATCAGGACAACATTACCATTAAAATTAATATTCCTCCTAACGTTGATGGTAAAGATGCAGTTATGACTCCAAACACATCTTACCAGCCAATATCCGGTTCCCCTGTTAGTCTATTCTGGAAGAACTGTTGATTCCATGCGGGCAATAGAAAATCGTCTGCTATGAACAGACGAAATGGGACTGGAGAAGGATTTTCTTGTAATGATAAATTTATTTCAAAAGAGAAGCGGAACTTAGGCATCTTCCTGAAAAGTAGGTGGTAAAATTCCGAAAAAATATGAAACAAGGGTAACAGTATGGGGGCAACTTTGGGGGTAACTGCTAAAAAATGCAATCAAAAATATTATTTAATATCATATAGTTGTTTAGATTTTTGGGTAGCCGTGCCCCCACCATTTACATACCCTTCAGGTATTAACGCTGGAAAAAAGCCTTTGGGTCTTCACTTATAGGCTAATTGTCGGCCCCTCCTCCAATCAAAATAGGACCATCAGGACAATTTGCCAATAAGATAAAAACGTCGAAGAGGGAGGCCTAGGTTGTTTCCCTCTCTTATGGGCCAGTCGTCTTTTCGGTGACCCACCGATACCCTTTCCCTCGCATGCATTGTTCAATAGCCCGGCCGCTCATGTCGGGATTGGCGCCAATTTTATCGCCCAGTGTCGCCGGTTGCGGTTCTTGAACTATTCCCATCGTTTGGCATTCGCGGTAGTCTTGTTGGACGGTTTCGGGAGATGTCCCTTCTTTGACCCATTGGCCTCCAATACATCCCAGAAATAGATAAGTAACTCCGATAATAAAATAGGCTTTGTTCATGAAGCCCTCTCTCTTTTACTGAGTTGAATTCTCAGCAGAAAGATCGGTGTGAAATATATCAATTCTGTGATGGCTCTCGATCGTGCCAAGAAGAAATGTATCCGCCTCGTTTGAGAATTGCTAGGTGTGTTGCCAGTTTGTCTTTTAAGGATTCATCCTCATGGGCATAGGAATAGAACACTTTCAACGGTGTTTGCTGGTCACTGTTCATGAGGATTCCTCTCCGCTCTTACCAAATAGAATCCTGTTTTCATTCACCAATTCCGGATTAAGGTATGAATTGTTATTAAGTTTCCAACGCGGAGTAGTTAGATTCTACTCATTTCGAATTTCTGTCAAGGCTCTTGATACTCTCCCAAAATTGTAGAATGGTATTGTGAATGAGGGGAAGGGAATCCGTTTGCCATCCACGATAAGAGACGCTCCTTGTTGGTCCGAAACGCGACACTGCATGCCACCTGGGCCAACCTCAAGTGATTCTTTCGATGGTTGGCGGGCGAGCCGGCAATAAGTCGCGTTTACGGTATTCTGACGCCGAGTACTTCAACTTGTCCGAGAAGGACGCACGGGTCGCCAATGCCCGCAGAGAGAAAGCGGTCCCGACGGTGGAGCAAATCCAACACGTTGTTGGGGGAATGCTGTCCAACTCTGATATTGAACTCCGGAATCGTGCGCTAATTGCCTTCACCCTCCTGACCGGGGCACGGGATAGTGCCATCGCCTCGATGAAACTGAAGCATGTCGATATGGTTGGGGGAAGCGTTTTTCAGGATGCGCGAGAGGTCCGAACCAAGTTCAGCAAGACGTTTAGCACGTATTTCTTCCCAGTCGGTGCCGAGATTCACCAAATTGTGGCCGACTGGATAAAGTATCTGAGGGAAGAAAAAATTTGGAGCCACGACGATCCCCTCTTTCCAGCTTCGAATGTCGTCTTAGACAAGAATACCCACCACTTTACCGTCGGAGGATTGAAGCGAGAATATTGGAGCACCGCCACCCCCATTCGCAAAATCTTTGCTGAGGCGTTTACCAACGCAGGGTTGCCCTATTTCAACCCACACAACTTCAGAACTACCCTGGTTCGCCTCGGAGAGACAGTTTGCCAGACACCGGAAGCCTTCAAATCCTGGAGCCAAAACCTCGGGCACGAGAAGGTCTTAACCACATTCTGTAGTTATGGCGAAGTCTCAAAGCAGAGGAAACAAGAAATTCTGGAGAATTTGAAATCCCCGGAGCGCTTATCGCAGTCAGATATGGACAAACTGGCAAACCTGGTAGCAGATAGATTACGGAAATTTAAGATGGAGGTGTAATCTTAAAATCGCCTAAGGTAATCTCCATCCGTGTGTCAAATCGATGTGTGAAGGTTGTTGGACACATCAGAACGCCCATTGGGGAGCCCATTCATTCAAAAGTAAGACACTCCCGTCAGGCCCCCCTTTCCATTTTTGGAGGCCATAATCTTGATTAATTTCTGAAATTGATTAATAAATTGCATGACCTAATTCAGTCCGATAAATGAGCGTTGATGTCAGCGAATAGGATTCGCATACATTACCCTGATAAATTCCTAGACGAGTAGGAAGCCTTGAAGGAAAGGGGATGCACAAACTCTCGGAAAGATCCTGAGACGTGTGTTATGTTGACAAAAAATCGAAGTTCCGAAACATCTGCATTTCCATCTAATCATTTACATCCATCGTCGCCAAGGAGGTTCTATGCATCACTACTGGGTTGTAGGCGCATCGTGGGAGGGTGGCACCGATCACCAAGACGCCAGGTTTGTCGAACAAGGCATCTGGATGCTTGGCTGGGAAGAAGGAAAACAGCCCGAAAGGGCCGCAGAGATGAAGCCAGGAGATAGAATCGCGATCAAACGCATGAAGGGCAAAGGGCAAACAGGAATTCGAATCTTGCACCTCGGCATCATTAGAGGCGTAATTCTCGATACGAACAAAGTCATTTGTACTGTCAACTGGGTAAGTACCGACCTTGACCGAAACATCAATGAAAGCCGCGGTTGTTTTCAATCTATCCATGGGCCATTCGAGCATGATGTCTGGATCCAAGAAGTTTTCTGCTTATAAATCATAACCGAACTCTTCCGCCGAGCGGAACCACAACCGTGCTCGAAATTTTGCGTGTTCCGTCAAGGTGAGTGTCGTTGTTCCTTGGAGCTTACGTCAACCGAAAAAACAGTTGAAATGAAAATGTAACCTGACCAAATTCACCATCGGGTGCTTGTCTAGCTAGATGGTATTTCAAAAAGCAAAGTGGGGAATCAGCGATCTTTGGCATTTAAGAAATCCTGAAGAATGGTGAAGGTGGATGATAAGTTGTGGTGGTATCTTTGGGGGTAACAGCTAATTTACCAGAATTAAATAACGCTTAATATCAAACATTTATTAAGTCTTTTCGGTAGCCGTGCCCTCTTCAGCTTTTTCTCGAAATCATTAGGCAAATTAACTTTTTCCAATTGCCTTCACCATGACAATTTCCCATTCTAAAATTCGATGTCATGAGAAATGAAGATGAAAGGCAACCAAGTATTGAGAAATGCTAAATTTTGACTTGAGCGGAAAGGAGAGCCCTCAAGCCGTTTTCCTGTTAAAGGAAAAAAGTCATCTTAGGAGACAAGACAGGTATGAGAAGGCTTTCTTTTGAAAGAAAGAGTGATCATTTCCTCTCAAGGGGGTAAAGTGAAGGAAGAATTATGGCTGAATGACCCAATCTGGAGATACTCTACCAGGGGAGCCAGATTGAATAATGGATAGTCCATCCAATAACCACACAATTACCTCTCCGGTGATATTATTTTTAAACACTCCGTCTGCTTTCCCATCTCCATTTAAATCCCCAATCTGCTTAATCTTCCATTCTGATGAGAGGCCGCCAAGGATGTCAGAAGATGCAATAGAGGTTCCTTTCATGAGCCAAATGGCTATTTTATTGCTCGTTGCATTCTTCCACACCAGATCAGCATTACCATCGCCATTCACATCCCCCACACCTTCTATTTTCCACTCTAGAGAAGTACTGGCGGGAAAGCCTGCTGACATTAGGCTTAGTCCATTCATCATCCATATGGCTACTGTGCCAGTGTTCTGGTTTTGCCATATGACATCCGCCTTGCCATCACCATTGACATCACCCAATCCTTGAATTTGCCATGTCGCCGGAACACCTCCGAGAAAACCAGGTGAAATGTTCGCCGAGCTATTCATGAGCCAGGCGGCTACCACCCCAGAATTTAAATTTTGCCAGAGAAGATCCGCCTTACCATCGCCATTCATATCTCCCACACCTTTAATCTCCCAACCAGAGGAAACGCCGCCAGGAAAACCAACACCATCGATGGTCAGACCGTTCATCGTCCAAATGGCCACCACATGCTGACTAGAATGTTTCCACACCACATCGGCCTTTCCATTCCCATCAATGTCCCCGATGCCCCGAATCTGCCATTCGGCGGGAACCCCTCCCAGAAAACCTGGCGAGGCAATGGTCATTCCGTTCATCAGCCAGACGGCCACGCCCGTACTATCAAGGTTTCGCCAGATAATATCCCCTTTTCCATCCCCATTAAAATCTCCAGGAACAACATCAACCCCTGCGGGCACGACCTGAAGAAGACCAACGCCGCCTAATAATGTCCCGTCCTGCAATTCTCCTGTCAGGGCGAACGCATGTGTCCCTGCTTCTGAAGTGAGTGGTGTAAAGTGCTCAGGAATAAACTTTAAAGTTAAATCGGCTACCCCATTCCGATTGTGATCGCCGATATCGCCTCCATTGTGGTTTGGTAGTGGCGAGCCATTGAGCCGAAGGGTATCGGTGAGAATGTGGGCTGGATCTACTCCATTGTCTAACTCAATGACAGCTACCACGCTTGAAACTGTATCACCCAGCACAAACGCATTGGGCTCCCATGAGACGCTGGCAGGCACTATGCCCTCAATGGGTACCCTTTGCCGCGCCATTTCCAGCTCATGCATTTTTTGGTTTATTTTATTAAGAGTCGGGAGTTCCGGGACATTTTCATACAAAACCTGGTCGGCCTCCGCCAAACTTTCTTCCAGATCCTGGATATCCTGTTCAGTGAATCCCTGGTTCTCATAGAGCACACGGATTTCTTCCGGTATCCCGTGGGTTTGAAAGAAATCTCGCACTTGGGTTATTCGTTTCTCGTCCAAGGAGGGGAGAAGCGCGAGAAGGTGTTCATACAGGGGGCCCAACTGCTTCTCTCGATCGAAAAGCATCTGATTGTAGGAAAGTCTTGCCTTCTGTTGGATAGCTGCCCACTCGCTCGATTGAGCCTCAAGGGCAGCTAAATAGCGTTCATGGGAAAGCGCTGCTGCCTCAGCAATACCCGGCATTTCTTTGCTGAGTTCCACGAACTTTTTGACCAAAGGATCCTCTATGCCCTGTGTGGGTATGGCAAGGAGAGGGCCAGGCTGAGCAAGCACGGTGTAATTTTCTGAAGGTGTTTCGTTGGCATGAGCGGGTAATGCGTTGGCAGTGGATGAATTTGCGTGTGCTCGAAAATCGGCGGTGGAATGATGTCTAGGATCAAGAGCCGTATCAAATAAAACATTGCCCATAATGGCATAGCTCAAGGCTGTACCGGTTAACCCGAGGCACACGGGATTAAAGGGTGGTGGAGCCAAACAGGCCATTCCACCCAAAAATCCCAAAAAAGCCACTTCCGCATATTTTGTGTTGCTTCGCAAGTAGGTGTCAATCTGCTCGTTGGGAACCGTCACGGTAATTGTTTGAGGAGGGACTCCTTCAGCATCGTCCGTTGGCGTATAGGTTATTTCAAGGCGTGGTGCCGCCTGTTCAAATTGATTTAAGGCATCAAATAGAGCGATTGAAAAATTAACGCCTGATTCCAAAGCATGTTCAAATTTTTCAAATGCTCCACCGGGAGGAAATAATCCAGCGGCTAATCCTGCGACTTGTCCCAGCAAACTGTCACGTGGGGGTATCCAATTCCAGGAATGGATGACGTTACAATGAAGCGTCAGAGGATTGCCTGGCTGGACGGAAGGCACAAGCTGCTCTTGTCCAGAGGCATCAAAGAAACATGGGGTAAAGACATCTTTTTCCGCGAATTCCCAAGCATCGGGATCAATGGCTTCCCCCCTTAGACCCAGGGCGCGATCCAGGGCGGTATCCGGGCGAAAATATTCTTTGTCGATTAAAACGTTATAATTAAAATTTTTTGGTTCCGCGGCCTTATTGGCCACAGTCCACTGGAGCCGATAAGGAATCTGTTGAAAGACCTCTGGAGGTTTGGGGAAAACGCTCCACTTAACATCCCAATTTTCCGGTTCTTCCGGTTTTATGGCAATACCCCGTACAATGGCGGAGGCCACAGGATTCTCAAAGTCAGAAACAACTATATTAATTTTGGCATCGTAAATACCAGGTGCCTGTGGGGTAAACGTCACAGGAAACTCTTTGGACTGTTGGGGACAAAGAGTTTGTAACTGTTGATCTACAATACTAAAGGGGAGGGGGTCCGGTCCTTGCTCTTCTAAGCCCATAAGTTCATCGGTACGTACCGGTGGACGAATTACAAAGGCCGTTTTCTCTTCTGAGGAACAGGTATCTCCTCCGGCGCCAGGGGCCTCATTTTTTACGACCAGTGTTTTGTTTGCTGTAGCCCCAATGGCAATAGGGTGTTCGGTGGATCCTATAAACGATAAGGGTGGGGTGAGGGTAAGTCCCCTTTTGGGCTCATATTCATAGGTCAAAGAAACTGTTACGTGAAATATATAAGATATGAAATTTCCCGAAAAGATACGGCCTGGGGTGCCTGCCGCGTGAGATATACCTCCTCCTGGGCTTCCATAAACAGTGGCCTCCCATTTCTCCCCAGGTATGTCGGCGATTAAACTTTGACTGGATAACTCAACGGTATGTTGTGTCTCTGCTAGCGTAATCGAAAAATCCTGTGTGATTTTCGTAGGGGGTCCATTGAATTCCTTGCCGGGTAAAAACACATCATAAGTTTTACTAGCAAAAAGAGTTTTACATCCACGTATTGACAATTCGGACACCCATATACTGTAGAATCCGACTGCATCACCTCCCCAGGTATGATTTAATAATTCTTGTGACCCAGAGAAATTAACTGCTGCGGTACATGTCACTTTTTTTAAAATCCCTAAATTTGGATCAAATTTATTAACTCTTATCGGCTCTCGTTCAGGGTCATGAGGAAAACCTTCACCATATGTAACAGAACCTTCGACGGTCATGGTTTGCGTCGCCGCCTCTAAATTAGACGGAATCATCCAAACCACCAGTAGACTATAAAGAACACATACTTTCTGAGAGAGTGCGCTAGAAAATTTCATTAGATGCTTTTTTGTGGCGACTGAATTTTAATTTTTAAAAAAGGAATCAATAAAGTCAACCCAGTTTTATTTCTAATAAATGGTAATGGCTTTTTTCGGCTTAGAAAGAGGAGCTTAAAAAACTGGGAACGAAAGGTGATCAGTGGGTGACGGCGGATGGTGCAGAGATAACGGATTTCAAATTTTTGTTAACTGGGGCTGGTATTATTTAGATGGCGTGTATATATTGAGACCAAAATTCCCTTTGTTCCTCAGGCAAACTGAAAGGTCGTTTGGTGAATATCCCATATTCGAGACGTTCGTCATTCCTCCATGCCTGTGAAGTGGCCATACGCAGACATCGGGCGGGGCTAGGTGCTGGTGAAGAGGTGCAAGTATCTCTTGGACCTGGCGGATACCACGGGAATATTATGGTTACTATCCGAGACAGTGATCCCTACTATTTCGGTACAGATTGGGAAAGTTTAGATCCCACACGATTTCCGGTTAGAATCAAAGCGGCCGCAACGGCATTGCGTAATTGTGCGTGCTATGGTCAATTCGAAATCTCACACTTGGATGGCGCATTGACCATGCGCTTAGGTTAGTAACGCGATATCGTGGAAAGAAATCGCACATCAATTTTTTTGATTTCTTGTGTTAGCCGGAAACAAAAGACAGCATGTTTAGCCAGGGACACGTATGTTTCCGACTGGTTTATCAAAGCCCGTAAAGTGGCTGAAACATCCATGGGGCATTGGTTCCAGAAATATCGCTTTCAGGAATTGGTACCCTTAAAGGCGCCGAGCAGAGCACGAATCCTGCCTCAAGAATTTCCGACACAACCCCACATGGCCCATCCCATTGATAGGGCGATGGATCGACATCGTCCATCGCCATTTTTGTCCACTGGTGTGGAATCGGATTACGGGCCGACCACACCATGTTGTACATGAAAAGTAAGGCTACCAGGGCAAGCAGGATGTGTTTCATATCATCCTCCATGTCAAAAAAACCTGAGGCGTTTACCAACGCAGGGTTGCCCTATTTCAACCCACACAGCCTCAGAAATACCCTGGTTCGCCTAGGGGAGACAGTTTGTCAGACACCGGAAGCCTTCAAAGCCTGGAGCCAAAACCTTGGCCATGAGAAAGTCTTAACCACATTCTGTAGCTATGGCGAAGTCTCAACCCGAAGGCAGCAGGAGATTATTGAGTGTCTGAGATCACCAACGCGATCAGCGGAGGCAGATTTCGAGAAAATCGCAAAGGCTGTCGCACAGGAATTACGCAAATCAATAGCAGAAGTGTAATCCCAAATCAGGAGCGGAGAGTTGGCGCCGGATGCCCTTACCCACATATTGTGACGGAGATATGGTCAAGGACTATCGGAACAGGGTGAATCGTGTCACGAGGTTTCCAGTGGCTTAGTCTCGAAATTGTGGACACATCTGAAATGTGCAAAAAAAAGTGTCATGCTGCTATTAAATCTTCACGAACCTGGCTACGAAATTGAGGGAAGACCAGAGAGACCAGAGAAGCGAGAGAATACTTTTTGTGTGGAATTTGGTAGGGTGGCGGACATTCTACGAGGTGCGAGATGGACTTGTCCGACCAAAAAGTCATTTCCCAACCAAATGAAGCAGAGCTTCAAACTCCTCCTTCCACTCTGGCCGAAAAGCCTCAAGCCCTTCCCCCCCCTCCAGATTGGCTCTTTGACAACATAGCCAAGGCCAGTGAAAAAGCGAGCCGAGTATATATGGTGTTAATGGGGTTTCTTGGCTACTGCGCCCTGACCATTTTTGGCACATCAGACGTTCAATTATTTCGTAACGACCCCGTCAATTTGCCGGTAGTGAATGTGAATGTTGACCTTTTCGGGTTTTTCTTTCTAGCTCCCATTTTGGCAATCGCCATTTTCATTTATTTGCAATTGTATTTGGGACGAATTGCTGCGCTTCAAGCGGAATTCGCGACGAGGAAGTACGCACCCATTGACCCTCGACAGTTGTATCCATGGATCCTTGTGATCGGTGACCAACCCGATTTTGGCCCTATAGGTCGATGGCAACAAATCATTTCTAAAGTCTCGTTATGGGGAGGGCTTCCCATTGTCCTTCTTTTGTTTCCTTTTTGGTATGCCAAGCTTCACGAGCCTGTCTGGTCTTATATTATTGCTATCATTCCATTTCTGGGGCTTTGGATCATGGGGCACTTTTGGTCCAATCTCTATCCGGGTAAGGTGAAGGAGAAACGATTTCTCCTCACTGTTTTCTACGGTCTTGCCCTTATCATCATGATAGTGCTTATTCCACTTTCGCTTAAGGGTATAATTCTCACTCTTACACTTAAACACCACCAATTTTCTATAAAGCCAAACGATCTTCAACAGGAAAAAAAAGTAGACAATTGGGGAGAGTATTTGGATGTACATTTAGAGGGAGCGAACTTAAAGTTTGCTAATTTTGAAAGAGTGAACTTAGAAAATGGTCATTTTCAAAGAGCAATTTTATATAAAGCGGACCTGCCAAAGGCGAACCTGACGAACGCGGACCTGACGAAGGCGCAGCTGCCGGAGGCGAATCTGACGAAGGCGAGCCTGGCGGAGGCGGACCTAACGGAGGCGGACCTAACGGAGGCGGACCTAACGGAGGCGAATCTGACGAAAGCGAACCTGACGAAGACGAACTTGACGGGGGCGAACCTGACAAAAGCGCAGCTGCCGCTGGCGCTGCTAGATTGGGCGGATCTGAAGAAGGCAGGCCTGGCGGGGGCGCAGTTGCGCCGGGCGGCCCTGGCCGGGACGAATTTGTCTAGAGCGAATCTGACGGGGGCGGACCTGACGGGGGCGGATCTGACGGGGGCGGACCTGACGGAGGCGGACCTGACGGAGGTGAATCTAACGAAGGCGAATCTGACGAAGGCGAATCTGACGAAGGCGAACCTGAGGGGAGGGGTCCTGCCGGAGGTGAACTTAACGGAGGCGGACCTGACGGGGGCGGTCATGCCCGGATTGGTGCTGATGAAGGTGAACCTGACGAAGGCGGACTTGACCGGAGCGCAGCTGCCAGGCGCGGACCTATCGGAGGCGAACCTAACGGAGGCGAACCTGACAGACGCGCAGCTGCCGAGGGCGAAGCTGCCAGGGGCGAACCTGACGAAGGCGCAGCTGCCCAGGGCGCTGCTCCGATGGGCGGATCTAAGGAAGGCAGTTCTGGCGGGGGCGCAGTTGCGCGGGGCGGTCTTGGTTGGGGCGAATCTGAACGAGGTGGACCTGACGGGAGCGGATTTGACGGAGGTGAACCTGCCGGAGGCGCACCTCTCAGAGGCAAATCTAAGGGGTGCGAACCTCACCAAGGCGCAGCTGCGGAGGTCGCGGCTGGTTCATGCGGACCTGACGGAGGCGAATCTGACGGAGGCGAACCTGACGGAGGCGGTCCTGCCGGAAGCGGTCCTGACAAAAACGCAGCTGTCGAAGGCGGACTTGACCGGAGCGCATCTCACGGGGGTGGTACTGACGGAGGCGAATCTGACTGGAGCAAACCTGACGATGTTGGTCCTGACCAAGGCCAAGCTGCCGAGAGCGGACCTGATGGGGGCGAACCTGCTGAGGGCGCAGCTGCCAAAGGCGAACTTGACGGAGGCGAACTTGACGGAGGCGAACTTGACAGAGGCGAACTTGACGGAGGCGAACCTCACAGAGGCGAATCTGAAAGGGGCAAACCTGACGAAGGCAGTTCTCCTTGGAGTTAAGACCCTTTCCGCCCCTCAAATGTGTAAAGCGAGTACTCTTTTTGAAACTGTTTTAGCGGTTCCCCTTCATAAGGAAATTCAACAGCAATGCCCACAATTGTTAGAATCTTCAAAGGAGAATACACCCACCAAATAGAAAGAGGTGTATAAATTTTTCTTCTTTTTTGTGTTGTCTTTGGCCTATTGCTCAATTGTGAGATTTCAATACTCACCCGAAACGTCGGAAAAATTATTCGACCAATCCCGGCATTCTTTCCAACATATAGGGAATAGGCTCAAAGGATGTAAGAGGGAATGTTGTGGGCGGAAAGGTGACAGTTCAAAAAAAGTTGAGATCAATGATTCAACCAGAAAGGGAAAGTCCTAAAAAAATTATGAAGTGAGAAGACAAGTATGGGGGTAATTATAGGGGTAACAGCAAATTTGCCAGAAATAAATAACGCTAAATATCAAGCAGTTATTAAGTATTTTCGGTAGCCGTGCCCCCACCATTTTCTTACACTTCAGGTATTAACGCTTGAAAAAAGCCTTTAGGTCTTCACTTATAGGCTAATTGTCGATCCCTTCCGCAATCAAAATAGTACCATCCGGACAATTTGCCAATAAGATAAAAACGTAGAAGAGGGAGGCCTAGGTTGTTTCCCTTTCCTATGGGCTAGTCGTCTTTTCGGTAACCCACCGATAGCCTTTTCCTCGCATGCATTGTTCAATAGCCCGGCCGCTCATGTCGGGATTGGCACCAATTTTATCGCCCAAGGTCGCCGGTTGCGGTTCTTGAACGATTCCCATCGTTTGGCATTCGCGGTAGTCTTGTTGGACGGTTTCGGGAGATGTCCCTTCTTTGACCCATTGCCCTCCAATACATCCCAGAAATAGACAAGTAACTCCGACAATAAAATAGGCTTTGTTCATGAAGCCCCCTCTCTTTTACTGAGTTGAATTCTCAGCAAAAAGATCGGTGTGAAATATAGTCAATTCTGTGATGGCTCTCGATCGTGCCAGGAAGAAATGTGCCCGCCTCGTTTGAGAATTGTTAGGTGTGTTGCCAGTTTGTTTTTGAGTATTCAT
>BQIW01000112.1 GCA_021604105.1 Nitrospirales bacterium | reverse complement strand
CTTTTTTGAACCGACCCGGAGCCTTTAATGCGTAATCTCATCCTGCGCAAATTTGCCCTTGAACATCCTTATTATTCAACACTCCCAATAAGACAAAACCTCAAGGGTTGCGAATCTTTCAAATTGCTTTCAAATTCTATGCGCGGCTTCTGTTTTCCCAACAACAAAAGAATTGGGCGGTCATTACCCGCGGTTGTCCTGTGGTCATTGTGGGTGATTCTGCTTGGACAGTCCTGGTGCTATGGGCAGGAAAATGGAGGCGAGCCTACCCCATCCCGTCCCTGGATCGTTGGGCAGGCCGGCTCATTTTCTGAGCCGATTGCGACGGATCGGCCGACCTTCAGCCTGAGTCCCGCCACCATCACCAAGGGACGCATTCAAATCGAAACGGGATATACGTTTTCTTTTGAAAAGGCATCTCCCGATGTCAAAACCCATAACTTCCCCGAGACCCTTGTCCGTATCGGATTAACCGAGATGACTGAATTGCGCGTGGAATGGCCGACCTTGACTTACATTGACAATGGTCAGGATGTGAATGGGTTTAATGATCTTGCCCTGGGATTGAAAGTTCAGGTCTTTCAGCAACAGGGATTTAGGCCACGGTTGAGTTTCGTCGGCCGACTGTCGATTCCCACGGGTGATAAGGATTTCTCCTCGGATCGGCTCGACCCGCTATTCCGGACGATTTTGACGTATGAGTTGAATAAAAGGGTCGGGTTGTTTGGCACGGTCAATATTGGCAGCCCCACTTCTCAGGGAACGCGGTTTGTGCAGGTCTCTTCGTCCCTGGGATTTAGCGCAGCCATTCGGGATCGATTAACCGGGTTTGTGGAATATTTCGGATTATATCCCAGAGATGTGGCGAGTGGGAGCGCAAATTTTCTTCAGACCGGAGTGCTCTATCATCTGACATATAATCTTCAACTGGATGTGCGCGTCGGTGGCGGCCTGACTCATGGAAGCGATGATTTCTTGACGGGTGCGGGAATCTCGTGGAGATTTTAGCGTTAATGGAGAAGAAGCAGGGAGCATCGTTCATACACCTGACATGAGGGTTGAACTCGGAGACGAATGAAGCCTGTATCATTCTCTTCTGAAGAGAAGCTGTAAGATTTTATTGGTCTCCAGGATGAGTTGATCCTGATTGTATTTGAAGGTATCAGTCAGTTCCAGGCGGGAGTGGGCTTCTGAATAATCCGGTTGCAAGCGAATGGCTTGTTGAAGAGCGGTGAGGGCTTTGGTGGATTGGCCTTGAGCCATGTAGGTCAGACCTAAATCGGAGAAAACCTCCGCATCGTAGGGATTCAGTTTTGTAGCTGACTGCAATGCGTGCTGTGCTTCGCCAAATTTTTGTTGAGCCAAAAGTGCCCGTCCTAACCAGTGTTCGATCTGACTGTTCTGGCTATCTAACTGTACCGCTCTCTCAAGCACGTGTTCTGCCTGCTTCCAGTCGTGTCGATCAAGATAGACGGCTCCCATACCTTGAAACGCACTGGCGAGATCAGGATCGAGTTGAATCGCTGCCCGATATTCTTCGATAGCGCCGTTTGGATCGCCTTGCTGATTGAGTATCTCAGCCAATGCCAGGTGTGTAGCGGGAGTATTGGCTTGGAACGCCGCCTCCGCTCTGAGTGCGTCCCGTCTCCTTCGTAGTCCGGCTTCCACGCATTCGTTCGTGACCGGAGCGTGGGCGGTGCAACTTTCCGAAGATGGTGAAGCAACAGGGAGGCCTGGGAGAGTTTCCGGACGAATGGACGGAAAAGGGTTCACAATTCCTATCCCTAGAAAAAGAAGAACGATGGAGTGGCGATAGCACGACCCCCCAGAGGATAAAGGTGCTCGCATGTTTGAACCCTCTAGGGAAGGAAGGGTGCCGTCTTGTTGGAAATGAGAAGGGCATTATGGGGTGAGAAAAAATTTAGCGGAATATTCGACAAATCAGAGCTCCTTCGGTTTATTCTGTCCATTCTTCTGTAGACAAAATAATTGATAGGGTTTCTAACAAACTATATACGTGAAAGAGGAATGGGACTGCGTACGATTGAAAATGCCTTGGGTTGCGATGAGGAATTGAATATATTGGAGGAAATCATCCATAATTAATTACCGTTGGAATCCCGAAGCGTGTTCCCGGTATTTGTGCTGGATTTCCACGTAATTTACCATCTCAGGAAATTGTAAAGCATGCCCAAGAAAAAATCATCAGGTCAAACGGTGTCTGCAGAATTTCCGAAAGCTCCAACCGGCATTCAAGGCCTGGATGACATCACGGCGGGAGGACTTCCCAAGGGACGCACCACGTTGGTGTGCGGAGGTCCGGGTTGTGGAAAAACTCTATTCGGCATGGAGTTCCTGGTTCGCGGGGCTCTCCACATGGGTGAACCCGGTGTGATGTTGGCGTTCGAGGAAACGGCGGAGGAATTGACCCAAAATGTCCGGTCCCTGGGGTTTGATCTGAACCAATTGATCAAGGATAACAAATTGATTTTGGATACGATCCCCATTGAAGCCACCGAATTCGAGGAAAGCGGAGAGTATGATCTCGAAGGATTATTTGTGCGGCTGGGTGATTCGATCGACTCCATCGGTGCCAAACGCATTGTGTTGGACACGATCGAGGTCCTGTTCGGCGGGTTATCCAATCAGGGTATTATCCGCTCCGAATTGCGGCGTCTGTTTCACTGGCTGAAAAACAGGAATATGACCTCCATTGTCACCGGCGAACGGGGAGAGGGGTCCTTAACCCGTCAGGGTCTCGAAGAATATGTGTCCGACTGCGTGATTCTACTGGATCACCGAGTGAATGAGCAGATGTCTACCCGCCGGCTGCGGGTGATTAAATACCGGGGAAGTCTGCATGGAACCAATGAGTTTCCTTTTCTCATCGGACAACAGGGGCTGTCCGTATTGCCCATCACTTCCTTAAAAATTGAACACAACATTTCGGAAGAAAAGGTCTCCACCGGGGTTCCGCAATTGGACGAGATGTTTGGGGGCAAGGGTGTGTATCGGGGCTCGACCGTCCTGGTCACAGGTGGAGTCGGCACGGGTAAAACAAGTTTAGTCTCGCATTTTGCGGAAGCCGCCTGTCGCGGTGAGCACGTCTTGTATTTTGCTTTTGAGGAGTCCAGTCCTCAGATCATCCGGAACATGAAATCTATCGGACTTAACCTGGGAAAATGGGTGAACAAGGGGTTGCTGCACATTGAATCCTCCCGTCCATCCTTATTCGGATTGGAATCCCATCTCGTGAATTTCTACAATGCGGTGAACACTCACCATCCGAAACTGGTGATCATGGATCCCATCAACGACTTTCTTTCCATCGGTTCAACCCGGGAGATTAAGGCCTTATTTTTAAGAATGGTGGATTTTCTGAAATCCCGTCAGATAACCTTGATTTGTACAGGCCTCATCTCTCATGTGGATTCCGCTCAGGAGACGGAGGTCGGCGTGTCATCCCTTGCCGATACCTGGATCCATTTATCAAACCTGGAATTTGATGGGGAACACCGTCGGCAATTATATATTTTGAAATCCCGTGGCATGGCTCATTCTCATCAGGTTCGTCAATATACAATGAGTCATCAGGGCATTCATTTGGATGAGATATCAGGGAGGCACGCCTCAAACCATTTACACGGCCTATAAAACTCTGCAGGTCGTTAAGGGTCAACACATCGGAATGTCAAAGAATATCAGGTAAATCTTAAAGGGTATTCGAATTATGAGCCATGTGTCTCAAGCCCCATCGACGTCTAAGCGGGATTCTGCAAAGAATTCTCCCTACCATCTCACACTCTATGTCGCGGGACATTCCCCCAAATCCCGTTTGGCCATGAGTAATTTACACCAGTTGTGTGAGACCCGTCTTTCCTCCAAGTATACGGTGGAAATTGTCGATCTTCTCCGTGAGCCCAAGAGGGCCAGGCTTGACCAGATTGTGGCCATTCCGACATTGGTCAAAAAATTACCCCCTCCTTTAAAAAAAATTATTGGCGATTTGTCAAACACCGAAAAAGTGTTGGTGGGACTCGATCTGTATGACGAGTCGGGGGAAGTGATTCTTTCAAGCGCAATGGAACCTCCACCATGAGCGCTCGTGGGCCATCAACCGCCCGACGTGCAGCTCCTGTCGTGAAAGATTCGGGGGTTTGTCTTCGGCTGTATGTGACCGGTGCGACCAGCCTATCGCTCCGGGCCATGGCGAATATCAAATCGATTTGCCGGGACTATCTTCACGATCTGAATCCCGACTTACAAATTGTCGACTTATATCGCAATCCCGCTTCCGCCCGTGCCAACCAAATCTTTGCCGCTCCAACCCTCATTAAAGAATTTCCTCTTCCCAGTTGCAGAATCATCGGAGATCTTTCAAAAAAGGACCGTGTGCTGCATTCTCTGGGATTGGCCCCGCCGCCTCTACCCTCTAAAGGATAAACGGGAACTATCCATGGCTTCCAAACATAAAGCGTCTCTGGCCAAATATGGTCATCCGGGTCAGGAGGAAATATTACAGCAGCGGCTGAAGGAAGCCGAAGACACGCTCCAGGCAATCCGGGAAGGAGCCGTGGATGCCCTCATCGTTGAAACGGGGGAAGGGGACCAGGTTTTTACGCTCAAGAGCGCCGATTATCCGTATCGACTCATCATCGATAATATGATCCAAGGGGCGGTGATTTTTGATGATGCCGGGATTATTTTTTATGCGAATACCACCTTTGCCGGAATGGTCAATCATTCCCATCAGGAGTTGTTCGGCTGTTCTCTCGACTCATTTATTTTCGAGGAAGATCGGGAGTTTTTTCGGACTCTGTCTTCTTCCCATTCCAACTTAGCCGGGGGAACAGGGACTATTCGATTACTGTCCAACGATCATCGTGAGCTGGCCGTGTTTGTCGGCCTTGTTTCCCTAAAAATTGATAATCAGTCTTTGCATTGCGCGATTTTGACCGACCTGACGGAACAGCGGAAATACGACCGGGCTCTGGTGGAAGAAAAATTTTCCAGAATGATTCTGGAACAAACAGGGGAAGCGGTGGTCGTGTGTGATCTTGCCGGTCGAATCATACGCCACAGCCGTATCACCGATAGACTGCTCGGCAAACCTATCCTCCATACCTACTTCCAGGAAGTGTTTCAGTTCACCCGGCACACAATCGTGGGTCCTTTCGAGAGCCCCGAGGAATGGGGCGAGGGGAGGACGTTGATCGAAAAAGTCCTGGGAGGCAAGATGTTCCACGGACTGGAAGTGGGCTTGCAGGTAGGGAATTCGAATGTGCCTCTGATCCTGAGTGGCAGACCGTTACAAGACGATCAAGAGCACACGATCGGGGCCATTATGACGATGGTGGATATCACCGATAGAAAACGGGCCGAACAGGAATTACAAGATTTAAATGACTCTCTTGAGCAACGCATCGAGGATCGCACGCGTGCCCTCTTGAGTTATCAAAAACATCTTCGGGAGATGACGTCTGAGCTGGTCGTGACCGAACAGCGGGAACGGCGACGGTTGGCCAATGAACTTCATGATTATCTTGCCCAATTATTGGTGGTCTGTCGGATGAAGATCGCCCAATTGAGCCAGGGAGGCCGGGAATGGGGTTTGGAGACAGAGATACAGGATATCGATAAAATTCTGAAGGATTCACTCGACTATACCAGGACCCTTATCGCAGAGTTGAGCCCCAATATTCTCTATGAATTGGGACTAGGACCGGCACTGGTCTGGTTGGGAGGGCAATTTGAACAGCATGATCTTCGCGTGTGTATACAGGAAGAAGAAAAAGATCTTCAACTTCCGGAGGATCACGCGATATTTGTCTTTCAGGCAGTCCGAGAACTTCTATTTAATGTCAAGAAACATGCCGGCACCAATCAAGCCACAGTTTCCCTTAAAAGCACCCCATCCCATGAACTTCAAGTGAAGGTGGAGGATGCAGGACACGGATTTCCCCAGGACGATGCCTCCCAGGATTACACTCGACCGGGAAAGTTTGGACTCTTCAGTATCCGTGATCGGATAGAGGCTTTGGGGGGGGCTATCCATATTGAGTCGGAGGTGGGCCGCGGAACCTGTATTTCCCTTCTTGTCCCTCTTGGTTCTCAACCCCCATCAGAGATCGCCCAGATACCCCGGTCAGGGTTTTTGACATCCTTGGCACCATCTAACCTAAAAACGAGCCAGCATCAAAGTATTCGTATTCTTCTTGTGGACGATCATGCACTCGTGAGGGAAGGTATCCGCGGCCTCTTAGAGGTCCAAGCAGATTTTCATGTCGTTGGTGAGGCGAAAGACGGCTTGGAAGCCATCGAATATACCCGGACGCTCCTTCCCGATATCATCGTCATGGATGTGAATATGCCAAAAATGAATGGCATCGATGCGACACGACAAATTCTAGGCGAATGGCCGAAGGTGAAAGTGATAGGATTGTCCGTTCAGGAAGATGAGCAAGTCCGGGAATTAATGATGAAGGCTGGGGCGGTCATGTATCTGACGAAAAATGGCATTGCCAACGAACTTGTCGAGGGCATTCGTCATCTGTCTTTCTGTTCCTCCTAGTCTCCTAGACGAATGCCACGCATCGGCTTCATCTGGCTGGACAAACAGCCATCATTACGAATCAGAAAATAGAAACCCCTGTTTTGGTGGTAAATAATTCGAGGGCGTATTGCCCTGCGAATGAATTGCCCTTTTTGTTGAGGCCAGGAGACCATACCGCAACGGTTAACCGGTTCGGGATCACTCCGACAATTCCCCCACCCACTCCGCTTTTCCCCGGCAATCCAACATTAAAGGCGAAATCGCCCGCCGCATCATAGGTCCCGCAGGTCAGCATAAGGGCGTTCACTCTCTTTGTCTGACTCTGGGTAAGGACCGGCTGATTAGTCCAAAGACAAAGCCCTTTGTTGGCTAAAAAGAGAAAAGCTTTTGCCAGGTCCACACAGCTCATCGACAATGAGCAGTGGAAGTAATAAAACTCCAACACCTCTTCGACCTCGTTGGTGAGATTGGTAAAACTTTTGAGGAAATTGGCTAAGGCCGCATTCCGAAAGCCGCTTTGTCGTTCGGAACGAGCCACGTGGGGATCATCTTGAACGGCGGAGTTATTTGCCCGTTGCCGGACATAATCGAGAAAAGAAGTTTGGGCATCCTGTAAATGAGAGAGGAGAATATCCGAGATGACCAGAGCTCCAGCATTGATAAAGGGATTTCTGGGTATGCCATGTTCATATTCGAGTTGGACGAGAGAGTTGAAGGCCGATCCGGATGGTTCCAGTCCGACTCGGGTCCAAATTTTGTCGCCTTCAAACGGAAATCCGAGGGTCAGGGTAAACACCTTTGAAATGCTTTGAATCGAGAAGGGCTCGAATGCCTCCCCCACCTGGAACATTTCTCCACCAACGGTCTGGACGGCCATCCCAAACTTCTGGGGGGACACCGACGCCAGTTGGGGAATGTAGGTGGCGACGTCTCCGCACGGTAACCGGTGCAGAACTTCTTGATGAATGTCATCCAAAATGGCTTGATAGTTCATGGCGATTCACATCTCTTCCCGGAGGGAACGTATGGGTATGGGTTTTGGGTGTGGTGTCATGCCACCAGTCATGGAGCAGACTTAAAGGGACTCATCCTGTTCAACCATTTCAAAGAGACTGTTCACGGGTTTCTTGATGGATGTAGGATAAACAACCCATTATATGAGATGGCGTACACAAAAGACAGGGTAGCCCGGAGTGCCTAGCTTGGAAGCAACCTTATTCCAAGTTGAAATCGTTGAGGAATTGACTCCCGGCTGATCAAGGAACCACGGTTCCAGATCTTGATCCGTACGAGGTTCTTTGACGGGGCATGGCGTAATCGACGAAAAGACAGCCCGAAGTGCCGAAGGCAATAGCCGTCAATTCCAATCGGACTGCCCAAAGACATGCGATAGAGAAGTGGGAAGTTCCCCTCTTGAGAAGCCCGCACTTTATCGGCCAAACGTGCCAGCCAACAACAACCGGCAAAAGTCTCTTGTGGGCGATGAAGTGTCATCAGGAGTGTCGTGAGGAGTCTCCTACGAAATCATATCTCATTCTCGTCGCTGTGGGATATTCTCGCGGACGATGTCATTCTGGGATTTCACCAATTTGCAGGTAAGCTGAAACTCCATGCCCGAGATTGTTCTCCTGGGAGTGTTGAATAATAAGGATGTTCAAGGGCAAATTTGCGCAGGATGAGATTCCTCATCAAAGGCTCCGGGTCGGTTCAAAAAAGTCCGTCCGTCAAGGCCGCAGCCGTTTGTACGCGCGGAGCATACGCGTAGTACGTGAGCACGGGAAAATGGCGAGAACGCCGCTGGCGGCTTTTTTCAACAGACCCCTCCTGTTTCTGGTCGTGGCCTTATATTTTACAGGGCACCTCGAGGGTGTGCTCATGTTTTCCCAAAGTGAGGCGCTTTACTTTTATTCAAAAAAAGAGCATGGTAGAAAAAACGTAAAAAATTGAGGTCGTCATGGGGTAAATTGTTCTTTTGTCACCCTATCTGAAGTGATCGAGAAGAAGGCCTTCCGGGAATGCACATGTCCGGAAGGCCTTCTTGTTTTTATGATGCACAAAACATAAACCATCCGAGGATGAACAGAGCATTCTTTGAGTGAAGAATCGTCGAGGATCGGAAGGAGGTGAGTCCATGCGAAAAGCGTTTCCGGACTGGGTGATGATTAAACTGTGGTTGTTCAGTCCCCGGTTGGCAGTTTGGGGGGAAGGAATGTTCGAAGGTCTTATTTTTAGCTTCATCGCCTTGGGAATGTGGAGAGTAGTTTGGGATTGAAAGAGCTCTGGTGCCAGGTTGTCTTTCAATACAGACGCTCAGACGACTTCCCTTTATGAAGGAGGGTGCATTATGCGACGCGTTGATTACATTGTTGGTTCCCGGGATTTCAAGGGTCTGATTGCCGAACAATTCATGCAAGATGCCGTGTATGCCTATCATCCGGAGGATTCGGCAGAGGCATTGGCGCAAACGATGACAGAGGAGGGTTTTGGGAGTGTGCCAATCGTTGACCATGATCACCATTTGCTTGGGATTGTCAGTGAGTTTGATCTTCTCCATGCGATTAAGGAGGAGCGGTCTTTGGCAGGAGTCCCGGCGGGCGACCTGATGACCCCTGCTCCGGTGTCGGTGAAGCGGGAGACGCCGGCTATGGATATTATTGATCGACTGGAAGGGAAGCACCTGATCCGAATGCCGGTGGTCGATGAGGATGGAAAACTCCTCGGTGTCGTGGCAAGGCGGGATGTCCTTCTCGGGTATCTGAACGCGACACGACAGACAAAAGTGTTTTAAGTGAGAAGTCTGCGACTATCAATTATGACTTAGGAATTTTTGGGTTTGGCATGCGACAGGATGTGGGTCAGCGTCTGGCTCAGTTGATCGAGTAATATGGGCTTGTAAAGGAATGCGCTAATTCCCTGTTCCAAAGCATTTTCCTTCTCAATCGTATGACTGAACCCCGTACAAAGGATGATGGGCATGGCAGGGCGTACTTTGAGGATTTCTCGAGACAACTGGTCTCCTCCAAGTGTGGGCATGGTTTGATCGGTGATGAGACAGTCGAATCGGTGAGGATTTTCGCGAATCTCTTCAAGGGCCTCCAAGGGATTAGTCCGGACTGTGACGGTATACCCCAAATGCTCCAGAAATTCTTTTAAGACTTCGGTGATCGATACTTCATCATCCACAATCAGCACATGTCCATTTCCGGGACAGACTGGGGAAGGCTTTGAGTGAGGGGAAGAGCCAGTGGGTATCTGATACTCGGGGATGGCGATGAGAAAGGTCGTTCCGTCCGTACTGGAGGTTGTTACCGAAATGTGTCCTCGGAGATTTTCTACAATGCCATGGACCACGGACAATCCCATTCCGGTGCCTTCTCCGATGGATTTGGTGGTAAAGAACGGGTCGAAAATTTTTGAAAGGATATGATCGGGAATTCCAGGACCGGAATCACTGACGACGATCTGCACATACCTTCCGGGATTTAGTGTCGGTGGAAATTGAAGGTCGCCTTTTTCAATGAGAATGGTATGAAGGTCGATGGTCAGGGTTCCGCCATTAGGGCGAAGGGCATGCTCCGCATTCGAACAGAGGTTCATGATGATTTGATGAATTTGAACGGGGTCCGCAAACACCATATTCATATTGTGCTGCATACCAAAACACAGCTCAATGTTTGAGGGAAAGGTGGCCCGAAGAAGAGCAAGAGATTCTTCGATGGCCTGGCCCAAATCGACCGGGCGGGGATGATGTTCGGTTTGCCGGCTGAAGGTGAGGATTTGCTGGATGAGATCACGTCCACGTTTCCCCGCGATGCTGATTTGCTCAAAATATTTATATGCGGGATCTCCTTTGGGATGTTTCCATGTGCCCATTTCTGCCCATCCGAGAATCGCCATCAGAATATTATTGAAATCGTGGGCGATTCCTCCTGCCAAGGTTCCAATGGATTCCATTTTTTGTGTTTGTCTCACATGCTGTTCCAGACGTTTTTGCTCGGTGAGATCTCGCCATATGGCTGTCACGCCTGAAATAGTGCCGTCCGGCTCTACATAGGGATTCAGTTTCACCTCCATGAAGCGAACGTTTTCTGCGGGAAAGGTCACATGTTGATGAAAGCAGACGACCCGCCCTTTCCGACAATCATCTAAATGACTCTTGAGCTGAGATTCAAACAGATCCGTGCCCACAAAATCCCGAATGTGACGACCGGTGATTTCCCGGGCAGGAAGATTAAAATATTCACAAAAACCATGATTGACGGCTGCCAGGCAATTCTTTTCATCCAAAAAGCAGAGAAAGTCGGAGCTGGTTGATAGAATTTGTTCATACTGACGGAGTGCTTTGGTTGCGTGATACCGTTGGGTAATGTCGCGGGCGACGGCATAGATGGTTTTTTCCTGGAGCTGGGGAGTGGCACGCCATTCCAGCCAGAGGTAATTGCCCCGGATATCCCGGATACGGTTCTGGAAATCCACCACATCCTTTTCTTCAGCGAGTTGATGGAATGCTGCCTGGGTGGATATCCGGTCATCCGGATGAGTGAATAGGATTAATGGTTGGGATAGCAGTTCTTCCTGGGTGTAACCAAGTAGTTTTTCGAAGGCAGGATTGGTTTTTTTGAGATACCCGTCAATGCCGATGCTACACATGAGATCCAGGGACAGGGAAAAAATGTGATCCCGTTGTGTTTCCGCCTTGAATTGGCCTGTGACATCGATCGAAACACCTCCCAGTATCGGTGAACGGTCATGTTGGAGAATGGGAAATTTGCAGGTTAAGTACTGATGAAGGCCGTCATTGAGGGGAATATCCTCGATTTTTTCCAGGGCTTGACCATGTGAGAGCACCCAGTCATCATCGTGTTGGAGCTTTGCCGCCGTGTCGGGAAGCAGTACGTCGTGAACGGTTTTTCCTATCCAGTTTTTTGGATCAATATTGAATACCTGTTCAAATTCCGGATTCAGATACATCAAACGAAACTGATCGTCTTTCATATAGGCCAAACCCGGAAGATGGGCCATGAACTGAGCAAACCGGTCCTCACTGGCCTGAAGGGCTTCTGACATCGTGGTGCGGTCGGTAATGTCTTCAGCCAGCCGGGAAATCCGATACGGATTCCCTTCTTGATTGTGATTGATCAGTCCACGTTCACGGATCCAGCGCATCGACCCGTCTCTTTGAATGATTCGATAAATTTCGTTATATCCTCCGGTGGTATGCAACGTCAGATAGGCATTCCTGACACGGTCCAGATCTTTGGGATGAAGGGCTTCAAGCCAATCCAACGGGTTTCGGGCGAGCTGAAAAGCGGGGCGTTCCCAAATTTTTTCATAGGTCGGGCTGACATATAATAACCTTTGTGGTTCTTGAAAGTCGGTCAGCCAAAAAATCCCTTGAAAGTGCTCCATGAATTGCTGAAACCGTTCATGGGCTTCTTTGAGTGATAATTCCAGTAACTCAGTTCGAATTTTCAAGCGATGATGCTTGATGACTTCGATCACGAGTGCCGGCAATAAATCCAAGTAGCCGCTTTCGGACGCTTTGACCAAATAGTCATTCACTCCGGCTTTAAAGGCCTCAATGGCAATCTGTTCGGACCCATTGCCTGTTAAGAGAATAAACGGAGTGATGCATTGCATCTGACGCAGCGTGCGAAACAGCGTGAGGCCATCCATGCCTGGGAGTTTGAAATCGGCGATAATGACATCAAATTCTGAAGGAGATTGTTCCAGATGGCGAATGGCATCCTCCGCACTTTCACATTCAAGAAGGGTGGGAACGTCCTTCTTAAGGGAGCGGCGGATGGCGATTCGCTCATGAAAACTGTCTTCGATGAGGAGAGCTGATAATCCGGATTCCTGGACTAGAGGCATGCCGTCACCCGTTCGTTTAGGCAGTTAATGGTTTGGCATAGGGTTCCACCCAACTCCAGAAGGTCCGTAGGGATTTTAAGAGATTGGCAAAGTTGGCGTATCCGACCGGTTTTTTGAGGAATGCGGTACATCCATATTCATAACCTTTGTTCCGGTCGGTCTCGAGGGTTGAATTCGTGAGGATGATGACAGGTAAAAACCGGAACTGATCTTTCTCCCGAATCGTTTTGAGAACCTGGTGGCCATCCAGTTTTGGAAGTTTGAGGTCAAGAAGTATGAGGTCAGGGTCAGGAAAGATATTCGATTCCAGATATTTCCCCTGGTGAAACAGGTATTCCAGACATTCTTCGCCATCTGACACGATATGCAAATGATTTCCAAAGCCAAATTGTTCCCAGGCACGTTTGGTGGCCAAGACATCGTGGGGATTATCTTCAGCCATTAAAATCGTTAAATTCCGGGTTTCATGCATCATCATAATTTTCTCCAATCGGTACCGTAAAAGAAAAAATGCTGCCTTTGCCCAATTCGGACTTCACGCGGATTTCTCCCCCAAGGCCGTTCACCGCATTTTTGACAATAGCCAAGCCGATGCCGGTTCCCTCATATTCCCGAGTCGTATGCAATCGTTCAAAGACCTGGAAAATTTTCTCCTGATAGGGTTCAGAGATCCCAATGCCATTGTCCTCAACCGAAAAGGTGATCATGCCATGAGGTTCCTGTCTCCAATTCATCTTCAGAACTTTCGGGGAGGAGTGGTTGAATTTGACTCCATTGGCGAGGAGGTTCTGGAAAATCTGTTTCAGCAGATATTCATGACCAAGGACTGTTGGCCATTCACCTGGTGTATGAATTTCCACATCTTTATCAAAATTCAACAGAAAAAGCGTTTTGGAAATGATAGTACCGACGTGACAGACCTGAGGAGAATCTTTGATATGTAGCCGCGAGAGTTCAAGGAGATCAGAGACGAGTTCTTCCGCCTCGCAAACGGCTGTGGTAATGCCGGTCAAGTATTCGGTTTGTTCGGATGATACCTTTGTGGACAAGTCTTCTAAGAGAAAATCCGCATAATTATGAATGGCTCTCAAGGGTGTCCGCAAATCGTGTGAGACGGCATAGTTATAGGCCTCCAGTTCCTGGTTCTGGTTGGCTAATTGTTGATTTAAGCGTTTGAGTTCGGCTTCGTGTTGTTTTCTGGATGAAATGTCCACGACTGAACTGAGTACCATGAAGCCGTCCGGTGTGCTGATAGGGTTCAGACCGATTTCTACGGGAAACTCACTTCCATCTTTGCGTCGGGCAAACAGATCCCGCCCGACCCCCATGGCTCGGGTACTTGGGTTTTCGAGAAAAGCCATCCGATGTCGGGCATGGTCCTCCTGGAATCTTTTAGGAACGAGGGTGTCGATGGATTGTCCGATTAGTTCATGTTGGGAATACCCAAAAAGGGTTTCAATTAATTTGTTGGCCAAAACCACGTTCCCGAGATGGTTAACAATCAACATGCCACTTGGAAAGGCATCCACGAACACGCGTAGCCGACGCTCCTTGTCCTCAAGATCATTTTTGATCAATTGCATATTCTCTAGGAGAATCCCCATTGTGTGATTTTGCTCTTTCAGTTCTGTGGTTTGTAAGCCATATTTGACTTCGAGATCTTCCTTGACCGTCTGGAGAGCTTGTCGGGAATAGATGTTTTTCAAGGTCATCAATCCAGTGATTAAGACGCAAAGGGTTGAGAGGGAGCGATTAATAACCGCTGTTTCCTGTCCTACCCTTGAAATAGAACCCCAATACCCAAGGAAAATTAAAAGTATGGCACCCGTTATCGCGATTTTTGTGGTCCAGGGATGGTTGAGGGGGAAAGTGGCCACCACAACCAGAATGTACAGACTGCCCATGCCAACCCCAAGTGGAGTCAGGCAGTCCGCTACGAAGATTCCCAATGCCAGTCCCACAATGAGCACCTTCTGAAGATTCGGCTTGGGCATCTCGGCTGTTAGAGGGGGTACCCCCATGGTCAGAGATTTGAATGACATGTTATTGACTCGCTTTTTCCATTGGTCCATTCAATGAATGAGTCATAACAGGGAGCCCGGGAGAATTCGATGCACGAGGGAAAGATATTGCAGGGGGTTGTGTGTGTCGGACT
>BQIW01000111.1 GCA_021604105.1 Nitrospirales bacterium | reverse complement strand
CTTAGCGCTTGAGTTTATGGAGGTTATGTATGCGTCCACGTCGAGTGACGATATTGGATCTTGTTACGAAGGGACCGACCAATTCTCTCTATGCCCGGGTCATGAATCAAAACCTGGCGAGCATTATGCCGCAGGTCGTTGGGGTGTGGTGTGAAGAATTAGGCCATCAGGTTCGCTTTGTCTGCTATACCGGTCGTGAAGATCTTCACCGGGAATTACTGGATGAGACGGATATTGTGTTTGTCGGAGCCTTTACCCGGTCCGCCCTGACCGCCTATGCCATCAGTCAGATGTTTCGAGCTCGAGGGGCCGTGACGGTACTGGGCGGGCCTCATGCTCGGAGCTATCCGCAGGATGCGGCCAAGTACTTCGATTATGTCGTGGGGTTTACGGACAAGAATCTTATTCAGGACATTCTCGTGGATTGTTCCCAGCATCGTCCTCTGGGAGTTCAGCTCGCAGCAACCCGGCAGCCGACCGAATTGCCTGGCGTGAAGGAGCGCTGGAAATTTATTGAGCCGACCATCGCCAAGGCGCCCACGTCATTTAAAGTCGTGCCGATGATCGGCAGCATGGGATGCCCCTATACATGCGGGTTTTGTGTGGACGCCAATGTGGACTATCAGCCTTTGTCGTTTGATCAGATCAGCGAGGATCTCAAATTTCTGCGGACAAAGGTGAAACGTCCGATTGTGGCCTGGCACGACCCGAATTTCGGGGTGCGGTTTCAGGAATATATGAATGCCATTGAAACGGCAATTCCACCCGATAGTATTGACTTCATTGCAGAAAGTACCCTGTCGCTCCTGGCCGAACCCCACCTGAAACGATTAAAGCAAAATGGATTCAAGGCCATTTTGCCGGGGATTGAGTCGTGGTATGACATGGGCGATAAATCCCGGACCGGTCGCCACAGAGGACAAGAAAAAGTGAAGCAGGTGGCCGATCATATTAATCTGATACTCCGCTATATCCCTTATGTTCAGGTGAATTTCGTGTTGGGCCTGGATTCCGACCAGGGCTCTGAACCCTTTGACCTCACCAAACAATTTTTAGATTTGGCTCCCGGAGCTTTTCCTGCCTTTTCCCTGCTGACGGCATTTGGCCAGGCAGCTCCCTTTAATCGGGAATTGCAACGGGACGGACGGGTGCTGCCCTTTCCTTTTCATTTTCTTGATAACAATCACGCGATGAATGTGCGTCCCAAGCATTATGCCTGGCCGGAATTTTATGATTATGTCGTAGATCTGTCCCGGCATGCATTTTCCTGGCCGATGATTGCCAGGCGGATGATGCTGAATCGTGGCTGGATTCCCACATGGTTTAATTTCATCAGGTCGGTGTCAAGTGAAGGGTTCGGCCGGATCAAATACCACACGAAGATCCGGGGACTGCTGGATACGAATGTATCGGTCCGGGACTTTCTGGAAGGAGAAACCGTAGAGCTTCCGAAGTTCTATGCCAGAAAAATCCGCGGAAAATTGGGGTCGCTCTATGACATGCTTCCGGAAGGAGCCATGATGCATGATCATCATGCCTACCTCAATTCCTATCAGGAACCGATCCCTCCCCTTGTCGCCTTACACCCACTTCCCAAGTTGGGAAGCGCGGCCGGGTAGGAACACGGCACGACCGCCGTTTCGAATGGATGTCGGTTTATTCGTATGTCCGCCTCCACGAATGAAGACCGTCCGCACATCCATGAAGGGATCATGTTAACGTTTCCCCCTCCATTGCACACATAATACCTCGATACGGTGATGAGCCCGGAACCTGACAAACAAGGTGCGGCGGTCAAGGTGCCGCCGCCACTCATTGTTTTCAGCGTATTGCTGCTGGCTTATGCTCTGAACCACCTGCTTCCCTTCAGGATTCCTCATTCATCGGTTTTAGTCGTTGCCGGTTTTACACTGGTCGGGGTCTCGCTCTTGATCATCGGCATTACCGCATGGTCATTCAGACGGGTAAAGACACATATCGAACCATGGAAGCCAACCACGACGATCATTACGACCGGATGCTTTGCTGTCTCACGCAATCCGATTTATCTGGCCTTGTGTGTGGCGTGTATCGGTATCGGCATGATTCTTCAGAGTTGGTGGGTGGTATTCAGCGTGATCCCTACAGCCATGTTGCTCAATCACTTCGTCATCTTACGCGAAGAGGCGTATCTCGAGAAAAAGTTCGGTAAGGCCTATATGCAGTATAAAAGGCGCGTCAGACGCTGGCTGTGATCACATTGATGCGCGATGTGAGCATTTTCCCGGTGTGGTTTTTCCTGCACGTCATGTCCTGGAACACATCCGTTAGGCGTGCCACATCGGCATGTCTCCAAGACCATACTTTCTAATCCGTCATGAGAAGGAACAGTGCATTGTCCTTCACGACTTCAATGCTCTACCGCTAAAACTTTTCTGCTCTCACCACATATCTGAGGGGCCCGCCGGGGACGATCGCATCAAAGGGATAACAGGTCGTCAAGATCAGGGCTTCGTCATTTGAATGCCGGCGAAGATGAGTGTGGCGGCTATCCACCACGGTGAGTCTCTGAACGGTATAGGACGTTCGACCACCTGTGGGCCATTCCAAATCGATGCGGTCGTTTTCCTGAAGAAATTGTAAAAACTGAAAGTGCGTCTCGCGATGTCCGCTTAATAGGATACCGCCAGGTTTCCCCGGCTTCATTCTGCCGGAAAGCTTGCCGGGGCCAAAGGCTAACGATTGTCCGCTGGTATCGGCCAGGATAATCTGGTCGATGCCGTGTCGCGGAACGAGCAAGCGTCCGACCGGCCAGGTATCCGCCCAGGGCCAGGGCTTGGCGGGCTGTTGTGTCTTGAGAGTCTGTGTCCAGGCATGTTGCAAAAGCCATTGGGCGGCAATGGCCTTCACGGGAATCCAGAGCCCCTGTCCGATGAACCAGCTTCCCAGGACCAATAACAGGCCTGCCAACATTCGAGCCATACGGGGTGTCACATCCGTGCGGCTTGTTGTCGCGTCCCAACCCATCCTATCCAGACCATGAAAATTCCTAACAGAAGATAGAGGGTGGACGGTGTGGCGGTTTGTGGCCAGCCAAAGATTGCTTCGTACTGCATGCCATGCGGTAGGTTGGTTTTCATCGCATGGGAGTGGAGCGGGCGATGTTCAGGGCGAGCAGGGGTGGTTTCTACGGCCACCAGACTGGTATAGCGACTGACCAGATGATGTTTAATGGCCACGTCGATGACAGCCTGTCGGAGTTCGGTTTGCTGGTCGGATTGGCCAGGTTGGGCTGATGAATCCTGTTGATCCATGAGTTGGGATATTTTTTGCCTGGCCCAATGCACCGTGATGCCCGACCGGGAAAGCCCGGCCGCGAACGGCAGCACCCTTTTCCATGGAACCGTTCCGTGCGTGCCGGAAATGGTCAGATGGGCGGGAGTGGTCGTTGTTCGAAACGCTGCCATCAGCGGTTCCCCCGCATACACATCCGGCAGTGGAACCGGAAGGAGATCCCATGCCGAATCGGGGGAGCCTTCCAGCGCAAGATTGAGAAATGCAGGTTGTTCGAGTTTGACAAACAGGCGATGCATCTTGTCTTGCACCTCTTGCGTGGTGCCGATGTAGGTAAAAGTGCCCCGGCCGTGTTGAGCGGCCTTGCGCATGAAATGTCCGTTGGGGGCCGAGCCGATGCCCACGGTAAACAAGCGGGTCTGGCCGAGCAGGCGGTGAAGGGTTGCGAAGAATTCCTCCTCATTGCCGATCAACCCGTCGGTGATAAAGATCACCTGCCTGAGAGAGAACTGTTCTTCTTTTTGATGAGACAATGCTTGAACCACAGCCGGAAGCATTTCCGTCCCGCCCTCAGCGTGAAGGTTGTTTACATGCGTGAGCGCACGTTGAATCGAACGGGTGCCAGCCGGGACGGCCAGTGGAAACAATTGTTTCGTGATGGAATTGAACTGAATGATGTTGAATCGGTCCGTGGGAGTCAGCCGCGACACGGCCAGTTTCAGTGCGGCTTTGGCTTGCACGAGGGATGCGCCGGCCATGGATCCTGACGTGTCGATCACGAAGATGACTTCACGCGGTATATCACCCGGCCCGGTTTCGATGAGTTGTGGCGGCAGGAACAACAACAGACCGTAGGTGTCGCCGCCGTGTTCTTCTAGAAACAGTTGTGTTTGGGCTTCATGGGAAGCTTGCGGAGTCCAGGCCAATTCGAAGTCGCGATCGGCAAAGGTGGAAGGGTCGGCCAGCGTGATGTGCGTGCGTCCGTTGGAATGGGTGTCAACCTGAATGGGATGAGTCGGCGACTCCACGCGATCAAGAAGAAAGCCGGGTGCCAGATCGATCTGCAAGGTGAGGGGATTGATGGGGCCTTCGCCGGGATGTTGTACCGGCGGCGTGATCCGTGACGCATCGGGAACCTGGTTGGTATTGACGGCCCATCCCACGCCGGTCGACTGTGGTTGCGCTTCGACCATCGACAGGGGAGTGCCGGGAATATAGCGTGGCCCGACCACCGTCGGAAATCGGAGAGAAAACCGGCCCTGGTCGTACCGGACCGTATCCTGATATTCAATCTCCACGATGATGGGTTCACCCGGCGCAAGATTCGCGACGGACGCGGTAAACACATTGGATCGTTCCTGCTCCAGGAGACTGGCGCGCTGTCCCTTGCGCTTGGCCTGTTCAAATGTGTTCTTGGCTTCGCCCCGTTCTTGAATGATTCCTTCAATCACCCGCTCGCCGATCCGCATGCGCAGGTGATCGACGGCCGCCTGGTCGGGTAACGGAAAGACATAGATGCCCTCGGCCCATTCGGAGCTGGGATTGTGAAAGGTTTGCGAAACGGTAGTGCGCACGATCAGCCCGCTGATGGTCGTGGTGACATTGGTGGAGACGGTGGGGGCGGGGAGAATGGGTCCTCCCGACATGGGGCGAATCGACAAGCCATGTGGTATGTCCGGTCCGGCCTGTTGAGAGGGTGCCGTAACGTCAGGTTCCGGTGGTTGAGCGGACACGGGAGGAAGGCCCAGGCAATCCACCACACTGCCGGTGAGCCAAAATGCAAGAGGCAGAAGAATTTGCTTCCAGTAATTCATACCGGCTCCTTTATCGTCATGAAAGGTGAGGGCTAACACTGTCCGTCAGGGCGGGCCCGGGCCGACCCACAGCAGGGTGAGCCAACCCGGGACGAGAGTCTTAGGGAAGGGATTCGACAGTGAGGAGTGGATCGGAAGAGACCGATTCCTCTTGAACGTCCTCCTGGAAGGAGGCTTCAGTGTCCGAAGAGACGATGGGTGATTCGTCAGTGGTCAGAACGAGTTCTTCACCGGACTGGCTGTCCGTGTCGGCAGGAGTCATCGAGAGTTGGAGGTCTTCTCCTTCTGGTGTGGAAGCCGGGAGTAAGGCCACATGTGCCCGCCGGTTTTGTTCAAAACATTCCGGCGTCTCTTCCTGACAGATTGAACCGTCTTTCCCCAAGGTATCCACCTGGACGTCGTCCTCAGGAATGCCAAGCGACAGCAGGTAGGTTTTCACGGATTGGGCTCGCTTGAGCCCCAGGGCACGGTTATAGGCATCCGGCCCCTGAGCATCGGTATGTCCCACGATGCGAAGGGTGCCGCTCCATCCCTCCGGCCTGTTCTCCATTCGGGTTTTCAGGCTGTCCTTTGCCTCATCGGACAAGGTCGACTCGTTAAACGCAAAATAGACATCCGTCTCTACAATCGGGTGGTTCTCCCCCGGCCCGGTGGTAGGGATGATCGTATTGGTCACTGGCTCTTCAGCCAAGGCCTGGCTCATTGCCAGGGGTTCGTCAGCAGCGGGTTGGCGTTCAGAAGAGGTAAACGCGCTCGCCATTTGTCCCTTATCGATTCCCTGAGAAGCGGTCGCCGGCAGAGGTGTTTCCTCGGAATACATCAAGAGGCCTCCTATCCCTAGGACTAAGGTGAGTAACCCGGAGGCCAGATAGACAATTTCCTTGGTATCCGTTGGACCGGCTTCGGTCTTAGGAATTGGGGTCTCCGTGTGCTTCTGTGATGCGGGTGGCTGAGAAATTTTTACGTTCATAGCTGTCTCCTTGTGAAGTCGTTTAGTTGTCGTTGGTATTTCCAGTCGTCTTGTTCGCGGACTCATTTGAAAATCCGCTCTTTGGCCCCTTTGAATGTTCACCTCCTTTCCGGTTAGGAATGCGATTGTTGAAACCGTCCTATCGCAAGGGGCTTGCCACGACGATGAAATGGAAAAGTTGTTGTAAAACAGTGGTTTAGGCGTGATGTGGGATTGCTCGATTTGCGGGGATTGCGGGGACGACTGAGTGGATGCGGGGATATCCCCGCATCGTCTACCACGAGAGAGGAGGCTTTGAGGTCAATTCTTCGTCGTACCAGCCTGGTGGGTGTAACTGGGATTTTCTGTAATGCCGGGTTTCGGCCCGGCGGCCGACCCACTTTTGTTTCGGCAAAAGTGGGCAAAACCATTGAAGCCCCACCCGTCTCATCAGATTGCTCGGACGCGCAGAAAGGGGAGACGGGCTAACTCGCTGTGCTCGGACAAGCCCGTCGAGAACAAGAGCGTCCGATCATGGGACGGGTGGCAGGCGTCGAAGAAGGGGGAAACCTCAATCGTTAATTCATGGTTTTTCCTGGGTGATTGGTGTTGGTGGGATGTTCTGTGTTGCCCGGTTTCGCCCCTGCGGCCGAGCCCCTTTGTTTCGGCATCCAAGGCATGACTCTCCACTTGAGTCATGCTAGCTGTTGTTAGCGGGGACCCGTGAGTAGTATTGATGGAACATGGTAGCAGGCGATGGTCAAGAGGAAAGGAGATGTGGGCTCATATTTCTGACCACTTCTGGTACGTTGCATCAATCCCAGACCCTGGGTACAGTAAAAGCTCGTGAAAAACTGCGCGTTATTTTGATTGCATGCGAGAACGGCCAGACCGTCACTTCATCAAAATGGAATGGATTGAGCAAGTCGTTCAGTTTCCCGAATATGGATCCATTCAATCTGATGGACGATTTCGGTTTTGGGGACGGATTGAAGAAGCCAATGGCAAATTTCTTAGAGTGATTGTGTTGGCGGATAAGGAAACAGTTCGCAATGCGTTTTTTGACCGATCTTTTAGGAGGCCAGAATGAAAGTAAAGTATTTCTCTGATACAGATACGGCGTATATCGAGTTTAGTACCCATGGCGTGGCAGAAACCCGGGATATCAATGACAATATTTTGATTGACCTGGATAAATATGGTCAGCTCGTAGGAATGACCATTGAACACGCCGATACCCACGCGAACCTTTCTGAAATTTCTTTCCAACACCTCACCCAAAAAAGTTAACCGTCGCCTTGTTGCCTCATTGGAATTTTAGCCCACCCTTTAGTATTCACATCTGCGTTTCCAGGTAGGAATCTCTCTTTAATTCGTCATTCCCGCCGGTTGTTAGCGGGAATCCATCTTGGTTTTTTGCAGTCAAAAACCGACGTTGGGATGACATGCAAATGTGAAGGTACCAACTTGCTCTCGTGTCCTAGCAGATTTCAGGAATGCCGGGTTTCGTCCCGGCAGCCGACCCACTTTTGTTTCGGCAAAAGTGGGCAAAACCATTGACGCCCCACCCGTCTCATCAGTTTGATCGGACGCGAAGGAGAAGGAGGCGGGCTAACTCGCTACGCTCACACAAGCCCGTCAAGAAGAAGAGCGTCCGATCAGGGAGACGGGGCGGCAGGCGTCGAAGAAGGGGGAAACCTCAATCGTTAATTCATCGTTTTTTCTGGATGGTTGGTGTCGGGGTGATGTTTGGTGATGCCGAGTTTCGCACCGGGAGCGGAGGCTTGTTCGAGGTGAGTGCGGAGCACTCCGCACCCATGGGCGCGCAGAAGTCAGCAGAGGGTGTCGTAAAAACCGTGAGGACCGTTGTTAGCGGGTTTTAACATCTTCCGACAGCCAGGTTTTGATAAGGGATTGATACGGTACATCGCGTTTGTTCGCCTCAATTTTTATGCGATCCAGCAGTCCCTCGGGAAGCCGGAGCGAGATGGTTTTTGTTGACAGCTTCAGATTTGGGAAAGAGGAGGCCTGAGCCTTATCCCAGTCTATATACTCGCTGGAGTCATGACTTTCCCAGAAGGCACGTTCTTCAGCTTCGCTTTTGAACTCAGGAATTTTTTTTCGTTTGTTCATAATTTGCCCTCTCTTTGCGGTGCATGTCACGTGCTGAAATGATCCGAATTAACATACCGGCAGTACTAGACCGTACAGTAAAGGTCAGGTGAAGCTTCCGCTTGTTGTCGGTTGTCCCTAGCGCATGATAGCGCGGCTCTCGTTGGCTGTGCAGTGTATCAGGCGATACCAACAAAGGTCGGTTAAGAAATGCTTGCTCAGCCTCAGGCTGACTGACATCATGCTTGTCGGCACTCTTGCGAGCATTGCCCTCATCCCAGTCAAAACCGATTATTGGCGTCCAGTCAATCATGGTGAGTCAAGGGTTCCTGTATATTATCACCATATACAAATTTAGCAAGTCACGGGTACCCAATTCCGAAATGCGTTCCAACCCTGATTGGGCTTTTCCGGATCCGCTGCTGCGGGTGCCGTTTCACTCTTGCCATGATGGAATTGTTGAATACTCACGTTCGCAGGTACGGCTTTGCCTGTGTATAGGCCCTCTGAAGTCGTCTTTCCCAGTCAGCGGGTGGATCACTCTTTCAAAAAGTCTTAGAAAAAATTCCTGCCGACTCCTAAAAAACGATAGATGCCGGGTTTCGGCCGGGCAGCCGACCCACTTTTGTTTCGGCAAAAGTGGGCAAAACCAGTGACGCCCCGCTAGTCTCATCAGATTGATCGGACGCGAAGAAGGGGAGACGGGCTAACTCGCGGCGCTCGAACAAGCCCGCCAAGAACAAGAGCATCCGATCATGGGACGGGCGGCAGGCGTCGGATTTCTCAAACGAATGTCATTCTGAGCTCCGCGAAGAATCTGTGTCTAGCCGGACGATTGTCTTTGTGCTTGAAAAGAGCCCAGATGGATTTGAGTGTTTGGTTTCTGCTTCGAATAATTCTCGAAGAGACGCAAATCTTTATTTGACAAATTTCAAGAATTATTAAACGATACTTCTGGTTTGGAGGTTTAGGAGGGCTGTAGGATGAATCTGCAGTCCGCTTGACGGGATGTGAACTCCTTCAATGAAGGGATGTTATGCGGATCCGCATAACATGCCGCGATAAATAGACCCTGAGATGCAACTCATTGAAACAGAGACAAAAATGGTATTTTTTCTGAAAATTGGTTGGCGTGTTAGACGGACAGGAATTCCCAGATCCGGCTCATATGCGGCTCCGCCTGAACATTGTTAGTCAGCAGACCCTCGATGTACGACGTCTTCATTTCTTACAGTACGCAAGATTGCGACATCATTGACGGTCTATCGAAACTCCTGCGCGTCGATGGACGTCGCGTATTCCGCGACCGCGAGTCCATTCACCCGGGCGAGGATTGGGAGAACGAACTCACCGACGCTTTGTCTTCGGCGAAGCAATTTATCCTTTTCTGGTGTTGCCACGCTTACCAGTCGGAATGGGTAGCATGGGAAATTGGCCAAGCGATTGACCGCAACAAGCGTGTAATACCCGTGTTGCTATGCGACCAACCGCTTTTTGAACCAGTGACCCGATATCAATGGATTGATCTCCGCAGAATCGCATCTCACCCTTGCGACCACGATCGACAGCACACTGAGATAAAACACCTTCATCCTGTTTCGCAATCAAGTGATGAGTCCCACCGCGGAGACCAAATGCCAAAAGCATTGGGACAACTTCGAAATGGGCGTCGATTTGGTTTGTTTTGTGGGCTTTTACTTTTGCTCTGCTCCGTTCTTCAACCTTTTCCGAACGGTCTGGCGGGCGACAGCGCCACAACAATCAACATCATCACTGGCACTGTTGGCGTTCTGATCATAATATCATTAATCGCTTCTTCTCTCGTCCGCAGCGGTCGCACAGCTTCATGTCGCCGCCCACTTTCCCGGCGGGCGGAAAAAGAGTTGGAGTCGATAACCTATCAACATCGTGAAGCCGTGCGTATTTTATATACTGCGGTAACTGAAGACGCCTAGCCGCATCAAGACTGGCTAACAATTGCGTGAACCGAAGCCCAGAATTCAGCGGAATTTGGAATCAACGCGTAACGTCGCTCCCGGTTAGACTGGACGTTAGCCAACTCGCTGAGCCTGCCTTGAGTATTTTCGAATGGCTCACACAAGCCTGCCAAGAAGAAGAGCGTCGGAACATGGGGCCGGGCGGCAGGCGTCGGGCCTCTCAACTGGATTGGCATTCTGAGTCCCTGGCGAAGAATCTGTGCCCAACCCGACGATTGTCTTCGTGTTTGAAACGAGACCAGATAGATTTAGGCGTCTGGTTTCGGCCTCGAATAACTTTCCACACAAATCTTTCCTTGACTTATCTAGACGATTATTAAATCATCATCCTGGATGATTTGCCAGTCCTTTGAATTGGCATTGATCACGTTCAAGGAGATAGAGTTAGGCTAATCCAAAAAAGAATCCGTGATAAGCGTTTGGGGGAGTAGGAAACCATTTAATATAATTGGGATCGTAATCACTTAGCGAGAAATTCAAAGGCTTGTCATACGGATAGTAAATTAAAGGTCCGCATTTTATGCGGACGCGCCTAAATATTGTTAGGCCAAAAGGAGCAATGATTGACGACGATCTGATCTACAAGGATGTCAAAATAGCGAAGGCGTCGGTTGAATTCTCCGGCTCAGAAAAGCTTGAGAAGGCGCGGCGAACGTTTTTAGTCTTTCTCACAATTGTTCTCTTCATAGAATTCGCCAACATCGAGGTTAAGTCCGCCACGTTGGCGGTTGTCGTTGCCAAAGTTGGCCGCCCTTGGGTAGTAACTGCTGGATTATGGTTGCTCTTTATTTATTCCTTCGCCGTGTATTACTTCGCGGTACAAAAGGAACTTGCATTCTTTGCCTTCAAGAATGCAAAGAAGTCCTCCTTTTTTTCTCAACTCAATCGTTTGGAATTCACTCGCCGGCTGGTAGCTGCGTCAGGGTGCGACTATCTTCAACCCGGTCAAGGTTTGGTCATAAAATATGACGAATCGGTGACGGAGATTCAGTACGATGTAGACAAACTGCCTGAAGACGACCTAAAGAAGATAGATGGGTTTGAGTATTCGACTCGCACGTTCACCTACACCAACCAACCCGATGACCACGCATATTTTGCCAAAGTCGTACCACTCATTCGACCTGCATTTTGCTTTAACTATTTGGTGTACGTCCTTCCAATCCACGTCGGCTTTGTTCTTGCCGCGTTTGGTTTATTGGAGCAATGCTATGCGCTCTTCGACTATTTGGCATAACAAGTTTAGCAAGACGGGCCCCTACAAACGGTGCGTCGAACCACTTGCACGGCCAGTGATGTTCCACGTTAAGCTAACCGCAAGCCTCGGGCGGAGTGCAAACGGGAATGAAGGGGGCCGGGGGTAGGGTCAGGTCTTGCAATATGGTATGGAGAGTACCTGAACTCCCAGCACATGGTGAGATAGGTCGTGGACCTTTTCTTCTTTATTTTTATTCCCTTTCCCTGATCGACGCCTGCCGTGCGGCCCTCTGATCGGACGCTCTTGTTCTTGACGGGCTTGTTTGAGCCTGGCGAGTTGGCCCGTCTCCCCCTTCTTCGCGTCCGATCAATCTGATAAGGCCGGACGGGGCGTCACTGGTTTTGCCCACTTTTGCCGAAACAAAAGTGGGTCGTCGCGCGGGGGCGAAACCCCGGCATTTAATTCAAAATTATCCAATCCGTGCAAATATTGTTAGGCTGTACCACAGACATCCTTTAGCCTTTGTGCCCTCTTTAGGTATGATCTGAGAATGGGCTGGGTTGTGAGCAACTAAAGGGTCCGTTGAAAAAAGCCGCCAGCGGCGTTCTCGCCATTTTCCCGTGCTCACGTACTAAGCGTACGCTCCGCGCGTAAAAACGGCTGCGGCCTTGCTGGACGGACTTTTTTGAACCGATCCGTAGCCTTTGATGAGTAATCTAATCCGGCGCAAATTTGCCCTTGAACATCCTTATTATTCAATACTCCCCTAAAGTCAATGGAGCGTTATCGTGGCTGTTCAATTCCCAGAGCTGAGTGATGAGTTAAGCCAATTTATCGGCGCCCAAAAAGTATTTTTTGTGGCCACGGCTGCGCCGGATGGAAGAATCAATCTCTCCCCGAAGGGCCAGGATTCCCTTCGTGTGCTCAATTCTCGCGAGATACTCTGGATGAACTTGACCGGGAGCGGGAACGAAACGGCAGCCCACCTGGCCGAATTCAACCGAATCACCATGATGTGGTGTGCCTTTGAAGGGCCGCCACGAATTCTTCGCGTCTATGGGACGGCCCAGGTCTTTCATCCGAGGGATGCTCGTTGGGCGGAGTTTTCGACTCAATTGCCTGCCACGACAGGGTCGCGACAATACTTTTTGGTGTCTATCGATTTAGTCCAAACCTCCTGTGGGTATGCCGTGCCTTTTTTGAACTATGTTGAGGACCGTCGTGTGCTTTCAACATGGGCTGAGAAGAAGGGCGAGGAAGGGATCTCGGAGTATTGGCAAAAGAGGAACCAGCTCAGTATAGACGGAAAGCCGACAGGGATTTTTGAATCGTAGTGTGGTTTAGAAGACGCTTGCTTCTACGAAATTCGAATAAAGGATGAGTGAGAGTTTGCTCTATTATTTGGCCTATGGTTCGAACCTCCATCCTGTCCGGTTACGGGAACGCGTGCCGTCTGCCGAATTGCTTGATGTGGTTGAGTTGAAACACTATCGACTGGCTTTTCAGAAAAGGGGGCAGGACGGGTCGAGTAAGTGCAACCTGGCTCGCACGGGAGAAGCATCGGATGGAGTGCATGGGGCCATCTATCAAATTGATTCAACCCATAAACCTATCCTCGACCGTTTCGAAGGGAATGGATATCATAATAGCCAACTCACGGTAGAATTCCATGGGCAAGAGTACTCTTGCCTGACATATCTGGCTCAGCCATCCTACATTCAGAATAGCCTGAAGCCCTTTCATTGGTATAAGGAACTGATTGTCCTGGGTGCCAGGCATTTACGGTTTCCCCAAGCCTATGTTCGTTCCATCGAATCGATTGAATCGGTGGACGATCCGGACGAGGAAAGACAGATCCAGCATCAAAGTTTGATCGCCCGAATCCTTCAATACTCCAGCTCATAACGCAGGAAATTCGACGCCTGCCGGGCCGACACCCGGCAACACAGAACATTACGCTGACACCAAGACGACAGGTATGACCAAAAAACGGTCATGGTCCTTTTCCCGGCTCATTGTTTCTTGTGTGAAGGGGAAAACTCTACCTCCCCTAACCCCGCCTTACAAAGGCGGGGAATCTGCAAGACAAGAGTCGCCCTCTTAAGACCATACCTATGACCAAGGGTTGAAGTCTGAGGTTGTTCCCCTAATCCGACGCCTGCCTGCCGGCCCCATGATCGGGCGCTCTTGTCCCTGACGGGCTTGTCTGAGCCCTGCGAGTTAGCCCGTCTCCTTGCTTCGGGGCCGATCAATCCAATGAGGCCGGACGGGGCGTCAATGGTTTTGGGTCCTTTTGCCGAAACAAAAGGACCTCGGCTGCCGGGCCGAAACCCGGCAAAATTCATGAAATTGTTCATTGCAGGAGCCTAGTTACAGATTCGCGATAACCCCTATGACCAAAACAACAGAAAGCAAACACTCTCGTTCGTTGATTCATTGTCTCCTCAACGGATCAATCGCTGCCAGCCGGCATATCGATCCTCAACCGGGCCGCGGGGAAAACTCAAGGCCATAAGCACAAGTCCACTGGCGACACTGCTCCAGGGCCAGGCTGACGTGCCGCCTGCCACAAGCCACGGCGCGAGGATGAGCCACACACCGCACAGCACGTTGAAATACCGCACCAAGCGCGCCGGTTCGGCGAACGCCACCACGGCTACGGTCACGACCAGCGCGCCCACGATGTGGGTACTGTCGGCCGCCGCCCCGTTCAGGCCGAGCACCGAAGGCATGGCCATGAGCCACATGCCCGCGAGTGCGCTCAGCAATAGGTTCCATGGTGCGGAGAATACTTCAATGCCGTGGATGACTTCCTTGAGAGATGAGCGACTTTGGTTGGACTCCGGTTCTTCCTCCGCGTGGCCTTCCCCTAGCCACAATGCCCGCCAGACGTTCCCACCTTCTTTTCGCGTGCGGAGAAGAAATTGACTGGTGGCAATGACTTCATCCAACGCCGGCGGTACCATCAGAAGCATCACAACCGCCGCCACCAGACAAAGCGTACACCAGGCGCCAATACTGACCGGCTGGAGAATGACGAGCACAATGCTGGTCACGCCCGGCGGAATAATAAACAATCCAAACAGCAACACCATCCACGGCATCGTACGCCAGCGTCGACGCCCCCCAATCAATCCGGCCAGAGCGTCGAGTAGATACGAGAGCGCGCCTAGTCCCGCGTCCGACACCGGAAACATTTTTGAAATGTCGGAGGTGAGCACCTGCCTCGTGCCATTACCAAAAAATGGATCCCACGGATGCGGGATATGACCGAGTTGAAAGGCCGCCAAATACCGCGAGAGAAAAAACCCGACCAGCGCCAGAAACACGATTCCCAATCGTTGTTCCCACCCGGAAGGAGAATAACTCCAGCCCGGG
>BQIW01000110.1 GCA_021604105.1 Nitrospirales bacterium | reverse complement strand
CTATCGGCCGCAGTTTTATTTCCGGACGACGGATGTCACGGGCGTGGTGCAATTAAACCCGGGGGTCGAGATGGTGATGCCGGGGGATAATGTGTCGTTTGAGGGGGAGCTGATCTCCCCGATTGCGATGGAGCAGGGGGTACGATTTGCAGTGCGAGAAGGGGGCCGAACGGTCGGAGCCGGGGTGGTCACGGAAATCGTCGCGTAAGAAAATAGGGGTGTATCGATGAGAGTCATAATTTCTCTAGCGTGCGGAGATTGCAAGCGCCGAAACTATTCGACAATGAAAAACAAGAAAAACGATCCAGATCGGTTGGAAGTGAAAAAATACTGCCGATTTTGTCGAAAACATGCTCCTCACAAAGAGGTGAAGTGATTGTTGGTATGGGTCGTTAGGGTTGCGTGCAGGTTAGAGGGGCATGGTGTCAACGGCTAGCACGTCGGTCTCCAAAACCGAAAGTCCGGGTTCGAATCCCTGTGCCCCTGCCATAATCGGCCGTTGATGTGATGAGGAAATGTGCATAAAAGATAACAGATATTTATTGCCGTATTAGCAGGGTTTCGAAAAAGGCTGAGGTAGAATTCGTGTTTAAGAAGATGTGGTTTTCCATAACGGAATTTTTGTCTGACGTGCGTGGGGAACTTAAAAAAATTTCTTATCCTACTAAGTCTGAGACGATCGGGTCGACCACGGTGGTTTTGTTGTTTTGCGTCATCATGTCTTTGTTCCTCTCTGTGGTGGATTCATTCCTTGTTTGGTTAATTAGCAGAATTATTTAGTATCTATTAGAAGGGAATTCATGTCGAGCCATTGGTATGTCATTCACACCTATGCGGGATATGAGGGGCGGGTTCGGGCCGGAATTGTCGAGCGGGCGAATCAATTGGGAATGGCGGATTCGGTGGCGCAAGTCCTTGTTCCTACGGAAGATGTAGTAGAATTTAAGGAAGGAAAACGTCGGGCCTCTAAGCGAAAATTCTTTCCCGGTTATGTTCTGCTTGAGGCAAATGGGCCACTTGGGGATGAGGTGGTTGCTATGATAAAGGAAACCCCCAAGGTTACTGGTTTTATTGGAGGTGGATCCAGGCCTATCCCCCTTGATCCCGAGGAAGTATCCACGCTTTTGAAGCAGTTGGAGTCGGGTGTGACGGCTCCAAGAGAGTTGGCGAATTTTTCAAAAGGGGACAATGTGAGAATTGTGGATGGTCCATTTTTGGGGTTCAACGGATTAGTGGATGAGGTAGATCAGGATCATGGCCGGGTCAAAGCACTAGTCAGTATTTTTGGTCGTTCAACTCCAGTGGAATTAGCGTTTTCTCAGGTTGAGAGGGTTTAAAGGCAAGTGGAGTATTCCTTTTTAATTTTAAGCACTATGCAAGTCGAGGTAAGGTAGGTGAAGGCATGGCCAAAGAAGTAACTAGTCAAATTAAATTGCAAATTCCGGCTGGAAAAGCCAATCCTGCTCCCCCTGTTGGGCCTTCCTTGGGACAACATGGAGTGAATATTATGGAGTTTTGCAAGCAGTTTAATGCTAGGACACAGAAGCAAGAGGGTAGCATTATCCCGGTGGTCATTTCTGTTTATAAGGATAGAAGCTTCAGTTTCGTGACTAAGACTCCTCCGGCATCGGATTTATTAAAGAAAGCCGCAGGTATCATAAAGGGTTCAGGGGTTCCCCATAAAAATAAAGTTGGGACAATTTCCATGGCACAGCTTGAGGACATTGCTAAATTGAAGGTGGAAGATTTGAATGCCAGTGATATTCCAGCTGCGATGAATGTGATTGCAGGAACTGCGAGAAGTATGGGCATTTCGGTTGAAGGGAAAAAATAATATTGTGAGGCTTCTAACAGAAGGTATGCGCCGTGGGAAAGAAATTTGAATCGGCTTTAGCGAAGGTAACAAAGGCCCTATATTCATTGGAGGAGGCTAGTGAGCTGGTTAAGCAGGCTGCTTTTGCCAAATTCGATGAGACGGTAGAGCTGTCACTTTGCCTGGGGGTAGATCCCAAGCGTGCGGATCAAATGGTTCGCGGGACTACTGTTCTTCCTCACGGAACGGGGAAAAAGGTCAGGATTTTAGTAATTGCAAAAGGAGAAAAGGAGCAGGAGGCAAGGGAGGCTGGGGCCGATTTTGTGGGGAGTGATGACCTTTTACAGAAAATACAAGATGGATGGTTGGACTTTGACTCCATGATTGCGACACCTGACATGATGGGTGCTGTCGGAAGGATGGGGAAGGTTTTGGGTCCACGAGGTTTAATGCCAAATCCAAAAACTGGAACGGTGACCTTTGAAGTTGGAAAAGCCATTCAGGAGATCAGAAGGGGAAGAGTTGAGTATAAGGTTGATAAGGCAGGCAATATTCATGTTCCTATTGGGAGGGTGTCTTTTCAGGGACAACAAATTAAAGAAAATGCCCAGTCGGTTTTTGATTCCATCATGAAGGCTAAGCCTTCTTCCAGTAAAGGGAAGTATGTGAAAAGTGCGACCTTGTCCAGCACGATGGGGCCAGGTATCCATCTGGACGGAGTGGCGATTGTAAAGCAGGTCAGTTGAAACTTTAATCTCAGCAGGTGAGTTCGAGGTATGAAAAAAACTGATAAAAGTGAAGCTGTGGCAGTCATGCATGAGCAATTTGCTCGAGCGCGGATAGCCATTGTAACGGAGTGTGCAGGAATACCCGTAAATCAAATTAATGATTTGCGAAAAAAACTTCGGCAGGCGAAGTCAAACTTTCATGTGGTTAAGAACACCCTTGCCGTGAGAGCAATTGGGGGAACGGCTCTTGTTCCCTTGCAATCCTTTTTTAAGGGTCAGTCGGCATTGGTCATTGGATACGATGATCCGGTATTGCCTGCGAAGGTTATTAGGGACTTTATTAAAAGTGAAAAATGCGAGGAGAAATTACAGCTCAAGGGGGCAATTCTGGACGGGGTCGAGCTAGATCCAGCTCGTCTTTCTTCTGTAGCGGATTTGCCGTCAAAGGCAGAATTGTTGTCAATGTTGTTATCGGCCTTCCAAGGGCCAATCCGAGGGTTTGTCGGAGTTTTAGGTCAAATTGTAAGAAGTATTGTTACGGTATTAGCCGCAATACAAGAAAACAAAACGCAGAAAGGAGAAGGGGAGATGAGTGCAACAGAGGCAAAAATGTCAAAGGAAGATTTCATTAAAGTTATAGAGGGCATGAGTGTCCTGGAATTGTCTGATCTCGTGAAGGGTTTGGAGGATCGATTTGGTGTGACGGCAGCAGCGCCTGTTGGAGTCATGGCTGCTGCAGTGGGCGCTGCGGCTCCTGCCACCGAAGAGCAGACTGAATTTTCGGTAGTCCTGGCGGGTGCTCCAGCGGATAAAAAGATTCAAGTCATCAAGGTAGTGCGGGAGATTACTGGGTTGGGTTTGAAAGAAGCTAAGGATCTCGTAGAGGCGGCCCCGAAGGCGGTAAAGGAGGGAGTTTCCAAAGAGGAATCGGAAAATATTAAGAAGAAACTTCAAGATGTTGGTGCAACCGTAGAGGTGAAGTAGTGTTTTCCTTTTTTTAGTATCCGGAGTAGAGACTTAGGAAGGTTCGAGGGCCAGCAGGAAGCTGAGGTGGCCGTTAATCCTTAAGGAGACAGGAATGGGACAACCAGCCTTTGAGGGCAGTGTTCAGCGACATAGCTTTTCAAAAATTCGCTCACATATCGAGATTCCGGATTTAGTGGAGGTGCAGCGCCGCTCGTATGAGGAATTTTTGCAGGCGGAGACATTGCCGGATCGTCGTGAGGATAAGGGATTGCATGCAGCATTTAAAAGTGTGTTTCCCATTATGGATTATAACAATTCGGCCATTTTAGAATTTTCCAGCTATTCCCTGGGAACGCCCAAATATGACACAAGGGAATGTATAGAGCAGGGAATGACTTTCGCTGCACCTTTAAAGCTTCGGGTTCGATTGGTCGTTTTCGATCAACAGGATAAAAGTGTAAAAAACAGAGTTTTGGATGTTAGGGAGCAAGAAGTCTATGTCGGTGAACTGCCTTTGATGACTGACCGTGGCACCTTTATGGTGAATGGCACAGAACGGGTAGCAGTCAGTCAGTTGCATCGATCCCCTGGGCCGTCATTTGGTCATGACAAAGGCCGAACCCATTCAAGTGGGAAAGTTTTATTTTCAGGTCGGATCATTCCCTATCGAGGGTCGTGGCTCGATTTTGAATATGATGCCAAAGATATTTTGTATGTACGAATTGATCGCCGTAGGAAGATGCCGGCCACTATTTTATTAAAAGGATTTGGTTTTAGCACTGATGACCTTCTTAAGATGTATTACCCCGTAGAGGAAGTGCGCGTCCTTAATGGTGCTTTGCTTCGCAAGCTTGATCCTGACATTCATGCAGGATTGCGATCTCCGGCAGATCTCTTTGAAAAGGGAGCTAATGAGCCGTTGGTTAAAGAAGGTACCAAGCTCAATAAAACCCTCATGGGGCGTATTCGTTCAGCTGGAATTAAAGAAATTCCTATCAAGCAAGAAGATTTGGTTGGCCGAGCCGTTTTAACGGAACTGGTGGATCCTGGAACTCAGGAAGTCATTCTAGAAAAAAATCAACGCCTCACGGCACCGGTCATGGAGCGGATTCTGGAAAGCGGAGTTGAAGGATTTAAGGTTATCTATCTGGACAGTCCTACGACCAGTCCTGTCATTCTGGATACTTTGGAAGCCGAGCGGACTAATTCAAAGGAAGAGGCCTGGGTGGAAATTTATAAACGCCTTAGGCCTGGGGAGATGCCATCCATTGAGTCGGCAAAATTGTTGTTCGAAAATCTCTTTCTGAATCCCAAGCGGTATGACCTTTCCCCGGTTGGTCGTTTGAAGATGAACAAGCGATTCAACCTCGATTTGTCATTAGAGCAGCGAACATTATCCGCGCAAGACATTGTTGAGGTGGTTAGATGCCTGGTGGATCTAAAAGCCGGAAAAGGTTCTGTTGATGATATCGACCATCTAGGAAATCGACGTGTCCGGTCAGTTGGTGAATTATTGGAAAATCAAATCCGTATTGGTCTAGCTCGAATGGAGCGAAGCATTAAAGAACGGATGAATCTACTGGATATGGAAACCGTGTTGCCTCATGACCTGATCAATGCCAAACCTATTGTTGGTGCCATAAAGGAATTTTTCGCTGGCAGTCAACTGTCGCAGTTTATGGATCAAACGAATCCGTTGGCAGAGATCACCCATAAACGAAGGCTGTCTGCGTTAGGGCCAGGTGGTTTGACCAGGGAGCGGGCAGGTTTTGAGGTACGGGACGTTCATCCGTCTCATTATAGTCGTATATGTCCTATTGAAACGCCGGAAGGACCCAATATTGGGTTGATTACTTCATTGGCCACCTATGCTCGGATCAATGAGTTTGGGTTTATTGAGGCTCCTTTTCGGAAGGTGAGAAAGGGGCGTGTCACAGATGACGTGGAATTCCTTTCACCATTGGATGGAGATCAGGTTGTAATCGCTCAAGCTAATTCGGTCATCAATAAGGAAGGGATGCTCACCTCGGAAACGATAACCGCCAGAGAAGCAGGGGAATTTGTGACCACGACTCCGGATAAAGTGGACTATCTTGATGTTTCTCCTAAGCAGGTGGTCAGCGTGGCGACTGCGTTAATTCCATTTCTTGAGCATGATGACGCAAACCGGGCCCTTATGGGTTCGAATATGCAACGCCAAGCAGTGCCCACAATTAAAAGTGAGTCACCTTTGGTCGGGACCGGCATGGAAGCTGTTGTAGCGAGAGATTCCGGTTATTTGGCTATTGCTCAACGAGATGGGATTGTTGAGTCGGTAGATGCGAGGAGAATTGTCGTCAGAACCGGACTCAAGGAAAAAGATGATAAGAAAAAAGGTTCTCGAATCCTGGATACCTATGATTTGGTCAAATTTCAGCGAACCAATCAAAATACCTGTATCACCCAAACTCCCATTGTTCGAATTGGGCAACCAGTCAAGCAAGGACAAGTGCTAGCGGATGGCCCGGCGATGGATCACGGAGAATTGGCGTTGGGAAAAAATGTGCTCGTCGCCTTTATGCCATGGGGTGGATACAACTATGAGGATGCCATTCTTTTAAGTGAAAAAATGGTAAAAGAAGATGTGTTTACTTCTATTCATATCGAAGAGTTTGAGGTAGAGGCGCGTGACACAAAGTTAGGAAAGGAAGAAATCACCCGGGATATTCCTAACCTCGGCGAAGAGGCACTTCGAAATCTGGATGAAAGTGGCATCGTGCGAATCGGGGCGGAGGTCAAGCCGGGCGATATTCTTGTTGGAAAAGTTACGCCTAAGGGAGAGACCCAGCTGACCCCAGAGGAAAAATTGTTGCGTGCGATTTTTGGGGAAAAGGCTGGAGATGTGAAAGATACCTCGCTTCAGGTTCCTCCAGGCATTGAAGGCATTGTCGTGGACGTCAAGATTTTCTCCAGAAAAGGCGTAGATAAAGATGAGCGGTCGCGAACAATCGAGACGGATGATCGCGTCAAAGTCGAGCGGGACTATCAAGAAGAATTGCGAATTATCGAAGAGGAGCGGAATCGTAAGATTCGTAAGCTATTGCTTGGGCAATTTGTTGGACGAGATTTGATGGATCCTGATAGTGGGGAAGTGATTCTGAAGAAAAAGGGACGAATCACTGCAGAAGTTCTTCGCAAGTTATCTGATGATGATGCGCGTCGGGTAATCCTGGCTGATGCTGAAGAACAGAAAAAACTCGATGAAATTGAACGGGAAGCGAAAGACCAAATTGAAATTTTACAGACCCAATACGATGAAAAGGTTGGTCGTCTTCGACGGGGTGATGAATTGCCTCCCGGGGTTATTAAGCTGGTCAAGGTGTATTTAGCCATTAAAAGAAAGATAGCGGTGGGTGACAAAATGGCTGGCCGTCATGGAAATAAGGGTGTCGTTTCTCGAATTATGGCTGAAGAGGATATGCCGTATCTTCCAGATGGAACACCAGTACAGATAGTCCTGAACCCTTTAGGAGTTCCCTCTCGGATGAATGTGGGGCAAATTCTGGAGACTCACCTGGGATGGGCGGCAAAAGCTTTAGGAATTCAGGTAGAAACTCCCGTGTTCGATGGAGCATCGGAAAAGGAAATCAAAGATTTATTGAATAGGGCAAACCTCCCTGAGTCGGGACAATCAGTGGTCTATGATGGCCGTACGGGCGAACCATTTAAGAGTCCGGTCACAGTGGGATACATGTATATGTTGAAACTCCACCATTTGGTGGACGATAAGATCCACGCTCGCTCAATCGGACCATATTCTTTGGTAACGCAGCAACCGCTTGGAGGAAAGGCTCAATTTGGCGGTCAGCGTTTGGGAGAGATGGAGGTCTGGGCTCTGCAGGCATATGGGGCGGCTTCTTCCTTGCAGGAATTTTTGACCGTGAAATCAGATGATGTGCCCGGACGGTCTCGAATGTATGAAGCAATCGTGAAAGGTGAGAACTTTCTGGAACCTGGTCTTCCGGAGTCCTTTAATGTCTTAGTAAAGGAATTGCAAAGTTTAGGGTTGGATGTGGAGTTGATCAAATCTGCTGATTAGAGAATTAGCGCGGTTGTGCAGTCCCATCATTCAACATAATCGGAGGAACGAACTTGGATAGTATCTATTCGCTTTTTGAAAAACCTCGTGACGCGGTTTCATTTGATGCCATGCGAATTCGTATTGCTTCCCCTGAGAAAATTCGCTCGTGGTCTTATGGCGAGGTAAAAAAGCCAGAGACGATCAACTATCGGTCCTTTAAGCCTGAGCGGGATGGCCTGTTTTGCGCAAAAATATTTGGGCCAACCAAAGATTGGGAATGTAATTGCGGTAAATACAAGCGGATGAAGCACCGTGGGATTGTGTGTGATAAATGCGGTGTGGAAGTCATCCAATCAAAGGTTCGACGCGAGAGAATGGGCCATATCGAATTGGCTGCTCCGGTTGCTCACATCTGGTTCCTCAAGGGTGTACCCAGCCGGATTGGGATTCTTTTGGATATGAGTTTAAAACAGTTGGAGAAGATTCTGTATTTTGAGGCGTACGTGGTCTTGGATACTGGCAATACAAATTTGAAAGAACGTGAGCTTCTGACTGAGGAAAGGTACCGTGAGTGTGCCGAGGAGTATGGGGCAAGTTCTTTTAAGGTGGGTATTGGTGCCGAAGCTATTCGGGAATTATTGCGCAAGGTGGATATCAATGCTCTGTGGGATGAGCGGCACGTCAAAATTAAGAGTACGACGTCCGCGGCGGTAGGAAAAAAACTTACGAAACGATTGAAAGTAATTGAGGCATTTCATAAATCAGGAAATAATCCGGAATGGATGATTATGGATGCCATTCCGGTGTTGCCACCTGAACTTCGCCCGCTGGTGCCTTTGGATGGGGGACGGTTTGCTACTTCGGATCTAAATGATCTTTATCGTCGGGTGATTAATCGCAATAACCGTCTCAAGCGATTGGTGGAATTGAAGGCTCCCGGTGTCATTATCCGCAATGAAATGCGAATGCTTCAGGAAGCGGTTGACGCGTTGTTTGATAATGGGCGTCGTGGCCGGGTCATCCGTGGTGCCAATAAACGGCCTCTGAAGTCTTTGAGCGATATGCTCAAAGGGAAACAGGGACGATTCAGACAGAATCTCCTTGGTAAGCGGGTCGATTACTCTGGGCGTTCAGTTATTGTGGTCGGTCCAGAATTACGGCTTAACCAATGCGGATTGCCCAAGAAAATGGCTTTAGAATTATTTAAGCCGTTTATCTTTCATAAACTGGAAGAGCGTGGAGCCGCAACCACAATCAAAAGCGCTAAGCGTTTGGTTGAGAAGGAACGACCAGAAGTCTGGGATGTTCTTGATGAAGTTATTCGAGAGCATCCGGTTATGTTGAATCGTGCTCCAACTCTTCATCGTCTGGGAATTCAGGCTTTTGATCCTATTTTGGTAGAAGGGAAGGCTATTCGTCTCCATCCGTTGGTCTGTGCAGCTTTTAATGCGGACTTTGATGGGGATCAAATGGCTGTGCATGTTCCGCTTTCAGTGGAAGCCCAAATTGAGGCTCGGGTATTAATGATGGCGGCAAATAATGTTCTTTCACCTGCCAATGGCCGACCTTTATCTATTCCATCTCAGGATATGGTCTTAGGGTGTTATTGGTTGACCAAGGATCGTGATGGTGCCCGTGGAGAGGGGAAGGTCTTTTCGTCTACGGATGAAGTTCGAATTGCCTATGATTCGCAGGAAGTGGAAGAGCAGGCGAGGATAAAAGTACGAATTGCTGAAGATATGATTGATACGACGGTTGGACGAGTGATTCTTTCTGAGGTTTTGCCAGCCAGCATGCCTTTTTCACATGTAAATCAGCTAATGACGAAAAAAGAGCTGACGAAACTGATTGATCGTGTGTATCGTCGAGCCGGTCTACATGAGGTCGTCGTCATGCTTGATCAATTAAAAGATTTAGGTTTCTCCCATGCCACCAAAGCAGGTGTTTCCATTTGTATCGATAACATGCATATTCCGTCTCGCAAAAAGGAATTGATCGAGCGGGCAAAGGGGGATGTTTCTCAAGTTCAAGAGCAATACAGTGAAGGCTTGATTACGAATGGGGAGCGATACAACAAGGTTATCGACATTTGGGCTCATGTTGGCGAAGAAGTTGCCATTGAAATGATGAAGGAAATTAAAGAAGGGGGCGGGCGTGGAGCAGCAGAAGGTCTTAATCCCATCTTTATGATGGCGGATTCCGGTGCCAGAGGAAGTTCGCAGCAGATTCGGCAATTGGGAGGAATGCGTGGTCTTATGGCCAAGCCTTCAGGAGAAATTATTGAAACCCCTATTACCGCTAATTTCCGAGAGGGCCTCACGGTTTTACAGTATTTTATTTCGACTCATGGAGCACGGAAGGGGTTGGCTGATACAGCACTCAAGACAGCCAATTCAGGGTACCTCACGAGGCGCCTTGTAGATGCGGCTCAGGATGTGATTATCAGTGAGCCTGATTGCTTCACAACGGATGGCATTATAGTCTCTGCGTTAGTAGAGGGAGGAGAAGTCATTCAACCTCTGGATGAACGCATTCTTGGTCGGTTAACGGCAGAAGATGTGCTCGATCCTGTCACGCAGGATGTCATTGTTAAAGCTCATGAAGAATTAGAGGAAGAACTTTGTAAAACAATTGTTGAGGCGGGAATAGATCACGTAAAAATTCGTTCCGTTCTCACATGCCAATCTCGATGGGGGGTATGTGCCAAATGCTATGGAAGAGATTTGGCACGTGGCCGGCTAGTAGAAAAGGGTGAGCCTGTCGGGGTCATTGCGGCTCAGTCTATTGGTGAGCCAGGGACTCAGTTGACCATGCGGACGTTCCATATTGGTGGCACGGCCAGTAAGGTTGTGGAGCAAACTGTCCTGTCGTCCAAGCATGATGGCACGATTAAATTTTTAAGTTTTGACGCAAAGAAAAATGCGGATTTTTATAATCCCAGTATGGCGGTTAAGACTCGACAAGGGGATTGGGTTGTCATGGTACGCAATGGCAAGGTTGCGGTAATTGATGAGACTGGCCGTGAACGGGAAAAGTATCCAGTGGTGTATGGAGGAAAGATAAAAGTCCCAGATGGAGGAAGGGTTGAAGTAGGGCAGAAGTTTGTGGAGTGGGATCCGTATTCGCTCACCATCCTGACTGAAGTAGGTGGAAGGGTGGCTTTCGGTGATATTGCCGAAGGAGTCACCATGAAGGAAGAGGTGGATGAAATCACTGGTTTATCCCGCCGGGTAGTCATCGAGCAGGCAGGGACCAATTTGCGTCCGCGACTGTCTGTGAAGGACGAATCGGGAAAGACCGCCAAGCTTTCTTCAGGATCTCCCGCGCGATACCTTTTGCCGGTGGGAGCTCATATTTTTGTGGAAAAAGGATCGACGGTTTACCCTGGAGATGTGTTGGCCAAAATTCCTAGAGAAACAACTAAGACAAAAGATATTACGGGAGGCTTGCCTCGGGTGGCCGAATTGTTTGAGGCGAGAAAACCGAAGGAACATGCGGTTGTCACCGAAATTGATGGAGAGGTATCTTTTGGTGGTTTTGTGAAAGGCTTACGTAAGGTTGTTGTGGATAACAAGATAGGTGATGTGAAGGAATATTTTATTCCGCGTGGCCGACATGTAAATGTTCATGAGGGTGATTGGGTAAGAGCAGGTGAACCATTAATGGATGGGTCTGCTAATCCACATGATATTTTAAGCGTCTTGGGACCAAGGGAGTTGCAAAAGTACTTGGTTGATGAGGTGCAAGAGGTTTATCGTCTTCAGGGAGTCGTGATAAACGATAAGCACATTGAGGTCATCACTCGGCAAATGTTGAAAAAGGTGAGAATCGAAGATGCCGGCGATAGTGCTTTCTTGCCAGGAACTCAGGTCAATAAGTCTGTTTTTGATGATGAGAATGAGAGGGTCATTTCCGAGGGTGGGCAGCCAGCGCTTGGTAAGCCGGTCTTATTGGGAATCACGAAGGCCTCGCTTAGTACTGACAGTTTTATTTCTGGGGCCTCCTTCCAGGAGACAACCCGAGTTCTTACGGAGGCAGCTATTAATGGGCGTACAGATGATCTCCGTGGATTAAAAGAGAATGTAATCGTCGGCAGGTTGATTCCTGCCGGGACAGGTTGGGGTGAGTATCGCGAAACTTTTGTGCCAAAGTGGGCGGAAGAGGGCACATCTCTATCTTCCGAGGATCAGTCAGGGTTAAATGAAGTTCATTCGTCAAGTGAAAAATAAAATTAAATGAAACCCTTATATGAAAAGGCATCTTGACATAATAGAAATGAATCTATAAGATCACCCGGTTCGCCTCAATAAAATTTATATTATTAAATGTTCGTAAAGAGAAATTGTAATTGGAAATTATATGCCTACAGTTAACCAACTAATACGTGTCGGCCGTAAGGCAATAAAAGCAAAAAGCAAAAGTTCGGCGTTAAATCGATGCCCTCAACGAAGGGGGGTATGTCTTCGGGTATATACTACAACTCCTAAGAAGCCAAACTCTGCATTGAGGAAAGTAGCAAGGGTGAGATTGACGACAGGTCTTGAGGTGACGGCATATATCCCGGGTATGGGTCATAATCTTCAGGAGCATTCTATAGTTTTGGTACGGGGTGGTAGGGTGAAAGATCTTCCTGGTGTCAGATATCATATGATTCGTGGGGCATTGGATGCCGTTGGGGTTGCAAACAGGAAGCAGGGGCGATCAAAGTATGGTGCAAAGCGCCCCAAGTAATTAGGTCCCGCGCTTTTACCTTCGCTTATTTAATTTAAAACTCGTTAATTCTTTAGGGGAAAAAATGCCACGTAGGCCACTCGTACTTCGTCAAAAGGTTGTTCAGGATGCCAGGTATAAAGACCAGGTTGTTGGAAGGTTTTTGAATATTCTTCTACAGGACGGAAAGAAGAGTACGGCTGAAAGGGTTTGTTATGGGGCGTTTGATATTGTCAGGGATAAGACGGGAGATGAGCCGCTTAAAGTCTTCCATGCAGCACTGGGGAACGTGAAGCCAATGGTAGAAGTGAAATCAAGAAGAGTTGGAGGGGCGTCTTATCAGGTACCTGTCGAAATCCGTCCTGTGCGCCAGGTGGCTTTAGCGTTGAGGTGGATTAAGCAAAGTGCGTTAGCTCGGAGTGGTAGGAGTATGAGAGAGAAGTTAGCGGCGGAACTAATGGATGCTGCAAATAATAATGGTTCGGCGGTAAAGAAGCGGGATGAAACGCATCGGATGGCTGAAGCCAATAGGGCTTTCGCTCATTACCGGTGGTAGATATTATCTGTTGGTGTTGTGGGAAGGGTTGTCATTACCTGAATTGAAGAAGGATGGTTCTCTTTTTTTGTGAATGAGCGTTTCCCTTGTCGACAATTAGTGTGAGGAATTTGTGTCCACAGATTTTATTTTAAGCCGAACTCGAAACATTGGGATCATGGCCCATATTGATGCCGGTAAGACTACCACTACCGAGCGGGTTCTCTATTATACTGGTGTTTCGCATAAAATCGGTGAAGTCCATGAAGGTGCGGCGACGATGGATTGGATGGAGCAGGAGCGGGAGAGGGGAATTACGATTACCTCCGCCGCCACAACCTGTTTCTGGAAGGATTATCGGATTAACATAATCGATACTCCGGGTCATGTGGATTTCACCATTGAGGTCGAGCGGTCGCTTCGAGTGCTTGATGGGGCTGTGGCAGTTTTTGATTCGGTTCAGGGGGTGGAACCTCAATCGGAGACGGTATGGCGACAGGCAGATAAATATCAAGTTCCTCGAATCGTGTTTATGAATAAAATGGATCGAGTGGGCGCAGATTTTTTTGCAAGTGTTAAGTCATTAATCGATCGACTGGGGGCCAAGCCGGTTCCCGTACAATTACCATTCGGAAAAGAGGATGGATTTCGGGGGGTAATTGACCTACTGCTTATGAAGGCGCTGGTTTTTGATGATGAGACCCTTGGTGCTGCTTATTCAATTCAAGATATTCCTGAGGACTATTTAGCGTTGGCGAGAGAATATCGCGAGAAATTATTGGATTCGGTTGTTGAGTTTGATGAAGGGGTGATGGAGCGGTATTTGGCTGGTGAGGTCCTTGCCGTAGATGAAGTCAAGCGGGTAATACGGGCAGGGACATTAGGGTTGAAGATTAATCCAGTTTTTTGCGGATCGGCATTTAAGAATAAAGGTGTTCAGCCGCTGCTCGATGGTGTGGTTGATTATCTTCCTTCTCCAGTTGACCTTCCGCCCGTTGTTGGTATCGATCCTCAAACCGATGGAGAGATAGCCAGAAAGCCAGAGAATGGTGAGCCATTTGCGGCATTGGCTTTCAAAATTATGTCTGATCCTTTTTCTGGCCAATTGACGTATTTTAGGGTGTATTCAGGGAAATTATCCGCCGGATCCTATGTGTATAACGTTGCAAAGGGGAAAAAGGAGCGAATAGGGCGCTTATTAAAAATGCATGCCAATAAGCGAGAAGAGATCGAAGTGGTTTCTGCTGGTGATATTGCGGCGGCTGTGGGTCTGAAGGATACTCGAACTGGTGACACTCTTTGTGATGAGAAGCATCAAATTTTGCTGGAAGTTATAAAGTTCCCTGAGCCCGTTATTTCTTTGGCTGTTGAGCCAAAGACCAAGCAGGATATGGACAAGTTGGGATATTCTTTGGAGAAGCTTGCTCAGGAGGATCCTTCCTTCCAGGTAAAATCAGATGAGGAGACGGGGCAAACGATCATATCCGGTATGGGTGAATTGCATCTTGAGATCATTGTTGATCGTCTTCTTCGTGAATTTAAAGTGCAGGCGAATGTGGGGAAACCTCAGGTAGCCTACCGTGAGACTATCAAGGGGAAAGCGGAGGCTGAAGGGAAATATGTAAAACAGACCGGTGGTCGTGGTCAATACGGCCATGTGTGGCTGAGGGTGGAGCCCGCGGAGTCTGGTGTGGGATTAGAATTCGTAAATAAAATTGTTGGGGGAACCGTCCCCAGGGAATATATCGCTCCAGTAGAAAAAGGAATACGAGAGCGAATGGAGAGTGGGATTCTTGCTGGATATCCATTGCGGGATCTTCGTGTCACATTGTTCGACGGTTCTTTTCATGAAGTGGACTCAAGTGAGATGGCCTTTAAAATTGCTGGGTCAATGGCATTGGTCAGTGCCTGCCAAAAAGCTGATTTGGTTTTGTTGGAGCCGGTAATGAAAGTAGAGGTTCTGGTCCCACAGGATTTTATGGGAGATGTGATAGGTGATTTAAATAGTCGACGTGGAAAAATTCATGGAATGCGGGCAAGAGGAAATTCTCAAATTGTTGATGCTGCGGTCCCATTGAGTGAAATGTTTGGATATTCCACGGATTTACGTTCCAAGACTCAGGGGCGGGCTACTTATAGTATGGAATTTGAGTCTTATGAGGTTGTCCCAAAACTCATGGCTCAGCAAATTATAAAAAAGAATCAAGGGGAATAGTATTCCTCTGGTATATTTTTCAATTCGGTAAGGCAAGGATTTCAAGAGGAGGTAGGGCATGGCGAAGGCGAAATTTGAGCGGAAGAAGCCGCATGTCAATGTGGGGACGATCGGGCACGTTGACCATGGGAAGACGACCCTGACGTCGGCCTTGACGAAAGTGATGGGCGATACGGGGAAGGCGAAGTTT
>BQIW01000109.1 GCA_021604105.1 Nitrospirales bacterium | reverse complement strand
ACGATTGTCGACAAAAAGGGCTTCTTCACCAAACTCACGTTTAACCTCACCCCGAAGTGTTCGCTCACCGGAACATGGACGATATCGAAAACCACTATGTCTATTGGGGGTGATATCACATGGAACTATGGAGGTAACCGGCCATTCACCGCAGGAGGATCGATAGCCTTTTCAAAGAGTGGGCTCACCCTGACGACCACTCAAATCAAGGGGGCAGTGCTTCATGGGGTGACGATACGGAAACTCACGGCCATTTTGCCTGCCACCGGTGGACCGTTGACTGCAACAATCGACTTAACGATCCCGCACGAATTCCGCACGGCCTTGCGTGGTGAGATACAAAAGGTAAGCAATCAAGCCCGGGATGCCCTGAACAATGCACGACAATTAACCACGACAGCCCTGAATGCCTTGAAGGGGCATGAAATAAGTCTCAATGGCGTAAAAGCCTTGCTCGTAGCGATATGCAACAAAGTGATCAAGACGATCAACGCGAGGATCAAGAAATTACCGAAGAAAAAAACCTATGGGAAATGGCCCTTTACGAAAACTGTGTACATTCGTGCGGAAGCGACAAAAGAAGTCGCGCCTTACCTGCGAACCCTGAGCGCGTTTCGCAAGCGGTTTAGCAAGAGCACCAAAGCAACCCTAGCCGCCGATGTCACGGCCCTCGTCAATTGGGCATTAAAGAATAAGACTCACACCGTGTCTCGTTATGGCTTCAAGATTAAAACCATAACCATATTGACGAGTGGGACAGTCAATCAACTGCATGACATTAAAAAGCACGTTCCCCAATGGATTGCCCGACTGCCTGAAAAAAATATCGGCCTGAACGTGAACGGGAAGATACTTGAATATGCCAAAAACAGCGTGGATGCAGCACTCAATGACATCGCCACCTCTCTCGAGAAGGGTGCGAAGAATGTCCCCATGGTCACGGGTATGTCTGTGGCCACCAATCTCTCGATTCTTCCCTCTTCAGGTGTGAAAGTCCTGATACAGGTGACAAGGGGCGATAAGTCCAAAACGTATCCTGCCTCCTTCAGCTTTACGAATCCCGCCGCAGGTGCATCAGACCTCCTGAAAATGCTCTTGAATGATTTGGGGACCTCCTTGTAACACAGGGGATTGGTTCTTGAAGGGTGTCAGAAGTCTTATATATGGAATAACTGACACCACCAATCCCGACCCGAAAAAGTTATCTTAGAAAAAAACCAGACCGTCAAAGAAGACCTCAAACCCTAATGCGGAAAGGAAGGCGTTGATCTCCTGAGCAATAAAGTGCTGTTCATGTGCCTACGAAATAAAGATGTTCCTGGGGCACCAAACCTGGACGAACAGCCTCACGAGTGCAGCGGGGGTTGGCCTGGCATCACGGTGTTACACGGCCGATGCACGTACTGACCTCGCGCAGCAAGGTAATGCGCCCACAAGATTCGCGCTGCAACCGATCGCCAGGGAGCCCAGTCGCTGGACAGAAGGCGCTGCTCATCTCTCGTCGGGAGAGCCGTCAGGTGTTTCACGTCACGGAGCGCGACGGCCAGCGCCAGATCCCCTTGAGGCCAGACATCGGGACGGCGGAGCGCCCTCAAGTAATAGATGTCCACGCTCCAGGCCCCGAGCCCTGGAACCGCCAATAAGATCTGACGCCCCCGATCATCCGGACCGTTGGCCACCGAACTAAGATCAAGACTCCCGTCGAGTATGCGCGCGGCCAGACCAAAACAATAACCGGCTTTCTGCCTCGTCAGTCCGACATCCCTCAATCCGTTGACCTGGATGGCATAGACGGCTTCCGGTGTCATCGCACCCAGATGACCGGAAAGCCGACGGTACATCGTGCGCGCGGCCGCCAGCGACACCTGCTGCTCAAGGATAATCTGAATGAGAGCAGGAAATCCTGGTTCCCGCCCCCACATCGGCGGTTCCCCCAGTCGATCCAGGACAACGCCAAGATCAGGATCCGCCTCCGCCAACTCCCGTGCCCCTTTACTAAGCAAAGCCGACGTCAATCGCCGAATTGTACTGGTGGTCAATGGCATCTGCATCAACGAACCTGTTTTCACAACTGCTCCCCGGACAACGTGAGCTAAGCGGCGTGCCCAGGATATCCTATGGCTCTCATCTTGCGCGTCCAACCATCTGGTCTCCAGCAGCACCATTGCCTCTTTGACATCTCAAACTATTTCTTAGGCCCAGTACAACTCCAAATTCTTTACCGCATGCCCAGGAATAATCGAGATGGATTTTTGGGGATCATACCCAATCACTGGCTCCCCCGTCGAAGGAATTGGGAATGAAAGGATTGATGGCCGAATCCCCAACTCTCCTATCAACATGATGTTCTGTGGTGCCGGGTTTCGCCCCGGCAGACGAGGACCTTTTGTATCGGCAAAAGGTCCTAAAACCATTGACGCCCTGTCTGACCTCATGAGAGGGGACGGACGCCAGCCTGTGGAAGGCGGACAACTCGCAAGGCCCAAACAAGGCCCGCCAGTGGATGAGAGCGTCCCTCCAAAAGGCCAGACGGCAGGCGTCGACCATAAGATACGAACCTTTCGGGATCTCTCTTGCAAGACCTCCAAATTTCGCCTCAAGGATTCCCTCAATTCTTCATGACCAAGAGGACGGGTCAAAAGACCCAGTCAAAGACATCCAATAAGTTGACATATTTATTCAGTTGACTAAGAATCCCCACACGCCCATTCCAGAGCGTTTGGACGGGCCCGGTAGTTCTTTGGAATCCGATATCCTGACTGGCCTCGTCAATGCTTGGAAGGTGGAAGTCGGCAAATAGTAAGTAATGAGCCGGACTTGACATTGAGTATGAAGATGGATTTTGACGCGCTATTGAAATTTGTCCAAGAGCAATTCACCGATGGTCTCGTATTGGTAATTGGGTCCGGCCTGTCCGAAGCTGAAGAGATTCCGGGAATGAAGGCGCTTGCAACATATCTCAGGAATGAAGCAGGCGTACTGAAAGAACCCGAAAAGACATTGTGGGACCGGATCATGACTAGGCTGGATGCCGGTGAAGGATTGGAAACGGCACTGCTCAAACAACCGCCATCCGATGCACTTGAAGTTTGGATCGCACAAAAAACCTGCGAACTGCTGATGCCGGAGGAACGCAAAGTCATGAGCGCGGTGCTTCGAGGAGAGCGCACACTTCGCCTGACAACATTCCTGGACAAAGTATTGAAACCTCCGACTGGATTGCCAATTCTGACTCCCAACTACGACCGACTGATTGAGGTTGCCTGCGAAATGGCAGGATTTCATGTGGACACCACCGCTGTCGGACAATATGCAGGCGCTTTCGACCATGCTCGAAGTTGCATGGGATCATGCCGGGGCATCACATCGCGCACTAAGATTACCGTTCTCGACCACTTTCCGCGTGCGATTGTTCTAAAACCGCATGGAAGCTTTGACTGGTACCAATTCGGCAATGACGCGCGGCGTTGCAGTTTGGATCTGGACGCGGAACGGCTCATCATCACGCCTGGCATCAATAAGTACCGAGCGGGCTATAACTCGCCCTTCGACAAGCACCGCGAATTGGCCAACGACTACATCAAAAAATGCACTCGTCTGCTGGTGGTTGGGTATGGGTTCAATGACGATCACCTGCAAACACACCTTATGAAACAAATTCAAGATGGCACGCCCACATTGATTTTAAACCGATCGATGAGCCCGAAGGTCGAGAAGCTGGCGAAGGAATCGCCCCGCTGTGTTTGCCTCTCGAAGCCGCCCAAATCGTCTGGAGTCGCAATACTAACAAACGGACACCAATTCGAGCACCTCAGTCATGATTTGTGGGATCTTGGCGTTCTGGCGAAGGAGTTATTGACATGAGTGACGAACCCATACTGACGTTCGAGGCGTCGAACAAACTTGGCAAGGTCGCCTCCGTGGACACGAGCCGTGTACTCATCGCGGTAGAAAACGCTGCACTCTTACCGCGTGCTTCGGTCGGAAGCCTCGTCGCAATTCAGGGGTCGACTGCACAGGAGTTTCTGATTGGAATGACGGAGCGTGTGACCCGCCAACTACAGGAACAGACATCGCAACCTGATCCTATGGCACCTACGATGCTCGCAGTGGAAGTCATACCTGACGACGCGCTACGAGTCATCTTGCTCGGCACCTACCGCACTATTGAGGGCACCGTTCACAATCGGTTCAAGCGTGGCGCTGATTCGTTCCCGCAAATCGATCGCGATTGTTTTCTCATTGAAGGCCCGAACCTTCAGCGATTCATGGGGTTAATGGGCAAGAAATTGGATGAGAAGCAACGACTCGAACTCGGACACTTCGTCATCGACCGTTCAGCTGTCGCGATTGCTAACGGCGATCGTTTCTTCCAGAGGCATGCGGCAATCCTCGGGAGTACCGGTTCGGGCAAGAGCTGCGCGGTTTCGTTGATTTTGGAGCGTGCTCACGCCAGAAAGCACGCGAATATCGTCGTGTTCGACATGCACGGAGAATACGCCTCGCTGGCAAACCCGTCCGCCCAGGAGGATGGCAAAGTGCCAATGCCTATTGCGGCCGCGTTCAAGATCGCAGGTCCCGGCGACCTCGTCAAGGCACCGGAAAACGCACTTTTCCTGCCCTACTGGCTCCTGAATCGAGAAGAGATGCTCTCGATGATCTTAGACCGCAGCGACCAAAACGCACCAAATCAGGCATCCAGATTTACATTGCACGTACGAGAGTTAAAAGAAAAGACGCTCATCGCAGAGAAGAAGCAGGACGTGAAGGCAACCTTCACAGTCGATTCGCCGATTCCGTATAAGTTGTTGGATCTACTTGTGAAGCTCAATCACGATGATACGACGAAGGGTATAGGAGCAAACAATAAGGAGGTAAAGGGTGAATGGGAAGGACGGCTTACACGCTTTCTCTCTCGCCTAGAAGCAAAGGCGGAAGATCGTAGGTACGGTTTCATGTTCAAGCCACCCGGCTCTGCCCTCAAGTATGACTGGCTTGCTCAGCAAATCGCAAAGCTACTTGCTGCTGGCGAGGGCAAGCACGGCATAAAAGTAGTGGACTTCTCCGAGGTTCCATCGGACGTGCTCCCCGTCGTTACAGGTGTATTTGCACGATTGCTGTATGATGTCCAATTTTGGATGCAGCCTGAAAAACGGACACCCTTTGTCTTCGTGTGCGATGAAGCTCATCTTTACTTACCGGTCCGTGAAGACGCTGATGCAATTGAAAAGCAGGCCCTCTACTCGTTCGAACGCATAGCTAAAGAAGGCCGAAAATACGGAGTATCTCTCCTTGTGGTGAGCCAGCGCCCCTCGGACGTGAGCCGAACCATTCTCAGTCAGTGTAACAATTTCCTCATCCTACGTTTGACCAATGATCAGGACCAAAATGTCGTACGTCGCCTCATGCCTGATTCGCTGGCGGGTGTCCTCGATGGTTTGCCGCTGCTCGACACCGGCGAAGCCTTGTTACTGGGCGACGCGATCCTTCTGCCGGCAAGAATCAAGTTAAAATTTCCCGCCATAGAGCCGCTGAGCCAGACCAGAAACTTCTGGCAGGAATGGGGAGAAAAGGCTCCGGACTCAGCCGCTATTGCTACAGCAGTCGAAACGCTACGGCAGCAATCACGCACTTCAGAGAAAATTCCTTGAAGCGCGACCTTGTCGCTGGCAGTGCTGCTAATCGCCAGACATGTTTCGCGTCACGGCTACAATTCAGATTTATATCAAACCTGGCCCCATCCACATACCCAAAAAATTTTCACCATTTTCTGTCCCCTAGGACTGTTTCAGTATTTAACGTTTCATCTCTATCCATCCCTCAGAAGTACGTCGCCCCTGAGTCACCCGACCAACAACAGAATTGTCACCGATAGAATATACTAAAGCAGCTTGTCGCAACCGAAATCCAAGCAGAGTCCGGACTTCCACGGAAACTGCGAGATTCCGCCTGTCCGGCGAAATAATCGCAGCCTCTACTCGGCACTGTCCCTTTCCAAGCGTCGTGGCGACATGGGTCGACACGGCGTTCCAGAGTTGTGGCTCGTCGATGGTTCTTCTGGTACCATTAATCAGGTCAAAAAGCGGCTGGAGGCAGGGATTGCTGTCCGCCGTTGCATATTCCAAGTGGATCGGAAGACCGGTGAGTCTACAGACGCGAAGATCGTCTGGATGAAATTTTAGACCGCTCCAAAGACATTGTTTGGCCTCGATTGGGGCACAGAATTTTCCCGTTATCGATCGCACAGCAACCTCTTCTAGAATTTGCGCTTCAGATAAGCTGCTTTTAACGAACAATCTTTTTAACGCTCGCTTTCCGGTTGCAGCACAACGCTCAAGCTCCATAGGCAGGACGCGACTCTTCGTAATCGCGCATTGCTCCAGAATCCCCGGTCTGACGTATTTTCCCGTTACTCCGCATTGTTCGGCCTCTGACCGCAAGAGAGGCTGTCTCGTATCGTAACAGGTCACGAATTCTGACTTGTGCCCCATTTTTCCAGAGACCGCCGAGCGCAACTGTTCACTCGCGATATATCGCTTACCAGACACCTCACTAGTGGCAAGTTCGGCAATAAGAGCATCCGCCTCAGTAAATTCGCACTGACCAAAATAATCAGGCTCTGCCCTCTTCCCGCTTACAGACGAAGTTTTCAGGAAGGCGGTTGCAACCATACGTCCACTCACTGCTGACATCTCAGCCTCGTCCGTGAGAATGCGCTTGCCACTCAGGCTGCATAAAACGGTATGCTCTGGTAGCGCGAGCCTTGCGCTTATCTCTGATCGAACGAGGAGGTGCTGCAACACCCAATCTCCCGTAATTTGACATTGCCTGAGGCATGTTTTAGGAACAGTTCTTTCTGATCGAGCGCAGAGACTAAATTCTGGAGCATCCACCAACTCTCCCGAATGCGGTATGACACTTAAGATGCTGGAATACTCGAATTCAGTATCAAAACTGTATTGCGCCTTCATTTTTAGCTGTCGGTATAGCTTTCCGTCGAGCGCGACCAGCGTCATTTCAAGGCGGGGCGTGAACTCATCCCCCAATTTCTTTTTTTTTCGTTCATCTCCACCAACAAATTGCATCTCCTGCGCCCGTCTTTCCAGGTAGAAGCGAGAGAATTCGGAGATTGCACCATCCAATTGGGCAGCGTCTGCCAGCCTGTTAATATTTATTCCAAGAGTGACAGGATTCTCAATTGTGTATGGCAAGGGTCCCAACCCTTTTCCAATTACCTCCGAATGGTGCTCAACTGGTGAACAGGAAACCTCAAGAAGGCGTTCATAGCTGTCATGCGCAACCGTAGCGCGTACCCTGACTACCGCCTTCCCTTCGAAACAACGGAGTACCTCTTCAACCTCTACTCTCTTAGGTGCCCCATCGAATGTCGTTACCCATCGGCGTATTAGTTCCTCGCTTTTTTCGGCGGGGTTTTGGTCTAGGTCTTCGACATCATAAATACCAGTCGCAATAACCCGAGCAACTAACCGGAGGAAGGCGGTAGTACCCGGAGCATATAACGTACTCCTTACGCTAACATCGACATTTTCCTCAAAACGTATGTGTTCGCGTCCCCCGTTTTCTTCCGCTAGATATAGGTTGTGCTGTTGCGGGGTGACGCGCACACCCAAACTTTTAAAAGCCGCCAAAGTAAAATCGTCTGGCTGCATGGATCGCACGACGCCTGGCAGAATGGGGGCGCGAGGTCCGACATATTCAGCTCCATCCATTCCGCCGAGCATTGAATTGATGGTCGCTTCTTCGCGCTCCAACTCATTCTTTGCATTGGCAATACTTTCCTCCGCCAGGAGTGTTGCTGTCTCCACGTCTTTTCCCGCGAGCGCCGCGATGACGAGCTGACGTATTTTTTCATCAAAGCCGGTCCTCCCACTTTCATCCTCTCCACTGATTCCTGATGCTTCGAGCAGTGCTTCAATATCGCCGATGGCGTGGGACGCCATCTGAAGCTTTTCCATCAGGCGTCCTACAATGTACTCCTCAAAGGTGCCGCGCAGCATGATATTGAAAACACCGACCTTTGCATGTTCAGACGCTAACCGTTGTACACGCCCGATACGCTGCTCGACGATCATTGGGTTCCAGGGCAGGTCGTAGTTGACCAGAACATTGGCAACTTGGAGGTTGATACCCTCGGAACCAGCTTCGGTAGACACGATGACGTGATAATCAGGCGGGTTCTTTCGGAAGCGCCCAATGGTCTCCTGATTTCGCGGACCGGACATGCCGTTGATGATCCCAACCTTAAGTCCATGTTTTTCCAGAAAGGCCTGTATGGTGGTCTGGGTTTCCAGTCTTCCTGTGAACACGACTAGCCTCCAGCGTTCAGGATTTTCTCGTTTTAATCTGTCGATCAGCCCGCCGAGCCCATGAAGCTTGGCGCTGGTAGGCATTCGGGTGACGATGGCTCGAACTGACGCCACTAGCTCGACAGGAACTGTGCCCTTCCTTTCCATGTTGTTCAACTGCGCCATCAAGGCATCGGGGCTACTGGTCAAAGCTTGCAGTATCGAGATCTGCACTAAACGATTCAGACTCTGAATTGGCTTGGCGATAGCTTTGATCAACTGCAGCTCTGCCATCGTCGGTTCGACCTTGTGCATCTGCACGACCCGTTCGGGAAAATATAGCCTAGCATCGCCGCGTCTTACCCTCGACATATAGCCATAGACGATTGAACGAAATTCGTCACGCGCTTCCTGTTTCAACTGACGTGCCTGTTCTCGGTTGTCAGCGATGAACTTTCGAGCAAACGTTCCCTCGCTTCCAAAAGGGTTTTGGTGACCACGAGCGACGGTCAGCAAGTCAACCAGCGAATATAGATCCCACAGGCGGTTCTGAATTGGCGTCGCAGTCAGCATGAGCACAAAGCGGAATCGACGCTCCTCCAATGCCTTTCGGAAACGCTGAGCTACCTGAGGTGGATTTTCAACGCCATAAAGGTTTCGCAATTTGTGCGCCTCATCCAGCACTAACATCTGGAACCGATCCTGCGGGATTGAATCGAGATGTAATCGCGCCGATTGATAGGTCGTTATGATAGCACCGGTTTCCTGGGGATCAGCCTCGACCAGGTTTCTTCCGATCGCAATCTCTGACGGGATATCGAACTTCGCAAGCAGCTCTTCCTGCCACTGCGGACCAAGCAGCTTGGGGCAAACGATGAGAATTTTTGAAAGACGCGAGCGAGAGATCAGCTCACTGATAATTAATCCGGCGCTGATCGTTTTGCCGAGACCAACATCATCCGCTAGCAGCGTAACCGGCAGACGGCGGCAGAAGGTGATAAGATTTGTGACTTGATGATGGTAGGGCTCCAGCCGATCATGCCACCGGTACTCAGACTTTAGATCCTCCCGCTTCTCAATAACTATGGGGTCTGTTAAGTCCCATTCAAGGCCAGCCCGATATACCCGATACTCCTCTGGCGAGGTCCTGCGGCGAAGTATTTTAGTTTGAAAATTGGAAGAAGACACCAGGATACCTGCTCAAAGATACAAACCAGCCCCTTTATCAAACGAAAAGTGGAACTAGCACTATTTCTTGCACTAGTTAACGGCCTCAAATCCTACCACCCCTCCCCAATAAAGTCATACATGAGTCAATGGAAGCGGTCGTGTGCGAATCGTTTTATTTCTTGCGGATACAGGGAGCGCTAAGAAGGGGAGAAGTAGTTGCCTGTAATTCCCAGGGGGTTGAGTTAAACATCGCGAGATAATCCGAAGAGGAGCTCATAGCTTAGCAAGTTCTAATGGAGCAAACTTCCCCACCGAATGTTGCTGTTGTCTCCAATAAATACGACAAAAAAGTCGCATTCAGAGTCTGCTGAGATTTCCTGAATGATCGCATCAAGGAGTTGTCGGTAATAGACATTCAAATTCTTGTCGACCTGAGTACCCTACATCTTTTCCCTGACGCTTGCTGACTGGCCAAGGGTGGACGCTCTCATCACTTAGCGGACCTTGTTTGAGCCCTGCGAGTTGGGCCGCCTCCGAAGACCCGCGTCCGCCCTATCCGACCTGGCCAGGCTGGGCGTCAATGGTTTTGGGTCCTTTTGCCGAAACAAAAGGACCTCGGCTGCCGGGCCGAAACCCGGCAACACTCGTAACCGCCAATCATTTGACTTCACTCCTCAGTTGGCTAAAATTCTCCACGCCCTTATTCCAGAAGATTCGCATAGGTAGGTCGCACAACCGTTCGCCAAGGAGATTCGCATGCGTATAGGAATCCTCTTTCTCATCACCATCGTGATCTCCGGCTGTGCCAGTCAAACATACCGCGAGACTCAAGAGAGTCAGTTTGCCGGTGCGCTCGATGTCCGATGGGTCAAGAACGACTACTTTTTGTTTCTCCCTAACAAAGATCATCCCTTTATGCTGATCCGGGCAAACGGTCAGTCAATCCGACCGGGCCCTATGTACACAGACGGCGGCTCGATCCCCCGATTCTTGTGGGGTATTGAAGGCTATTCCCCTTGGGGGTATGCACCTGCATATATTGTCCATGACTGGCTCTTTGAGGCGCACCACTGCGGATATGAGCCTGACAACCGGCACACCTTCGGCGATTCCGTGGCTGTCATTGCCGAAGGCCTGAAGGCCGTCATGGAAGCCAATACCGAAGTTCGTAACTATTTTGTGTTTGACAGTGTGGTCGCAGCAGTCGGGTCACCCATTGCGAAACGCTTGTGGGAAGATGGTTCGTGTAAAGCACCGCCGATTGAGATTCAAGCACTCAATGAAAAGGCTTTTCGAGGTGAGGAGCTACCCGGAGATTTACTCATGACAATCACGTTCGAATAAAATGAGTAACAAGGGGATCACCCTAGGCAGCCATCTTTCTGAAAAATCAGGGAGAATTCCCCATTCCCTGCAACCATCCACTTCCTTCTCAACGACGCCTGCTGACTGGCCCAGGGCGGACGCTCTAATCCCCTGGCAGGCCTTGTTTGAGCCTTGCGAGTTGGGCTGCCCGCCGAAGACCCGCGTTCGCCCTATCCCGTGTGACAGGCAGGGTGTCACTGGTTTTGGAGCCTTTTGCCACCACAACAAAGGTTCCGCTTCTAGAGACGCATCAGGCAAAACGTCGGCTTCCGGGCCGAAACCCGGCACCACTCAATTGTCATTACACTCCCCTGCTAGGCAGCATCATGACCGCCTTGGTTTATTTCCATTCCGTCCTATTCCCCTACCGAGCCTTAATGATTCGATTTGATCGTGTTGTCCGAATCGCCAGGCGCGACTTCCGGCCCAACTGCTGACGACAACGCGTCACAGCCTTCCGGACTTTCGCAGAGAGGGAAAGTCTTGAAGTTCCAGCCGTCGCGGTTGAGGAAGAAATCTTCTTTGGGAACGCCGAGGTTACAGATTCCGTATTCCCAGGTCGCCCTATTGGTCTGCATCGGTGTGCAACCTGGAGAGACTGAATTCATGATCTTCTCAAGCGGTTTGGACGGCGCAACGTTACGAGAGAAGTCATTCGTGACCACTTCGCGGACACAGTCATGGTCTGCGTTTTTATCAACGAAATAGTACTGAATGGTGTCGGGCCATCCGCCAGCTGTACAGAAATCTTCATGTGTGTAATACATCATTTGAAGCTGCCAGATCGATGGCGAGAGTGTTTGATAGATCCAGAGGGCAAACTGTTTCCGTCCCTCGCTCTTCGTCGATCTCGTCACCCAGGTGTCTGATGGGTCCCAGGCACCCGAGTCCTTTTGCTGCGCGACGTAGTTCAGCAGGCTAGCGTCGCTGGCAACGAAGGCGTGGCCGTTGGTGATTGAGTCTTTGTTCGTTTCAGAGAGTTCATTGAACTTCTTCTGGGCAGCTGCCCACTTGCCCTGGAAGCTATCGCTGCTGGCAGTGTCCAGTCCAGCTCCAATCAGCGCGCCAAGGACACCGCCCACAGCCGCTGAGACATCGCCACCGAGCGACGAGAGCGCGAACGGCGCCAGGAAGACCTCCTGGTAGAGGGCGTCGACGCTCTTCTCAGCCATATCCTCACCGTAGAGCTTCTTGGCGGTGGAGGTTAGGATATTCTGGTCATCCGTGAAGATACCGGAATAGAGGGTCGACAAGCCGGTGAAGTAGTCGGAGACTGACTGTGCCAGCCCCAATTCATCGTAGATCTGCTTGGCGACGATGTTCCAAGCGGCCAGGGTCGTATTTGTGGGTATTAAGATCGGATGTTGGTTACCAAGTTTCATGCAGGAATCGGTCGGCACCTGCGTCCAGTCGTTCCACTGATTGTCATTGGTACCGGTGAACAGACAGGTTTGGTAGTTCGACAGGGTGTTGGCGTCAGTGGTGTATTGATCGCGAATTGTTTGCCCAGTGCCGACGGTCAGAAAATTGTTGATGGCGGCGTAGGCGTCCGCTTCAACGGCGGTAAAAGCAGGAAAGCCGAAGGCCACCGGGTTGTCCCAGGCATTGGGAATGACCTTGTCATAAGACCAGGTGCGAATGCCGTAGCGACCGCGGGCGATCAGATCAGCCCTTGTATCACCATCGACATCGCCGGTTTGAATGGTGGTGTAGTTTTTCGCTTCGTCCCAATAGTTGTCAGCCAGCTGCGGATTGTCACTGTTGAGGCGGACCCAATGGTCAGAGTCCCACTTATACGTTTCCATGCCGCCCGCGACCCGGCCGAGCAGTTCGGCAGCTTTATCTCCATCAATATCGGCAGTCTGGATGGTTGCGTAGTATTTGACCTGATCCCAACCGAATTCATCCGACCAGCCTGGATTCTCAGTTTTGACCTGATCCCAGGCGGTGCCATTCCACTTATAGGTTTCCATGCCGGCTCCGGAACGGCCAAGCATTTCCGCTTTTCCATCGCCGTCGATGTCGGCCATCTGAATGGTTGAGTAGAACTGCGGATGTTCCCAGCCAATCGCATCCGACCAACCCGGACTGGCGCTCTTGAGGAGTTTCCATTCGCTGCCCGACCACTTGTAGGTATCCATGCCATTTATGCCACGAGCCAGCAGTTCATCACCTGGTTCACCATCGATATCGGCGGTCTGGATCGTAGAGTAGAATTTAGCCTCACCCCAACCGTTACTATCCGCCCAGAATGGATCGGCCGACTTGAGCAACGTCCATTCGCTACCGGACCATTTGTAGGTTTCCATGCCATTTATGCCACGCGCCAGCAATTCATCACCTGGGTTACCATCAATATCGGCGGTCTGGATCGTGGAGTAGAATTTGGCGACAGACCAGCCACCGGCATCAGTCCAGGCTGGACTGTCTGTTCTGAGAACCTGCCAGTTTGTCCCGTCCCATTTGTACGTATACATACCGGAGACTCCTCGGCCAAGCAGTTCGGCGCTACCGTCGCCATCAATGTCAGCTGTTTGAATGGTTGAGTAGTATTCCGGGTGATTCCAACCTCCCGAATTGGAGAACGGTCCGCTTGTGGAGACTTCGTTCCAGAGTCCCAGGGTCGCGTCCCACTTATACACCATCATGCCATGGTAGCCACGCCCGAGTAGTTCCTCTGCGCCGGCAGAATCACCGTCAATGTTTGCCAGCTGGATGGTGGCGTAGGAGCTCTCTTCATCCCAGCCTGTCCCATCGGTCCATGGTGGCAATGTGAAGACCGGCCCGACCGACGTGTTATAGGGCGATGCCGTGGCATTCGCATTCCCCGCGTCCTGACCAGCAACCGCTGCTGGCTGCACTACACAGCCCACTAGCAACAGGCTGATCGACAGTGTGAGCAGGATGACGAGAACGGGAAATCGTGAAGTCGAGAAACCGGAACCGGGAAGGAGATAGGAAGAAGGTAAGAAGAGCGTATAAAAACGGGGAACAGCTAAGAAGGGAAGACGCTTCATTTTTCGGGCCTTTCTGTTTTCTGACATTCTGGGTGCTGTTCCCCTTCGTTCTAGGGGAATAGGAATGTTAAAAGACTTTGGTGGGTAAGCAGAAAACTAACAAAGGCCGCATTGGGCGGTCAATTTTCGAACATTGGTGCCTGCCATGCGTGAGTACACCCTGCGCATAGGCCGGATTTTGCCAGGCGACAGCGAAATTTTGGTTTTTGTACTAAAAGGGAATCCAGGGAGGAGATATTGTTCTCGAACACTTCGGGAAATAATTGAGAAAAATTATGAAATAAATCCATGGAGTACACCCCAATCTCTACGACTCGCCACCTTTTCAACGACGCCTGCTGTTCGGCCCTATGGGCGGACGCTCACATCCCCTGGTGGGTTTTGAAACTTGAGCTCGACTTAAAATCCCTTCGACACGACCAATGATTTGTGCGAACCCCAGTTCCCTGATTGCACACATCTACTCATAGGCATTCGAAATAAATCTCAAACATTCTTGTCGGCATAAACACCCCACTACCCTTTCCCTGACTCCTGCTGACTGACCCAGGGCGAACGCTCTCATCAATCGGCAGCCCTTGTTCAAGCCTAGCAAGTTGGGCTGCCTTCCGAAGGCTTGCGCTCGCCCTTTCTGATGTGGCCAGGCTGGGCTTCAATGGTTTTGGCTACTTTTGCCGAAACAAAAGTAGCTCGGCAACCTGGCCGAAATCCGGCAACCTCCATCAACCAATCATTCCGGCGAGGAAAATTTTGTGCTCCAACAGGTCAGAAAATTTCATGCGGTCTTCCGACTTCCGGTGAAAAAGTTGAATTTCTTTAGCCTTAAGAAATGCTCGCCAAACACCATATGGAGATATGGCAAAAAGGATGATACATTCTTTGTGTTCCCTATACGAACTCTTCTCACTCAGGATAGCCCATGCCGCCAAAACTCAAAAAACTGACCATACAACTTTCCAATGATCTTCTGACTCGAGTAACCCAGGCCACCGGTGAAGGCATCACGCCAACTATTCGACGCGGATTAGAACTGGTAGCTGCCAGTGGGGCTTATCGAAGTCTTCGCGCCTTCAAGGGTAAGGTCAAACTTCAACTCGACTTGGAATCCCTCCGACAAAATGGGTGATCTGCGTAAAAACCTGTTCCTTGATTCCACACATGCACTTATAAATTTTCCAAATAATTCCAAAACATTCTTGTCGGCATGAGCACCCTACCCCTTCTTTTCTCTGACACCTGCTGACTGGCCCTGGGGCGGACGCTCTCATTCCCCGGCGGGCTTTGTTTGAGCAGAGCGAGTTGGCCCGCCCTCCGAAGGTTCGCGTCCGCTCAATCCGATCTGGCCAGACAGGGCGTCACTGGTTTTGGCTACTTTTGCCGAAACAAAAGTAGCTCGGCCGCCGGGACGAAACCCATAGCTGTTAAGCTAACCAAAGATGTTCCTTGTCCCTGCGCTTGCCTTGCGCTTTTTTTGTGTTATATTACCGATAGCTATATCAAGGCTATCGGCTATAACGGGAGGAGGAACCGATGACGCGAGACGAGCA
>BQIW01000108.1 GCA_021604105.1 Nitrospirales bacterium | reverse complement strand
CTGCAATCATTTTCGAGAAGAATTTCGCTTGTCCAACCATTTCTTGAAAGAGGCCTGACTCTCCCCTGAGGCGTGGCCTGCAAGTAAGCCTTCAATACTGATATCTTCATCGAGGTCTTCCCAGTGGATTCCCTCTCCTCTGCCAATCAATCTCCAATTGTTTCGTTCTTTTGGTGTCCCGTGAACAAGTCGTGGAAACCCTACCAATGGGACCGAAATTGTTCGTCCATCCCCTAAGTCGACACTTAAGGTATCGTCTGTCACTTTTACATCCTGTGCACTGGAATCTGATGGTTAACGACCGGAATATTCATTCCACCCCTCCACTCATTTTTCATGGGATCCTAATTAGGGAAGAGGTTCGATTTTGTCCAAAGGTTCCAAGCTCTTCGCTTTTTGCCAATCAGAAAGAAGCTCCTCACGATGAAGTGTGGCCCATTCGGAAACAAGGGCTTGAGCGCGTGCCGGCAATCGACCTGAAAACACAGCCAACGTATTTACATCTATGAGGGCTTCATCACCTGCGTACTCGGCATGAAAGTGGGGAGGATTGTGATCATCAAAATACATCTTGATGACAATCCCATAAAAGCGGCAAATCTCAGGCATTCATGCCCGTCTTCAGATTTGGAAACATATCCTCAGGTGTTTTTTTCGTCAGTTTCATGTAGAGAGAGTCCGGGCATAGGTCAATTTCATCGCTCCATGAAATTTCTCTGAGAGGTCCAATTCGGACTCCTCTGTAAAAATCCGGTTGATCCCAGGCCTTGAAAACGCCCTTTCCTGCCAGGTGGGACAAGTCGACCTCTCCGGATACGCCGTCATCATAGCGAAGCCACAGGCGGAAATTGGGAAGTGGTTTGACTTCTAAAGGTTTCGGCATCTATGTCCTTCCTCTGGGGTCATGATAACACTCGGGGAATAGGAGACCAAGAGTTCCCAAATATGAAGGACTATTCCGTACAGAGAGATGTCCGGGATTAATCGTCAATTGTTCACCCTACTTTCTCAATCCCCATTTTTTTGATGCGGGAAAGAAGGGTGGTGGGTTTGAGGCCGAGGAGTTCCGCTGCCCCGCCGGTGCCGTAGATTTTCCAGGCTGTTTTGTTCAACGCGGCTTCGATGTTCGCTTTTTCCTGAAGGCGAATGTCCTCTTCGGTCAGAATTTGGCCGGCGCTGTCCCCATTTTTCTGGATGGGCGTTTTGAGTGAAGATCCGCTGGCTTGCGGCACGGGCAGGTCGAATTTGACCGATCCGCATCGCGACGAAATGACCGCGCGTTCGATGATGTTCTGCAGTTCCCGCACGTTGCCGGGCCAATGATAGTTTTGCAATTTCACCACTTCGGCCTGGGTTAATTCCCGTACTGTGCAATTCAGTTTTTTGCGGACATTGGCCATGAACATACTGGCCAATAGCGGGATATCCTCCTTGCGATTGCGAAGTGGAGCGACTTCAATTGGAAAGACATTCAACCGGTAATAGAGATCCTGACGAAATCTTTTGGCTTCCACCTCTTGGGCCAGCTTCCGGTTGGTAGCTGCGATAATGCGGACGTTGACCTTTCTGGTGGTTTCCTCGCCTACCCGTTCGTATTCTCCTTCCTGGAGTACGCGCAAGAGTTTGCTTTGCATCTCCAGGGGGATTTCCCCCACTTCATCCAGAAACAGCGTGCCGCCATCGGCCGCTTGAAACCTCCCGGCCCGGTCTTTCATGGCGCCGGTAAAGGAACCTTTGGCATGCCCGAAGAATTCGCTTTCATAGAGATCTTTGGGAATCGAGGCACAGTTGACCCGCACGAGCGGATGCTCCTTTCGTTGACTGCGGCGGTGAATTTCCCGCGCGACCAGTTCTTTTCCCGTTCCCGACTCCCCGGAGATGAGCGCCGTGGCATCGGTGGGAGCCACCAGTTCGATTTGCTCAACCAGGTTGGCGATGGCCGGACTTTGCCCGATAATCTCGCCGAAGTTCTGCGCTTCCAGGACTTCTTCTTTTAAGAATGTGTTTTCCAGTTCCAGTTGGGCTTTGAGTCGTTCGATTTCCTCGAACGCCCGCGCGTTGGCAATGGCGACGGCTACATGATCGGCAATCATCCGGAACCAGACCGTGGCCTCATCGGTGACCGGTTTCCGTTCGAAGACGGCCAGCACGCCAAGGGTTTCTCCTTTATAGATGATGGGTTGTCCGTGAAAGCCCTGGATGCCTTCCTGTCTGGCCCAGTCGGGCCTTGCTATCCAGGCGAGATTGTTTTCCATCTCGTTGATAACCAGTTGCTCGCCGGTCTTTCCAATCCGCCCCACCTTACACACCCCCAGCGGAAACCGGGCAAAGTACCCGTCGGTGTTCATCCATTCGGTTTTATCTTCCACACCCGATCGGCCCGCACTGGCTACGAGGTGGAGGCACTGCGTCTGATCCGGACATTCCTCCCTTAACCGGCAGGTGGAGCAGATATCGCCGGGTTTAAGCAGCCAGATTCGCGCCAGGACCACGGTGGGTCGATCCGCCAGCCGTCGCACAATCAGCCATAACAAATCATTCAATGAACGTTGCTGGGCGATGTCCAACAACAGGCATTTCAGTGAATCCAGTGTGGTGGGTTCTTGGCATTCCCCCTTTGTCGTCGTCATAGCTGAAAATTTAAACGAAATTTCGTTGATGTGCAATGAGTTTTCGTGAAGAACGATTTTTCGTTGTGATAATAAATTAGTTACTTATTAAGTTTTTAATAAAAACAGCAAGTTATGATTTTTTAAAGTGTGGCATGGTCATTGTAATACCACGAAAAATGAAAGCAAAAATTTTCCAAACCAACACAAGGAGAACCCAAACCATGACACGATTAACTGCACTCGATCCGGAGACCGCCACAGGCCAGGCCCAACGTTTATTGAAAGGCGTGGAAAGTAAGCTCGGCTTCGCACCTAACATTATGCGGACGATGGCCAACTCGCCGGCCGTCCTTCAGGGATATCTCGATTTTTCGGGAGCCCTCTCGAAAGGCCATCTTTCGGCGAAGTTTCGCGAACAAATTGCCCTGACCGTTTCCGAGGTCAATGACTGCCGGTATTGCCTTGCGGCCCACTCGGCCATCGGCCGAACGGTGGGGCTCAGTGAGGAGGCTATCAGTGACAGTAGGCGCGGCGAATCACTCGATACCAAGGAGGCCACGGCCCTGGAGTTCACGCGGCTGGTCGTGTCGAACCGCGGACAGGTTTCGGACGAAGAGTTCGCCAAACTCCGCAAGGCCGGGTTCACGGACGGGGAGATCACGGAGATCCTGGGCCATATTGCCCTGACTCTGTTCACCAATTATTTCAACCACGTGGCTGGGACGGAAGTGGACTTCCCCGCAGTATCCGACCTGGAAGCCAGGGTCTAAAACCGTCCAGGTCTTCATTCAGAGCCACCATTACTCAACCGGTAATTTCATGAAAGGAGAAACACCATGAGCACACAAACCACCATTAACCTGCAAGACAGACTGGAAGAATTGTTTGCGTATATCCGGGAGGGCCGCATCCTGAATGCGATCAATGAATTCTATGCAGAAGATGCGGCCATGCAGGAGAACGATCAACCCCCGACGGTGGGGCGCAAAGCCAATTTGGAACGGGAGGAACAATTTCTCAGCACGGTGAAAGAGTGGAAGCGCTTTGATGTGACGGCCAAGGGTGTTGGGGACGATGTGACGTTTTATGAAACGGTCATGGATTGGGTGGCTTCTGACGGCACGCCGGTTCATGTTGAACAGGTGGTGGTCGACAAATGGCAGGACGGCAGGATCATCCACGAGCGGTATTACCACAACTAATCCGAAATACTTTTCACTAATTTAAAAAGGAGATTGATCATGGCACTTCCCAACCCAGGCATGGACTTTATCCCCGATCAGACGGCCCTGGTTATTACCGACCCCCAGAATGATTTTTTAAGCCCGGGAGGCGCAGCGTGGAGCGTGGTCGGTGAAAGCGTGACCGAGAACAACACAGTTGAGCATCTCGACACACTTTTTCGAATCGCGAAAGAGACGGGCATTCAGGTGTATGTTTCACCTCACTATTACTATCCTTCGGATCACGGTTGGAAGTTTGAAGGCGCATTGGAAGCGGTGATGCATAGTATCAACATGTTCGATCGTGTCGATCCGTTAAATTTGGAAAACTTTCAAGGGTCTGGTGCCGATTGGCTCCAGCGATTCAAGCCATACATTGAAGACGGTCAAACCATCGTCGTGAGTCCGCATAAAGTCTATGGACCTGAAACGAATGATCTGGTGTTGCAATTGCGCAAGCGGAGATTCAGCAAGGTCATTCTTGCCGGCATGTCCTCGAATCTTTGTGTGGAATCACACATGCGAGAGTTGATGGAGCAAGGCTTTGAAGTGGCTGTGGTCAAGGATGCCACGGCAGGTGCCAAAGTTCCCGAAGGCGATGGCTACGAAAGTGCTTTGGTCAATTACAGAATGATTGCCAATACTGTCTTAACTACGGAAGAGATCGTTAATCGTTTGCAAGGCTCAGTGGCAGCCGTATAAGGAAAACCAGTTGTTTTAACTCGATGGTCTTTTTGGAAACGTAAAGGCTTATCGAATCAATAGGGTAAAGGGGAACGACACCATGAAACGCTTCATGAAGATCATTAAACCCCTGATTGGCATTGTGGCTATCGTGCCATTCGGGCTTATCGGTATGTTGGTTGTGGGAGCGATGGCCTCAAAGTCGGAAAATCAAGAACCGGCTACCGCTCAAACCACGTCCGTGGAGATCAATTATCCGACTCTCCATAAAACAGTCAACGTCAACGGGCTGGAGATCTTTTATCGCGAGGCGGGACCAAAGGATGCCCCGGTCATTCTCTTGCTTCATGGGTTCCCGACTTCGTCCCACATGTTCCGCAACCTCATCCCGCAATTATCAGATCGATATCATGTGGTGGCTCCGGATTACCCGGGATTTGGAAACAGTTCCATGCCAACCGTGGATCAGTTTACCTATAGCTTTGATAATCTTGCGAGGGTCATGGAGCAGTTCACCCAAGAAGTGGGCTTGAAATCCTATAGCCTCTATTTGATGGATTATGGGGCGCCGGTAGGGTTCCGGCTGGCAGCTAGTCACCCTGAGCGGATCGACTCTCTCATTATCCAGAATGGAAATGCCTATGAGGAGGGCTTGCGGGAGTTTTGGAAGCCCTTTCGGGCGTATTGGAAAGATCGTACGCCGGAAAATGCCGGAGCCCTCAAAGGCTTTCTGAATTTGCCGGCAACCAAATGGCAGTATACCCATGGAGTCAGAGATGTCGAAACGGTTAGTCCCGATAATTGGCTGGTTGACCAATATCTGTTGGATCGGCAAGGCAACAACGACATTCAACTGCAATTGTTCTATAGCTATGGCTCCAACCTGTCGCTCTATCCACAGTGGCAAGACTACTTGCGAGAGCATCAACCGCCCACATTAATTGTTTGGGGGAAGAACGATCAGATCTTTCCGGCTGAAGGGGCCTACCCGTATAAACGGGATCTGAATAATCTGGAGTTTCATTTACTCGACACGGGACACTTTGCCTTGGAAGAAGATGTCGACCTGATCGCCAATTATATTGGCCGTTTCTTGGGTAAACGGGTAGCGGTTAACCAGTGAAAGATCACGAACAACTAAGAATGTCGTTCATTGAGAAACTCATTAAAAGGAAACGGACCATGACAAAACTTTTTGAGCCCCTAACCATAGGTTCTCTGACATTGCCCAATCGCATCATCATGGCACCGTTAACACGGATGCGATCAAAGCAGCCAGGAAACGTTCCACATGAACTCAACTCCACATATTATGCACAACGCGCTTCTGCCGGATTAATCATCTCGGAAGCCACTCAAGTGTCCCAACAGGGACAGGGCTATCCAGGAACACCAGGGATACATACCTCAGAGCAAGTCCTGGGCTGGAAACTCGTAACCAATGCGGTGCATAAGGCTGGCGGCCGGATCTATCTTCAACTATGGCATGTGGGGCGCATTTCTCACCCTTCTTTTCAATCCGATGGTGCTTTGCCGGTTGCACCTTCTGCTCTTGCTGCGGAAAACAGTGGAACGTATACGGCTGATTGGCAGGAAACACCTATTTTGGTTCCTCGTGCACTTGAAACAGATGAAATACCAGGAATTGTTGCTGACTTTAAAGCGGGTGCTGAAAACGCCAAAGCGGCGGGCTTTGATGGTGTAGAAGTACATGGAGCTAATGGGTATTTACTCGATCAGTTCCTTCAGGATGGTTCCAACGTTCGCACTGACGACTATGGTGGATCAATTGAAAACCGTGCCCGTTTGTTGTTGGAGGTCGTCGATGCGGTCAGCGAAGTCTGGGGAAAAGAACGTGTCGGCGTGCGTGTATCTCCCTTTAACGCATTTAATGGCATGAGGGATAGTGATCCGATCATGCTGTTCACCTATGTCCTTCGTGAATTGGATGCACGAGGTGTGGCCTTTGTTGACTTAATTGAACCGCGGGCAGCGCTCGCGGGCATGCAAGACGATAGTCTTGAAGACACACCACAAACGGCCGCATTATTTCGTGATAACTTGAAGACGGTACTTATTTCCGCAGGAGGGCATACCCCTGATTCCGCTCTTGAATTTACAGAAAAGGGCTTGGCGGTTGCGGTGGCGTTTGGAAGGTATTTCATTTCCAATCCGGACCTCCCAGAACGGATTCGAACGTCTGCCCCTCTCACCCCCTATGATCGTGCCACATTTTATGGTGGAGGTACAAAGGGATATACCGACTATTTGCCTCTGAATGAAAAGGTCGCCTAACGACTACTTGAGTAAGAAACAGGAGAGGAAGAAATGAAACCACCAATCAGCGACATCGCCTTTACGCCGTCCGTGAAAGCCGTGCAGGAGCGACTGGGGTCACGACAGCACTATATGCGAATGGAAGAAGGGGAGGGATGGGCGGACACCATTACCCCGGAGCTTGCGGACTTTATCGGCGAGCGGGACTCCTTCTATTTCGCCACGGCGAGTGCGGCAGGAAGGCCTTATATACAGCATCGAGGTGGTCCCAAGGGTTTTCTCAGGGTGCTGGATGATCGGACCCTCGCCTTCGCCGACTTCAAAGGCAACCGCCAATATATCTCATTAGGAAATTTGGTCGAAAATCATCAGGCCTTTTTGTTCCTGATGGATTACGCAACGCAAACCCGAATCAAGATGTGGGGAACGGCAGAGGTCATTGAAGGTGCTCAGGGCTTGCTCAAACAACTCACCGATACACATTACAAGGGAAAGCCCGAACGGGTTATTCGGTTTCATGTGGAAGCCTGGGATGCCAATTGCCGGCAACACATTCCCGTCAAATATTCACAAGAGGAGGTCGATCGTCTTATGTTGCCCCTTAGGAACCGGATCACCTCCTTGGAAACCGAAATGGAGATATTATACAGACAATTGCGGGTGTCAGTGTAAACGAATGTCAGTCGATTACTGTCAAAGGCTATGCTGAAATAGGAGACAAAGAAATGAACACATCCGTACAATTCAAGAAATCAATGTCCGAATCGATAGGATTTTCTGATTATACACACGGAACTACAAGGGAGTGTTGAATAATAAGGATGTTCAAGAGCAAATTTACCCAGGATTAGATTACTCATCAAAGGCTCCAGGTCGGTTCAAAAAAGTCCGTCCAGCAAGGCCGCAGCCGTTTATACGCGCGGAGCGTACGCTTCGTACGTGAGCACGGGAAAATGGCGAGAACGCCGCTGGCGGCTTTTTTCAACAGACCCTACAAGGGAACATCGAACCATGAATCATGAATCTAAACAGTGGGAAGAGAGATTCCGGACCCTCTTCGACAGCAAGGTCGCCGCCTATAAAAACGGGGCGCGTCAGGTGGATGTAATGTTTACGAAGCAAGAGAACGATTTTCTCCGATCGATCGGGGCCACGCCTCAGGAAATTTTCGACTTTGTGGAGGACTGGTGCGATGCCGGAGAACCCGATCCGGAAACCGCTCTTGCCATTACCAGGATAAGGCGGGACTATTTTTTGAACGATCAACAGGGGCAATATTCGAAATTTGTGAAAATTACCGAATTGTTCCCGCCTCGGGAGGCCTCTCTGGCCGGACTGGAATGGTTCCCGCGCATTATCGAGAAAGCCAGAGCCAAACTTTATGGAGAGTTGCCGCCCGATCTGATGTATAGTTGCGGTGCGGATCGTCGATTTCTGAGAAAGATCAACGTCAACCCCGTTGAATTTCTCCAAATAGTCCGGGAGGCGGATGACGACGTGGACCGCATCGTGAAATTTGTGACGGAGCGATCACAAACCTGACCAAAATGATTTTTTTCGAAGGAGGTAGGTGATGCCAAAGATCGTGCGCTTTCATCAAACAGGCGGACCTGACGTTCTGAAGCTTGAGGACTTCCCTTTTGCCGAACCGGGTAAGGGAGAAGTGCGCATGAAGGTGGAGGCTATCGGGCTTAACCGCGCCGAAGTCATGCTGAGAAAAGGCCAATATCTTGAGACGCCTCAACTGCCCTCTCGGATAGGGTATGAAGCAGCAGGAGTTATTGATGCCGTCGGTCCCGACATCACAGACCTTCGTATTGGGGACCGGGTGAGTACGATTCCGTCTTTTCCCATGAGCCAATATGGTGTCTATGGTGAGAGTGCCATCGTTCCGGCCTCTGCGGCCGCTCCTTATCCCGACAACCTCTCTGCCATTGAAGGTGCCGCCATCTGGATGCAATACATGACGGCCTATGGGGCGCTCATTGAATACGGGAAGCTGAAAACAGGGGATACGGTGTTGATTACGGCCGCCAGCAGCAGCGTGGGATTGGCGGCTATTCAAATCGTTAAAGCTACCGGAGGAGTCGCGATTGCTACGACTCGTGGTGCAGATAAAAAAGCCTTTCTCCTTGAAGCGGGAGCGGATCATGTGATTGTGACCGATGAGGAAGATCTGGTGGAAAGAGGGATGGCGCTCACCTCTGGAAAAGGCGTGCGTCTGGTGTTTGATCCGGTTGCAGGACCCTTGTTGGAACAACTCGCTGCCGTCAGCGCACCTGGCGGTATCATCTTTGAATACGGGGCCCTGGCTCCACACCCAACCCCATTCCCTTTGTTCCCCGCACTGGCGAAAGGGTTAACCATCCGAGGCTATACGCTGTTTGAGATTGTCAAAAACCTGGAAATGCTGAATCGAGGGAAAAAGTATATTTACCAGGAATTAGAATCCGGAGCTTTAAAACCGATCATCGATCGTACATTTCCCTTGGCCCAAATTGCGGAAGCGCATCGCTACATGGTCTCCAATCAGCAAAAAGGGAAGATCGTGGTGACTGTATGAAATTTGGGATCACATTGGCAGGTTGGAGCTTAAAACGATGGAAGCATTGTGGGCAGCCCTTCAGCCATGTGACGTTGCTCGGTTGAACGGAGGCGGATTTTAAAGATCACGCGGCGGCTTTTCTCGCGGTTCACCCTGTTATTCCCATCGTAAATCAAGTCTTGTCTGCCACGGCCGGAAGCTGACGTCATGGCTTGGAAGCATTGATAGGCCGACGGCTCTTGCGCCTCAATGGCTTCTAATCCCTTCACCATCACGGCCAGGGATCGTTCCTGGCTTAATTTTAAATTATAGGCATCGTCGCCGCGATCGTCGGTGTGACCTTGAATGGCGAGGGAATCGATCTTGTCGCGTAAGGGACCGCATAAGACGGCCGCGTAGAACGGCATCGCCTCCTGTAAAAATTGAACGGCGTGATGAGAAAGAATGCTTTGGCCGAACTCAAAGGTGAGTTTGTTGTCGGGGACGACGATGAGAAGGGTGAGTGGATCTTGGGGATCGGAATCAATTCTCAGCCCTAATCTCTCAAGGTGGCCACGAAGGGCTGCCTGCACATTCTCTTTGTGTTCCTGTAATTGCGAGTGGGCTTCGGAAGAGGTTTGGGTGATAAAGGCCGCAAAGAGCAGAATGAAGATCATGGCCAGGGAGGTCATGAGATCGATGACTCCGCCGGTCGTGGGGGAACTGGCGTGATCCTGATCCGTCGGGGTCCTCATCCCGTTCGCCGGTGTCTGACCGGCCCCGGCCGTTTGGACCAGGAGCCGATTCTATCGAAAAAGCTGATCATGGAAGGACCCCGAGAGTAGGCAGAGGTTTTCCAAAGGGGTGGGCGGTCTTCGAAAGGCGGATCTGTTGGCACGGGAGGCAGGTTGGCCTCCTTGAGCAATTTGGTGAGGTCGTGAATGGCATCGGTCAATTCATTAAGGGGAGCATGAAGCCGGTCGGTCATGACGCGTGGCAGTTCTGTCACCGTTCGGCGGGATTCGGCATGTTGCTCCTGCTGCAATGTCGTCAAAGTTTGAATGGCCGTTGTTAAATTCGCTGTTGGACCGGCAAGTCCGTTTGTCTCCCATCCGCCCAGGTGCGGGCGGCTTTCTCCCCCGGAGGAGGAATGGTCTCTTGGGGATTGTCCTTGCATGGCTGTGAGTTGCTCTAACATTTGCTCCATGGTTTTTCGAGGAAAGAGTTGATCGATGAGACCAAGAAAGTTGTAATGGTCGTGTAACAGTCGGGCCATGAGCGGTTTTTCAATGAACGTGAAGACGTTAGCTACGATAAGTCCGACGATGGATGTCAGGAACTTTCCTGCCAGCCCATTGATCAGCCCCTGAATTCCGACAATCTCACTTCCCTCAGCATGGAGCTTGCCAAGGCCGATAAACAAGGCGAGAAAGGTTAGCAGCAACCCGAGACCCGTGACGAACGAAGGCAATTGTCGATAAAAAGGCAGATTGACGTGTTTGGCGATAAGGGCTTCTTGGGTAAATACTTCTGCGGCGGGCCTGGTGCTGAATATACGCGGGTCGACAAACCACGGGACTTGTTCAAGAATGAGTGTCATCCGGTATTGTGCCCATGCATCGCGAAAGATGGGTTCTTTTTGCATTCCCGCATCAAGCGTGTGGATATCCTCACTATCCAGCCGGCTCGAAGAGGATGCCGCCCGGTCCACATGGGGTGAAAACCCCTTTCCAGGGTGATGCGTGAAGCGGTTACGATCAATTTCTTTTCGTTCATTTGCGAGTGCGTCCAACATGGGGCGTACTCGATTGAACGCCAGACGAACCGAAGCCGTTTCCTTTCTCATCTTGAGAATGTGCCACAGAAAAAATACCACAATCCCGACAGACCCCAGCCAACTCAGCATTGGGCTGTGCGGTCCTCCCAGGAAGGTCACGTCACGGCTCAAAAACTCCCACAGACCAAACGTAGAGGGCATCTTGTCCTCAGCCTTTCGCTAATAATTGCCCACGGCTTATGCATGGCAGAGTTGGTGATCGTCGAATTCGTATACAGCATTCTCAAGTTTCGTGCCGTCGCTAAAGTCAGCAGAAACTCATAAAATAACGGAATTTTTGTGAATGTTTCGGAATCTTGAGAGGGGCGTTGGGCAAAGAGTGCCTCCTGCATCGGCAAGTTGGTCCTCAAAAATTCGCCTCCTCCATCAGGACCTCAATAACCATCCTGCCGCAATCCGTCTCCATCTGGTCACTGAGTCTAATCCTCATCGTTTGAAAAAAGTTGCCAGTCCGTTGGTGTGGTTGATATCCAAAGCGTCCCCTCATGTTCTTGGTTAGGGACACCCACAAAAAATTCTCTTTAAAGGCGAATAGAGCCAATAGATTTGACCCTTAATTCAAAAGGCGTACAATACCTTCACGATTCCCGCCACGCTCCTTTATTGAAGGACATTTTTAGGGGAAGCGAGGAACGTTAAAGGGAGAAATATGGAGGCTGTGAAGACCACCACATCCACTATCCTGGTTGTGGATGACGAGACCGACATTTGTTTGGCCTTGAGTGATCTGCTGGAAAGTGAAGGATATCAGGTTGAGACGGTGGAGACGGGAAACGAAGCGTTACGTCGAGTGTCCCCCGTTCATTCCTATAGTGCAGTCATTCTGGATTTAGGTCTGCCTGACCTTGATGGGCTGATCGTTCTGCAACGGTTGTATGGTCAGGATGCCACGCTTCCCGTAATCATTCTCACCGCGCATGGCGATCAAAAGGAAAAAATTGCGACCTTGCAACATCACGCGTTTGCACACTTGATTAAACCGTATGACCGGCAGGAGGTGGTCGAGATGGTGCATCGCGCGGTAGCGGTCAAAAATTTGACCTGGAAGGCCGCGCAGGTCCAAGAGGCACTCACGTCGAGTGAAACGCAGCATCAGGTGGAACAGCAACGCACCCACACGTTGCTTTCCGAAAGTGAACGGCGACTCAATCTGGCCTTGAAGGCCGGACATATGGGGATTTGGGACTGGCATCTCTCCACCAATCATATCATCTGGTCAGAGGAAGTTGCGGGGATCTTCGGGATGGCTCCAGGGTGTTTTAATGGGACATATAGTGAGTATGTAACCTTTGTGCATCCTGAGGACCGGTCGTTGTTAGAGGAATCCATTCGAAGAACGTTTGAGGACGATGTGCCCTACGAAGTCGAACATCGAGTCGTGTGGCCGACAGGGGAGGTCAAATGGGTAGCTTGCAAGGGACAGGTGGTTAAAAATCAGGAAGGATGTCCCCTACGAATGCTCGGCACGGTTCAAGATATCACAACCAGAAAACAGGCAGAGATTCGTTTGCAGAACAGTCAAAGGTTTTTGACCTCTATTGTGGATAACCTCCCGCATATGATTTTCGTGAAAGATGCCAAAGATCTGCGTTATATCCGCTTCAATCAAGCAGGGGAAGATCTTCTTGGTTATTCCAAAGAGTCGATGATCGGGAAGTCGGACTACGATTTTTTTCCCAAATCGGAAGCAGACTTTTTTAATAAGAAGGATCGGGAAGTCTTGTCCGGTAAAACCCAGGTTGATATCCCGGAGGAAATGATTCACACCAAATTTCAGGGGCCACGATACCTTCATACCAAAAAAATCCCCATCTTGGATGAAGAGGGACACCCTCAATACCTTTTGGGAATTTCAGAGGATATTACAGAGCGGAAACAGGCCGATTTAGGATTGGTGGAGCGAAACCACATGCTGGAGTTAGACGTTGAGGTGGCAACCGTCATCAATCAGAAGGAAGCCATCCCGGAGCTTCTTCAGGGGTGCACGGAAGCTCTGGTCCGGCATCTGGGTGCCGCGTTTGCGCGTATTTGGTGCCTGGATGAAACAAAACAGGTACTAAATCTGTGCGCCAGCTCCGGGCTTTATACCCATCTGGACGGGCCGCATAGCCGTGTACCAATTGGAAAGTACAAAATTGGCCTCATCGCGGCCGAGCGAAAACCAATACTGACCAATACCGTCAACGGGGATCCACTCGTCCATGACCAGGAATGGGCCAAGCGGGAGGGCATGGTGGCCTTCGCCGGCTATCCATTGCTAAGCAAACAGGAGGTGCTGGGAGTGATGGGGTTATTTGCTCGGCACCCTTTGACCGAGTTCACGCTCAAAAGTTTGGGGATGGTGGCCGACCGTATTACCGTCGCCATTGAACGTCAGGTGGCAAAAGATGAAAAGAATAAACTTACCCTCTTCAAACAGCGCCTTCTGGCATCAGCGGGGGAAGGAATTTACGGCCTAGATCTGGACGGAAATACCACCTTTGTCAATCCGGCGGTCCTGCAAATGACCGGGTATGAAGAAGACGACCTGCTGGGTCATTCCCAGCACGCGATTCTCCATCACACAAAACCCGATGGTTCACCCTATCCCCCGGAAGAGTGCTTTATTTATGCCGCATTAAAGGATGGCTCCGTTTATCATATGGACACGGAAGTGTTTTGGCGAAAGGATGGGTCGTTTTTCCCAGTCGAATATGTAAGTACCCCTATCCGAAATGATCTGGGTCAACTGGAAGGCGCTGTCGTCACTTTTCAAGATATCACCCACCGCAAGCGAGCCGAAAAAGTTCTTCAAGAGAGCGAAGAGCGTTTTAGATTTCTGAATGAGGCGATTCCACAACAGGTTTGGACTGCCCGGCCCGATGGTTCCATCGATTATGTCAATCAACGGGTCATTGAGTACTTTGGCTCTCCTTTTGAGGAGATGATCGGTCATGGGTGGCAGCGGTTTCTGCATCCGGATGATCTGCCTGGATGCCTGGAGTGCTGGGCCAGGGCACGTGAAACCAACCAACCCTACGAGATCGAATTTCGGTTACTGCGGGGGTCAGACCATTCATTCCGATGGCATCTCGGGCGCGCGCTTCCTGTTTTGAATCCGGAGGGGCAGGTGGTGAAATGGTTTGGATCCAACACGGATATCACGCAATTGAAACAGTTGGAAAGTCAGGTTCGCCAATCTCAGAAAATGGAAGCCATTGGGACCCTGGCAGGAGGTATTGCCCATGATTTCAATAACATTCTTATGGCGATCATTGGTTATACGGAACTTGCCAAACAGAGTGCCAGGGAAAATGTCAGGGCACAAAAGAATCTTGATGAGGTGTTGGTTGCCGGGCAGCGCGCCAAGGAATTGGTTCAGCAAATTTTGACATTTAGTCGGCAAACCGAACAAATGCAGCAGCCGCTTGACCTTCAACTGTTGGTCAAGGAAATTGGCAAATTCCTTCGTGCCACGTTCCCGGCGACCATCGACATTCGACAACATTTCACTGAGGCGACCTCGATCATATTAGGCGATCCTATCCAAATGCATCAGGTATTGATGAACCTGTGTGCCAACGCCGAACATGCCATGCGGGGAAGCGGAGGTCTTCTTGAATTGAAGTTGGAGCGTGTGATTGGTGAACCTGACGGGATTGGCGCACATCCTGATTTAAAGGGAGGTGCCTATGTCTGTCTGATGGTTCGAGATACTGGAACGGGTATGACTCCGGATGTCGTCCAACGTATCTTTGATCCCTTCTTTACCACGAAGAGGGTCGGTGAAGGGACGGGAATGGGGTTGGCCGTGGTCCATGGAATCGTCATCAGTTATGGCGGTGTTATTAAGGTGGAAAGTTATCCTGGGCAGGGAACAATTTTTCGCATTTATTTTCCCGAGATGGAGGCCGGGAGTTATCTAGAGGAAAATCGTCCTTTGCCACAAGAAGTGTTCATGGGCCGAGGGCATGTTCTATTTGTGGAAGATGAGGAGCCCCTCGCCAGGCTCGGAGAGGAGGCATTAAAGGGATTGGGGTATGAGGTCATGGTGCGTACGAGCAGCGTTGAAGCTCTGGAAACCTTTCGGGCCGATCCCTTTCGATTTGATGCGGTTGTGACCGATCAAACGATGCCGCATATCACCGGTGAAGCGCTGGCGCGGCAATTGTTAGAACTCAGACCGGATGTACCCATTATCCTGTGTACGGGTTTTAGTCACAGTATGACCTTGGAAAAGGCTAAAGCCATGGGGATTCGGGCTTTTCTTTTAAAACCGCTGTTGATCAAGGATCTCGCGTGGACTCTTCGGGAGGTCCTTGATTCATGACTGGTCGAAGGTGATTTTGTCGTTCCGG
>BQIW01000107.1 GCA_021604105.1 Nitrospirales bacterium | reverse complement strand
CTGACTCGTCATATTCGGCAACGGGCGATGATTCGTCAAGCCCCGTTTCCTACCGAATGGGAAAGAATTCTGGAACAGAATGTTCCATTCTATCAGAGGCTTTCTCTCCCCGACCAAAACCGTTTTCGAGAAGAAGTCCATATTTTTCTTCGTGAAAAGCGGATCACCGGCATCAAGACGTCGGTTGATGACACCGTCCGGGTATTGGTCGCAGCAAGTGCCATCATTCCCATATTTGGATTTCCAGGCTGGGAATGGGAACATATCAGGGAAATCCTGATTTATCCGACATCATTCGATGAGGGGTATCAAACAGGATCAGGTCAAAAGCATCCTATTTCAGGCATGGTTGGAACAGGGGCGATGAACCGTATGATGATTTTGTCCAAACCGGACGTATTACAAGGTTTTCAACGACCCTCACACGGACATAATGTGGGTATCCATGAGTTTACCCATTTATTGGATAAATCGGATGGCACCGTAGACGGAGTCCCTGAGATTGCCTTGCCTAGCCGGGCTATTAGACCCTGGCTCAACCTGGTTCAAAATGAAATGGACAAGATCCGACAAGGGCACTCAGACATCGATCCCTACGGTCTTACGAACGAGGCGGAATTTTTTGCGGTGGTCTCAGAATATTTTTTTGAAAAACCCGTAAAGATGAAACAGAAACACCCTGCACTCTATTCAATGTTGAAACAGATCTTTCGTCAGGATCCCCAGTCCCGAATTACCGTCGCCGTCAAGGACATGTTCCGCCCAAAACAGGCATCTCTGAAACATCCTGCTCCCTGCCCATGTGGAAGCGGAAAGCCTTTTGAACAGTGCTGTCTACACAATGATAACAATTCCATCTTCACCAAATGACGCCGATTGAGAAAACAGGAATAATGCAAGACGATGAAAGCGTAACCATTCTTTGAACCTTTTGGGGCTCTCTCGACTTTACTATCCGACTCAAGGTAAAAAATATGCAACTCTGACCAAAGCCCCGAACCACAAACACAGTAAGACAAGAACATGCAAGAATACCATCTAAAGATAAAAGGGGAGAAATGACCAATGCGAGTACTCCTGGCCACTGATGGATCGGAGCAATCCTCCCACGCTACAAAGGCTGTCATGAGTTTAACCTCAGTCAGCACCCTGACCATCCTGCACGTCATTGATCTCCCTCGGTTAACCTTTTCTATGCTCGGGCCTGAGATTGCCTATGACCTGTCGAAAGTCGCAGAGGAGGCACTCCGCAAAGACGGGGAACAGGCTATAACGCGTACCAAAGCCCTCCTCTTAGACAAGGTGAAATCGCTGGAAACCCGACTGGAAGAAGGTTCACCGGCCGAGCTTATTTTATCGGTGGCCCAGGAAGAACATTCTGACCTCATTCTGATGGGCGCTCGTGGAAGAGGGCAGGTAGAGGAGCTTTTTCTGGGGAGTGTTTCACAACGGGTTCTGACCCACGCAATATGTCCAGTCCTGATCATTAACGGGCCATTAACGGAAATCAAGAAAATTCTGATTGCCATCCAAAGCCCCACTGATGTTCAAAAGGTGCAACAGTTTTTAACGAAACACCCCTTTCAACCACAGACAGAGATCACGCTCTTGTCGGTGGTACCGCTTCCACGTTCCCTCTTTCGGGGAGGCGTCTCTGCACCGGAGGACAAAATCGAGCAAGCTTTAGAGAGCACCGAAGCCTTCCTTGAGCAGGCCGTCAGTGAACTTAAAGGCAGTTATGATTCAGTCAAGGGATATGTGGGGTTAGGAGCTCCGGCGAATACGATATTGGAACAGGCCTCAATCACGGAACCCGACCTTCTGGTGATGGGAATGCACCATCCTTCAACGATCACTCGGTTTGTGTTGGGAACCGTGTCCCATACCGTGCTCCACCAGGCAACGCGATCCATTCTCGTGATTCGGTAAACAGGAAAGGCTGCGCTCGGCGTTAGCGTTCTTTGGCGTTTACTCCTGGATGATAGGTGGAATACAGATACACGGGAATGGGTAAATCTCCGAGATGCTTTTCAATTAATGGTTTCACATCCTTCCAATCCAATCCCCCCACTCCGGTGGCAAGCCGTGGTAACGCCACGCTGCTGAACTTTTCGGATTCAATGGTTTTCCGAAGCGCTTTCAAACAATGATTGATATTTTCAACCGATGCTTTGCCCGGATTGGCCCCGTGACTCGGTGGAGCTTCCTGTGTCAAAAGATTGATAATCCGCACGTTTCCAGCCCCGGCCCAACTCCATAACTCACCGGACTTCGGATTGGAAACCTGGCAATAATGACGAAAGTCTTTGTACATCGCGGGCCACCGCTCCCGTAACGCGAGCGCCAATCCATTCGCGAAATTGTCATTGGGAGCTACACCATGGGCAACAGCCGCAGCCTCACTGAATAAAATGTCACCTTCCACTTCGTTAATCATGCGCTTCCCTCCTTGTCAGATATCATAAATGCTTTGCCTGGTAAAAAGAGAATAACCATAGCACAAGGCCCCCAGGCGATTCATGTCGACCGTTCTCGCATGATCATTTAAGGCCACTCTCACCCCTACCGAAATATAGAGCAATCGAGATATCAGTTCCTCTTCAACAGGTCCTTTCAGAAATGAGAAACACGGGACACGACTCCGGTTGGCTCAATGGCCAACGGCCAAACAAGATACCCTTGACCGACCGGCTCCGATCGGGCTACCACCGATTCTGGTATGAAGCCTCACAAGCTCTACGATGGTCTTGGGGACCATTCCGAGAACGCGGCAAGGGCCCACTGACCAATCTTACACCAACCCAACAACACAGAACCGAAGAGCTGGCGAAGTCCTATCGCTCGCATTTTGAAACATCGCTTACTCCCGAAACTGCTTTTCTGAATTATTCCTATCTTGACATACTAGATCGTGCCAGACATGCTCTTCGTTGGCCTGTTCCCCTCAATCAACGGGTCTGTGATCTCGGGAGTGCCAATTTCGCTTATGCTGCAGCCTTACACACATTCTTCCACCCAAACCGCCTGACAGGCGTCGAGGTCGATGGGCATCGTCTGTATTGTAACAGGCGCAGCCGCATCGATTATGCCAGGGGGCACATTCAAGATTTGTCACAAACCGAGTATGTGGTTGCCGACTTTCGCCAGTTCACCAGACAGGCCGATATTATTACGGCCTGGTATCCATTCGTCACTCCCAAACCCTTACTGGCCTGGGGATTACCCCTTAGCTTATTCAATCCGGCCGCTGTATTTGCCCAAGCTGCCAATAATCTCATTATTGGCGGAATCTTGGTCATGATTAATCACAGTCCCGCTGAAGCCGAGGTAGCGCAAGGCATCGCGGAAGACGTCGGCCTTGTCTGTGTCGGCCACTACCTTCACCAAGCTCCCCTCCGTCCGCGAACAGCAGACCCGGTGTTAACCATCTGGCATCATGGGTAATGGGAATGCACTGATTGGTGATGGCTTGTCACAAGGACCTCCACCTCGATCTCACAATTTTCAACCTCTTGTTGCCCTTACCAGACAAAATTCCCAAAGTCTCTGCTAAGTCTCCCCACCAACTATCATACCGTCCTCCAGTCATTTATAATGCCCAAAAATTTTTTTTGGCGCTCAAGGCCGGAGTTCGAAAAGGCATTTCGATTCTCACGTTCGTCCACTTGGAGAAAATCCTTGCAGAACGGAAAGGAAAGAAACCGCAGCCCCCAACACCCACAACTGATGGTTTGGGCCATTTCCCTTCTCGTAATTGTCGCGACATTCTATGTAGATCTTCACATACCCTTAGGAGTTGCTTGTGCCATTCCTTATATCTTAGCCGTCTTGATCGGATCATTTCTGCATCCCGCATGGGCCATGCCCGTAATAGTCCTTGTCTGTTCTATCTTAACCATTGTCGGGACTTTTTACTCACCCGAACCTTTGGTTGTCCCAATTTGGAAAGTTTTCACGAATCGTGGATTAGCGCTTTTTGCGATGTGGACCATTGCCATCCTGTTGTATCATCGCAATGCGCTTATCGCCCGAAGAGAGGAAACCCTCACACGAATCCAATTACTGGAAGGCCTTTTACCTATCTGCGCTGATTGCAAAAATATTCGTGACGAAAGGGATACCTGGCATCAACTGGAAACCTATTTTACCACTCACTCCAATATGACCTTTACCCATGGCATTTGCCCGGCATGTGAGAAACAAGCCATGGCGAAGTTGAAACGCGAACAATGGGTTCAATAAAGTTTCATATTTTATTGAAAAAGAAGATGAGAACAGGACATGACAAATGGGATTTCCTGCGCCGCGGTCCGGGGAAAACCCCTCACACTCCCCGGTCAATGTCCTTTACAGATTAGCTAAAGCCGGAGGAACACACACACACAGAACCGAAAGAGGAAACCGGTTGAATACCTTCTCTCAGGTTATGCAAAACTTTTTCGCCCCAACAAAGCCCATTGCTAATAAGAGAAGATGCCAATTGATGCACCCTTTATAAATCGATAGCTAAAAACGAAACGGGAAAATTTTATGAATGATTCAAAACCTAAAAACCAGGAAAAGGATAAAAATCTAAAAAAATTGTTTCTAACGTTGGCGAAATAAGATTAGTCTTTTGATTGAATTAAAATCCCCTTTCGTGCCGTTCCTCCACCTGTCTCGACATTTAAAAATGTCATACCGGAACGTAACCCTTCTGGCACAATGGCTTCCAGGCGTTCATCATCCACAAACGAAAATGCCTTTGCCGGTTCTGAACCAAAGGTCACACCGTGTAAGCATTCTTTTTTCTTTCCAAAATACTTTCCCTGAACCACAACGGTATCACCGGTTTTCATTTCGTCAGGAATTACATGTTCAATTTTCGGGCGGACGCTGGAATCACAGATGGGATCATTTTTGACCTTTTGCTCATCAAACCCCTTAATCGACTCCGGTATCACAAAACCACCTGGCTCGTCCGCGGCTGGACCAGATGCTCCTTGTCCCGATGAACTAGCCACCCCGATCAGGCTAATACCAAAAAAAATAAGCGGTCCAAATAGGTAGGGAATCCTCAATAACATGAGAAACCTCACACGTTAAATTGTTAGGGAAGGTGTCTTTTTCTCCTCCTCAGCCAAGGCAACCATGAACTCATTCATCTGCCGTATTTCTCTTATTAGATTCTTGTTGTCGCCCCATCGTCAATCACAAACCACATTGGAAAGGCTCTCGCGGCCTCAGAGAACTTCGAAAAATTAAAAAACTCAATCGTAATTCTTTTTTGTCCCTCCACACCCGTTGAGCTACTTCAGAATACCGCATCCGTGTTTACCGAATGCCGACAAAAGTTTCCCCTTAACCTTGAACCAATTTTCGATCCGAGCCGGCAAAATCTGTCCGTAGTACAAGCGAATGTCCCCCTCGTCCATCCATGAATCCAGACCACGCCGGCAACATGGCTAATCTGAATAAGCAAAGAGTAGACAGGCTGAAAGAAAGTGGTATGTTTGATGAGGATGACTATGTATGTGAATGTGAACTCTCCAATGGATTCAGGCCTATCGAATTCGCGCCTTTCCTGTAGCTTCCTGGAAACGAGAGATCAAGTTGCATACGAACGGTTCGAATCCCTAGAGGATCAGTGGAGAGTCCCTCATTAACTGTGACGAGGCAAGTACGGGTACTGGGGTTTATGTCCCGACATAAATGCGGTTGTAAAAATCGGCACGCCTTCCTCACAGTCTGCGGGAAAATTTACCAAATGCATCACACAACAAATTTAAAAAATAGGACAACCAATCCTCAGGCCACCACTAGAAAACGCCCGTTATCCCAAGGTCTGAATCAAATCACGCATCTCTGGGACGAGGTCCCCGCCCCCACTGGAACGGCCTGACAAAGCCGCATCGATACCCGCCACCAGCACAGTCTTGGCTTCCTCATTACGCTTCAATTCAGCCAATGCCCGCCCTAAAGCCAAATGGGAGGCGACATGAATGGGATCCAATTTGACAGCAACACGCAAATGCTCCACCGCTTCCTCAAGATGACCCCCTTCCTTTAGTAATTTGTCTCCAAGCCCATATCGTCCTAAAAACCCATCCGGTTTTTTCGCCACCATTTGGCGAAACATATCAATATCCATGCTATGACCATCCTCCAAAAAATTTTGATTCAGACCCCAATCATACCATCCCCCTTAATGGATCAGCCAGACTCAAGACCTCATCTAAGGCATACCCTCATCCTTTTGTGAAAAGTCGAAAAAAAAAGAACGGCCGCACGAATCGTAAATCATGACCTCTAGGATAAATTCACAAACCGGACACACTATAAATACTCATTCCTGTCTTCCTGACCATCAATGCCGTTCCCATGATCCGGTGCTTCTGGACTGAATATTCATATATAGCCGGCAAAGACTAGAAAGATGGACTGTATTCGTCAGCCAAGAGAATCCGGGATGTGTTGTAGGGACGATATGGACAGAGCAGGAAAGATGGATGTGGATTAGCTTTGTGAGGATACCGCCAAAATTGTTTATTCCATTTGCATGTCCATTCGACCAAAACGACACACAGTAGACGCATAAATCAAATGGACAATGGATGAGAACCAAGGATAACACATCAAAACCACTCGGACGGCAGGTGACCATTAATCCAAGACTGATAAAACCCTCATTAGCCCTGAGGTTTAATTCCCTAGCAAAGACAGACAAGCCACAAAGGGGAAAATTTCAATCACATTTTTTCACCGTTCACATATTTTGAAGATTTCTCTGAAAAGCCGTATTTTTCTTTAAGACTTTTCCTACGAGAGAACTCAGTTCAGGAAGATCATGCGGCTTTTTTAGCACGGCCTCGAATCCGGCATCTAATGCCTGCCTTCGAATCTCTTGATTGGGATTTCCTGTCACCAAGACAAATGGGGGACAACAACCATTTCCCACATATTCAAGATTTCTCCGTAACTGAATACCATTCATCACGGGCATTTGGAAATCCGACAGGACAAGGTCATAGTGACTCATTTGAATATGGGTAAATGCCCAGGGTACATCTGATACTTGACTACATAGGTACCCTTCAAGTTCCAGGTATGATTGATAAAGGTCCAAAAGTTGGCGGTCATCATCAATTAGCAGAATTCTTCTTTTGCCTCCTGCCCCAGTGCTGAGGACCGTCTCCTGCCGATCTCCAACAGGCAACACTTCTAGAGAGTAGCTTTCAAGCATAATGGCTCTCATCAAATGAAAGAAATTTTCCCAAGCGTCATAGGTTTTTCCATCCATGCTTTCCCCACCCAATTCCGTCAGCACATGCATGAGCGCATATATGACAGGAGGATAGTGTTTGTTTTTAATACCATACTTCTTGTGGCGTTCCCCTAATTGCATAAGTGTAGTACGTAATTCTTCAGGGCTTTCCATCTGGAAGATTAGGGTGCGCAACCCGCTTAGAAACGCCGTGTATTGTTGGGATAGTTGGGTCTGAGGGAAAAAGGTCTGAAACTCAGGAAACTTATCAAACAACACATTATAGAATCGAAAAACCATTTGCTCTCCGTGAAAGGCGAGGATCTCAAAACTTTCTTGGATTCGTGAAACATCTGCAAAGGGAATTCCAGGGGATATGTTCAATTTACCACTCTTCATGGTTTCCTTTCCGAGGATAAAAATCCTTCCTAGGCCTACAGGCTTCTAATGAAAGAGACGCAGACATTTATCAGTCAATTCGCCTGCAGCGATCGGTTTGATGAGATAATCCATCGCTCCCTTAATGATGGCGAGTTGCATTTCGGATTGGTGTTCAGTGGGTGACATAACGATCACCGGGGGAAGCGTTGAATACTGCCCTAATTGTTCCAGCATAAGAACGCCTCCCATGACAGGCATATATAAATCCAGTAACACCCCATTGACGGTGTGAGATTGAAGCACCTCAACTCCTTCTTTTCCATTGGCAGCAGTGAGAACCTCAAAACCCAGGGCATTCAGACGATCACTCAGAAACAAGAGGACGTCCGCATCATCGTCGACAATAAGAATGCGTTTATGGCTTTTCATTGACAGTTAGCAGTCAGTTGATGGAGAGATTAACTCATCCATGAAAATCCACCCCCTGAATGAGGAACTGAATATGGAACACAGGCCCACAACCATGACTTTACTGAGATATCTTGACATCAGTGATCGATGGATGATCGTGTATCGCACCTTGACTGATGCTTGTGTGATGGGGAATGACAATAATTTCACCTTTCATGATGGGATGGAGCACACAATAATACGGATATCGACCGGGGGGGAGTGAAGGGATCGTGATTTCCTGACCTGGTTGAACACCACCCGTATCAAATGCGCAAGGTCCGCCTATTCGACAACCATCGTGTGTGACGCTGTGCGGTGAGGAAGTAGGGTTCACAACATGAATTGAGACTCCGTGGGGAACAATGGCCAAAGCCGGCTGATAATAGGGTGCCCAATAGTCCATAGAGACATTCACATCTGAAGGTTGTGGGGAGGCCAATCCAGAGCCACAGATTACGGGGAACAAAAGGAAAATTCCTAACACAGTCAGAGTGGGAGAGATTGTTGCCCATGTCGAATGTTTCATTTCTTCACCTCCCGTTTCCTTATATCCTGGAACCAGTCGTTATATTTATGTAGATGGTAATTTCCAAACCCATAAAGAATCTATTTGATTTGTGACCCGTTCAAATAAAGATTTCATAAAGATTCCTGACGGCGCCATTTCCTCATACCCGCATAGATTAAGACCCTGTCGGGCCTAAAAGAATTCTCTGAACTGTGAAAACGGATTGCGCCACTCACGACTCCTCGAGCGGGGAAATATGCCATAGGACCAATCCGTATGAGCATTTCTGGGCCTGATATACCTGTTTTTGGAAGGAGGGTTTGTTGAAAAAAGCCGCCAGCGGCGTTCTCGCCATTTTCCCGTGCTCACGTACTACGCGTACGCTCCGCGCGTACAAACGGCTGCGGCCTTGCCGGACGGACCCTTCGGGAAGACTCAGGGCATGCTTTGTTGAACCGACCCGGAGCCTTTGAGGAGAAATCTCATCCTGCGCAAATTTGCCCTTGAACATCCTTATTATTCAACACTCTCAAGGGCGGTGTGCCGGAGCCAGGAAAACTTAAGAAATTACCGGAAAACTAGGAGGAAAGGGGATGGGTACAAAAGGTGGTCAGGCAAAGGATAATGATTGACAAGGAACATTTTACATGAGGACGTACAGTCAGGAGGTGTTCTCCTCTTCCAAAAAATCGGTGGCAAATCGATAGCCGACCCCAGGATCGGTGAGAATATACTGAGGTCGTGCCGTGTTTTTTTCCAATTTTTTCCGTAAATTGCCAATGAAGACACGTAAATATTGAGCCTGCTCGCTATATCCCGCACCCCAAATAGCCCGGAGAATGGTTCCATGCGTCAAAACCTTTCCGGAATTCTGAATAAGGTACTTCAACAGATCATATTCCGTCGGGGTTAATTTCACTGCCTGGTTTCGAATCCAGACAGTACGACTCTCAAAGTCTACCTGTAAATTTCCAAATGTGAACACGGGATCGGTGCCGTAAATTGAGGATGTCCTCCGCAGGACTGAGCGGATTCTCGCCGTCAGCTCTTCCATGCTAAACGGTTTGGTCACATAGTCATCTGCTCCGACTTCGAGAGCTTCAATTTTTTTCGCTTCTTCCCCAATTGCGGAAAGGATAATGATTGGAATCTGGTAGGTTTCACGGATCTGACGGGTCAGGTCGATGCCATCCATTCCGGGAAGCAGTAAATCCACGAGGGCCAGATCCGGAAGGCGGTGGCTCATTATTTGAAGGGCCTCTTCTCCCGTTTCAGCCGTCAGGACCTCATATCCTTTTGCCTCAAGATTGATTTGTAAGGAACGACGTATTTGCCGCTCATCATCCACAGCTAATATTCGAGATCCAAGTGCCATGGGTAAACCGTTTACTCCTCTTCCCGGTCAAAATTTATCATAGGGGGTGCATCAGGGGTCGGCAACATAAAGCAAATCGTCACGATTCGATCCTGTGATTCGGCCCAAATTCGACCACCATGGGCTTCGACCATACCTTTACAGATCGCCAATCCGAGACCGGTCCCACGAATGAGTCGTGTTCGCGGACCCTTTAACCGGTAGAATCGGTTGAAAATACTTACCAATTCTTCCTGAGGGATTCCTTCCCCCTCGCTGGAGACCCTTACCTCCACCTGATTAGGCGTCATGCGGCCAACAATGCTGACCAAGGAGCCTGGGGGAGAATATTTAATGGCGTTATCTAACAGGTTGATCAGGACTTGCTGAATTTCCATCCCATCCACAAAAACAGGAGCGATTTTCCCTCCGAGGTTTACCTGCAGCGATCGGCTATCCAATGACATTTCCACCCTTCTGATTGCGCCTTCGACCAAATCTTCCAATAAATGCCATTCACGATGAGGGACCAGCGTTCCCGCTTCAACCTTTGACATATCCAGAAGATTATCAACCAATCCATTTAAAAAATCGATTTCCTGATTAATACCCTGGAGAAATTCCTGCTGGACCTCGGACGTGTTCTGTCTGGAAAGTTCAATCAACCCGGCTATGGATGCCTTGATGGCAGTGAGTGGTGTCCGTAGTTCGTGGGAAACCAAAGACAGCAGCGCGGTTTTAAGCGCATCGCTTTGACGAAAGGCCTCAACTTTGGCGGCTTCACTTTTTCGCAAATTTTCCTCTACCTGTTGTCGTTCGAACCCATTTACGAATATTTCTCCGGCCATTTGGAGGAGCCTGATGTCTTCTTCAGACCAGGTCTTTTCATGCTTGACCGAATCGAACCCAAGAAACCCGAACAACTTTCCCCGCAAGACCATGGGCACAATTACCAGCGATTGGATTTGCTGCCTCTGGAATTCATCCTTTTCGGTACTCGCCTCGAGTGGAAGGTTTGCCACGCTTGAAATTTGAAAAAACGGGCACGAGACCAGACGCTCCGCGAACCAGGGTATGTCCTGCATTCGAAGCCCCTGAAGTCTTGTTTTTTGAGGCTCGATACCCGTCTGACACCATTCATGGGTATTGTTCATAGTCGTGCCGTCATCCTCAAATATAAACACATAACTTCGATCCACCCCCCCGAAAATTCCGATGGCTTCCAGGGCTCGATTAATTTCCTCATCCAAATCACTTGTTTCAAGACTGATAAATTGCGTTGAAAGATTCGTCACAAGATTTTCAATTTCGATTCGATAACGCAGAGCCGTTTCTATCCTGGAGCGTTCCTGGATCTCATGTTCAAGTTCCTGATTGGCCAATTTGACCTGTCTCGTCAGAAGAATTCCAAAAGGTATCACTAAAATACCGATCAGAGATTCCCAAACAATCATGTTCGAAATTTTTTCCTGGGAATGTCTACTGTATAACCTGACGGCCTTGTTGGCGACTTCAATCAACCGGGCATTTAATGCCAGAAGCCCATCCAATTCCAACGAATATTCGGGATGATCGGATGGCGTTTTCAAAAAAGTATCGGCTCGTTGCATAAAGTCGGCCATAAGTGCTTGTTGTTTACCTAATGCCTGCCGTATTTCCAGGGATGGAGGGGGAGGAAGGGTCACCGTTTCGCCACTTTCCTGATTCATCACGGCCTGCCCACCGACGAGTAACGCATCCAAGGTTTGGTTCAACATCTTTTGGGTAACCCGGTAATCAGCAGGCATCCCTTGCGAAGTCAATAAAATTTCATTCATGAGTCGTTGAGACAACATCCGTTGTCGTCCAACCAGATCTACCGTCACACTGTCGAGTTTTTGATCCTGAATTGTCGTGATCGTATAGAGCAGGATGCCGAACAAGGCTAAAATAAAAACCGTGGTGAGAGCCAATAGCGCTCGTCCTATAGATCCTGTTCCTAACCAAGAACGTTTAGGTGGTTTCACGACGTTCCATCCCTTGATGTCGACCCTGGTCGCTCAATCCTTACAATAAAGGAATTCCCTGACTTTCTCATCATACCCTAAACTCTTAGATATTTTTCCAAACACATGGGTTACGGATATGCGAGTTGCCAGTGACATAAGGAGGCTTTCGAAAAAGTTTCCTTCCGACTCGATATTTTTGATCCCAGGATCTATACTGTGCCCCATTAACGAATCATTCGAGTCCCTACCCTCTACATTCTTCATCTCGCTTAATGCCAGTCCAAGACCTCATACCATTCCAGTTATTGCTCTGTATCGCTGAAATTTCACAGGCCTTTCCCTTCACGGTTGTCTTCTTTCTTGGAGATATTCATGAACAAACAATCTCAAATGCACTTAGACAGACAGAAGGTAAGCGACGCTCTCATTGTCCTTGAAGGCTCTACGTCCCGACCCGGGAAATCGCCTCTCACATCCGATTTAAGAAAAACAGGTGTTCACCCGGACAATTGGTATCCGCTCGCACGCTCCAGAGATCTGAAAAAGGGAAAAATGCTTGGGGTGTCCTTTGCCGGCAATCCCATCGTGTTAGTCCGAACCGTAACCGGAATGGTTTATGCGCTCGAAGACCGATGCGCCCATCGACAAGTCCCCCTCCATTGCGGGGTGGTGCATGGAGAGCATGTTCAGTGTGGGTATCATTCCTGGACATTTGACCGGACAGGGCGATGTATGGGTGTGCCATATTTAGAAAAGAACCAACCACGACCAAATGGAGTCAGGAGCTTTCCCTGTCGTGAAGCCTATGGGCTGGTGTTTGTGTTTCCGGGTTCGGTGTGCAGAGTTGAAGAAGTTAAATTCCCGAATGTGTCCTTAGCAGATGATCCACACTATAAAACTCGATACCTTGACCGTCAGGTGGGCTGCCATTACTCATTCATGCATGAGAACCTTATGGATATGAACCATCAGTTTTTGCATCGTCGACTCATGGGCGGGATCCGAACGGTCTTTTTGGAACTTCGAGAGCGGCCGCATGCCGTGGAAGTCGACTACACCTTCTCTCGAATCAAAGGCGCACAACCACTCGGCGAGAAACTCATTCTAGGAAGCACCAAGTCATCGGCAGATGGCCCCAAGCATGATCTGATGACCATCTGTACCACCTACCCCTATCAAACGCTCCAGTTTTGGACAGCCGGAAGCATTCACCCTGCGTTAAATCTCTGGAATGTGTATGTTCCCGTTGATCCTGCACAACGAATCAATCACACCTTTGGATTGATGATGGTCCGGAAACCTGCAATTCCAGGTCTCATCCATTTCTTGTGGCCGTTTATTGTGTGGTTTACTAATGGAATTTTTGCACAAGACCGGTGGATTGTTGAGGAAGAACAGAAAGCCTTTGATCGACAGGGCGCCGACTGGAACCAGGAAGTTTTTCCGGTGATTCAGAGTTTACGAAGCTTGTTGGGTCGCGAAGGCATTCCCATATGAGAACTTTTCCGGTCATGCTGAAAAGAGTTTTCAAGGCAGCAGTCGGATTGCACCTTTGTGCCCTCGATTTCGGTACCTTGCTCAGACCACATGGTAGCCAAAAGAGGACGGTGCCTCATTTTTTTGCAGGATCCTGCGACAGGCTTCCTTGAGAGATTTTAGATGAAACGGTTTTACAAAAAACCCCTGAGCCCCCTCCTGTAGCAGTTGCCGGAGGGCTCGTTCGTCCGACGCGCCAGACATCATCAGCACCGGTATTTGATGTCCCAACCATCGTAATTCATCCAGCATCGTCCGCCCATCCATGATGGGCATATCCATATCCAATAGAATGGCATCAACCGTTTGGCGGCTCACCACAACCAGGCCTTCCCATCCATTTTTCGCAACAAGGACCTCATATCCCCATTCCTTAAGCGCCTGGCTCAACAGTCTGCCCACAGAAGGATCATCATCAACCACTAACAGACATGGACGGACTTCCTGGTCATCGGACTCATCAAAGGGCAGACTCGCCGATTCTGTATCGAGTATCTGAAGAGTTTCCAGACAAGAAGGACAATAGGTACGCACAAGATCAATTTCAGAGAACTTAAGAGAATCCACAGACAGAAAGGAGGCCAAATTCCGCCTTTCTTTCCCGCCAACCTGCGTGGCAGAGAAATCCTGCTCGCGTTCGCACCACACGCACGAAGAGACGGATCGGGAAGAAGCCGAGGATAACGAAATACAATGTTGCAACACCCTCGCCCTTGAGATGACCCCCACTAGAACCTGATTGTGAACGACAGGCAATCTCTGGACATGTTGTTGGGTCATCACATCCAGCACCTTATCCAGCGATTCATCTTTGTGCACATAGACAGGCGTGGTCATGGTGTCTTCAACTCTAAGCTCATCCATTGATTGCAACCGTGAAACGGCCTCGAATAACCGGAGTTCCGACACGATCCCAAGAATTTTGCGGGTGGAATCAACCACCGGCCATCCACCATATTGACCGGAGAGGAATTGCAGAGCCAGATCGTTCTCGAATTTCCCACTTCTTAGTGGCAAGGCTTTTGGGTCCATTAAGTCTTTTGCCAATGGAGGAGATGATGGCAGGTGGTTCATGAGAGGGCCTCTCTTTCAAACCGGTTTCACACAGAAAACCATTGGGTGAAGGGGGTGGGGGATGAACCGATCAATGATCGGACTAACTATAAAGAACTATACGAAAAGGACTATAGAAACTACAATTAAATTACAGCAAAATACAGGCCAAATAATATTAAAAGAGGCCTGCATCAAAAAACCCTTATATTTCATAGGGTAAACGAGAGCCGGTATACCTGCCAATAGAATTCCATAAAGGTTTGACGCATCAAAATAAACAATATCATTAGGGTAAATCATACAACTGTGAGGACGGGAGCTATCCACGGACCGAAGGAAATAGAACTTCTCCGTTTGGAGATGAGGACATCCCCTAGGCAGAGTTTATTCCTATTGGCACCCACTTAGCGCTCATGTGCGCCAACATTCAGGATTGTGGCAAGTGACATCTCCACACGGAAGGCAGCCATGGAATATGGATCCCGTTACCGAGACAATTTTATATCTTGTTGTAGGCAGGGGAAAAATTAGAAGCGGATTATTCCTCAACGCCATACTTTGCAAATACTTGTCTGCAAGTTTGCTGGAGAGATAGGAGATGAGGCGGTTTCAAAACGAAGCTTTGGGCTCCTTCTATCAACAGTTGCCGATGTACCTGTTCATCCACCTCGTTTGACATCATCAGCACAGGAATCTGGTACCCCAACCATCGCAATTCGCGAAGCATGGTCCGCCCGTCCATAATGGGCATATCCATATCAACAAGCATTCCATCCACCGGTCGGCGACCCGCCAGAACGAGGGCTTCCCATCCATTTCTTGCCGAAACGACATCGTATCCCCATTCACCTAGGGCCTCATTCAACATTCTCACTGCCTCAAAATCGTTACACACAATCATTAAGCATTCACGATCTTCCTGGCTCCACCATCGAAATTTATCCGTCCTGGAAGCTGTGACGTCCGATTTATCCAGGGAAGCTGTGAGAGTAGGACAAAAGGAAAACTTTTCCATGTGCTGCTGCCTTTCCAATCAATCCCCCAATTAGATTCTGCCCTTTTTCTTTTTTAATAAGGTTAAAATTCAAAAATGGGAACTCTATAAAACCCTGGTTTTCTTCCAAATAGCGTCGATGCAATTAATTTCTTTTGTCAGACCCTA
>BQIW01000106.1 GCA_021604105.1 Nitrospirales bacterium | reverse complement strand
ACCTCGCCTACACCAAACACATAGAGCATGTTGAACTGCCCCGCCTCAAAGCGAAAAGACTCCCGATGAGCGGAATCTGTAAGTTGAAGGCGAAACGTCACGATATCCGTGGATTCCTGTTTTCTGTCCACGATCACAGCCGGATGAATGAGGTAGGGATTATGAGACATGCCGTAACCGAGTTCTGAGGGATTAATTTACCAAAAATACCAGTTAGGGAAATTCATCAGACATCATATCCCATTCAATCACTCAAATCTTGGTTAGTGAAAAATCCTCATCCTGAAGTCTCATGAACAGTGGGGCGTTTTTCCTCATAAGGCAAGGATTCATACCCCCTTCTGAAGTTAACAGCAAATTCAAAGCCAGAATTTTGTAGCTCGTCAGACTGAAAATTTCAATTGTTTATAGATTTTGGAATTATATAGGAAAGAAATGGATGTAACTTCGAGTCGCATTTTAGGATTGTTTTCATAGATGATCAAAATTCGCCCAGCTACTGGGTTAAAATACATATTGAAAAATGAAATCAAAAACAATTCTTGTCGCCTAAAATATGGGACCATAATTTATTGGATGAATTTTCGTGGTCCAATGAAGATGAATGGAAAGGAAAGGACTTATGAAATTGGCCGACCGTCTGTACACCGAAACCGACGATACTTGTGCGTTCTGTGGACTCCGCGATACCCAGGCGCTAACCTTTCACCATATTGACGGAAACCCTGGAAACGACGTCTACGAAAACACAATCGTTCTCTGTCACAACTGCCATATGCGGTATCATCAAACGAAAGGAATTACAGAAGAAGACATAAGGTCGCGTAAGCGACATCTTATGTATAAGACGGTCACTACCTATGGCGTGAACGCTCTTAAAATCGCTGCCCGGAACAATTTTGGTGTCATCGCGATGCCATTTTTGCTATATCACTTGGTCGGTCTTGGCTATATGGATAAGATGGAGGATCAAATGGGTTACGGTGCTCAATCGGACGCAACAGCAAGGTTTGCGATAACAGATCGAGGCCGTAAGACTTTGAGAGAATGGTTTGAGTAGCAATTTAAGGGAAGGCAACGGAGATACTTATCTTTTTTTGTAAAAAAGCGAAATTCGAAGGACTCACGTACCAAAATTAGACTTAATTCTGGATCAAATAGTGGGGTAAAGAAATGAACAGGAAAATACTGTTCGTTTGGATGAGCGTCAAAAAATATCCTAATCTGAACTAGACAATTGGGTTGTGGCTTGGAGGGTCGTGCACTTTGTCAAAAAAGGCGAAGAGGCTGACTATGCGGTGGATTATGGCAGTCCCAAAGGAGGCTATACGACGTCTTCCTTACCGTAGATCGAACCTTTCCTTTCAACAGAATCTCCCCCGTTTCAATCTGGCCGTCATGATCTTGCGGGCACAGAGTAACCGCTTAATGGACTTGCGTCCTTTGGTACCCAAGCTATTTGAATTATTGCCAATGGCAAAGAGGGGTGAAGTGCTTTGGGTCAGCAGTTAATTTTTTGTTGGCCAGGATAGTCACTCAAATTGCGTCTCTGGCTTGACCGTTTTGCTCAGAAGAAATCCCAATGAAATATTGCACTCCTAAGAAATTTGCTGTTCCTTTGAATCGTGCGGAGGTGGCTCAGTCGTGGAGCCAGCGGGGGTATTCGTGCAATGTGTTTGTCGATCCTCCCGGGCGGGAGTGGAATGATTTCGTTCATTCGACCAACGAGCTGGTCACCGTTGTTGAAGGGAAATTGCGAATGACCATTGAGGGCGAAGAGATTATCGCGGAACCCGGAGATGAAGTATTCATTCCGAAAGGAGCCTGTCATTCGGTAAAAAATATTCATCACGCGACGACCACATGGTTGTATGGGTATGATTGAGAGTTAAAATATGGGTTCCATCGGCTGAATACCGTTTGCGAGATGCGGCCCATCAATGAAGCATGCGACCTGGGAGGGGAGGGCGTTCTGCCGGGCACAGATCCTTCGCCGCCGGCTCAGGATGACCATATGATTAGTGGTTAACCGAATCATTATTTGTTCCTCCAACCCCTGGGTGGTGAAATCCAGGTTTTTACATTTTTTTCCATATGTCCTATTCTATGATCCATGATGCGATTTATCCGTCTGTCCGACTATACCTGGTGGATCTGGTTGTGCCTCGCTGGTTGCTTGCTGGCCGGTCTGCTCGTTGACCCGATTTACTTCTTTCTGGCTATTCTCATTTCCACCATCCAAGCCTTGGTTTTTTTTGCTCGCGAAGAACATGCCTCGTCTTTTCCTGCGCAACTTCGTCTCGCGTATCTGCTTCTCCTGGTCGTGCTGTATCTGCCGCCACTTCGTGTTCTTTATTGGGTTCCGGCTATTGGCACATTGATCCTGTGTTTTACCGGGTACTGTCTGCTGGCACGTGGTCTTTCCTTGCTCCCATGGAACCGGGACTCGCCTCTGACGTTTCAGGAAGTCATCAGGACCTTCACTGTTCCTCCTAATCTTGATGTCACGCTGGGAGGCAAACCGGCATCCGGGTGCCCCGGTGGAGTGTGTTCACTGGAAGTTCAAATCGGCAAGTCCGCAAAGGCCTGAGGAGGCGATCACCGATTTGTTAGGTATCGAGGAATTTTATAGGTGGATGGAGAAGCACATAGTGGGATATCGTATGTCGAATAGGGGATTCCTTCTTTGTTCATTGGTTTTGATGAGGTTGGAATGATCCGGTGTTCGTCAACGTAGCCATCCTAAAGGCTGCATGAGCGGGCTGTGTAATGTAGAGATCATGGCCATCTCAAAAGGCTGGTGTCGGGAATCTCCTTTATTGGCAAAATGTACAGTTCCCGATTTTGAGGGCTTTTTCCGGTTAGAGGCTTGGTCCGCAGGGAGTGTTGAATAATAATATTTTTCAAGGGCATATTAACCCACAGGCACGTTGCATATTAGAGGCCTCGGGGCGGTTCAAAAAAGTTGTCCAGCAAGGCCGCAGTCATTTTTGCGCGCAGAGCGTACTTCTAGTACGTGAGCACGGAAAAATGGCGAGAACGCCGCTGGCGGCATTTTTCAACAGCCCCACGCAGTATTCATTCACTTCACACAACATAGGAGGAAAATATGGCGAGTGTCGGCTATCACGAACCCATTGAGGAATTGTCTGATGAAACACGTGACATGCATCGAGCCATCGTTTCGTTGATGGAAGAACTGGAGGCTGTTGATTGGTACAATCAGCGCGCGAATGCGTGCAAAGACGCGGACCTCAAAGCCATTCTTGCGCACAATCGAGACGAGGAGAAGGAACATGCGTCGATGGTGCTTGAATGGATTCGACGCAAGGATCCTTCATTTTCAAAGCATCTGAAGGACTATCTGTTTACGGAGAAACCCATCGCGCACAAATAGCCGGACAATGTTGATCGAACCGATCTCTGCCAGGATTCACTGCCGTTTGGCTTATTCGGTTGGCTGGCAGAGGGCGTGGACTTCCTCGGTGAGGTCAATGCCCACCGGACACCAGGTGATGCAGCGTCCGCAACCGACGCATCCCGACATGCCGAATTGGTCGATCCATGACCCTAATTTGTGAGTCAGCCACATGCGGTAGCGGTCTTTGGTGGTGGGCCGGAAGTTTTTCCCGTGGATGTAGCCGTGATCCGACGTGAAACACGAATCCCAGACTCGAGCATGTTCCGATTGTTGGTGGTCCAGGGACGGAGTTTCCTCAACCCCATGACAAAAACAGGTAGGGCAAACCATCGTACAGTTGGTGCAGGCCAGGCATCGTGTGGCGACCTCGTCCCATCTGGGGTGATCGTGAGCCTCATATAAGCCATGTGGTAACGAAGCATGTGGAAGTGTCCTCGTCTGGCTGGCGGCGCAGGCGGCTATCCGTTCATCGTCCTGCTGAATCCGCGCTTCAGATGCCACACCGCACGCAAGGTGTTCCAATACTTCCAGTCCTGTGGGGCTTCCGGCTTGAATCAGAAAGTCTTCATCGGCTTCGGTCAGGCTGAGATCGTACCCTTCCTGGGCTTTTGGTCCGGTCCCCATTGATGCGCAAAAGCACGTCTCCAGCGCCCTCGTGCAATTGACGGCGATGAGGAGGAGATTGTTCCGTCGCTGTTGGTAGTAGGGATCAGGATAGGAACCATTCAGGAAAATCCGATCTTGAATGCCGAGTCCTGCAAGATCGCACGCACGTACTCCCAGAACGGCGGTTCGTGGTATCTCAGGAACGGTTTCTTTGGCACAAAATGTTTTTCCGTTGCGGTCCAGGACTAACAGGGTTTCTCGCGGCGTAAACACCAGTGGCTTGAGAGATTGTGGGCCGTGAACGATATTGAAATATCGGGGGTTAGAGTCTGGTTCCAGTCGATAGCTTCCTGGATGTTGCTGATCCTTCCATCCAATCGGGAGGTCTTCTCCCTGCGTAATTTCTCCCCATTGAATCGCACCGTTGGAGAGGACCGGCCCAAGAATACGATAGCCGAACTTCTGGAGAAGACCAATCAGATGAGAAAAATTCTGGCGGTGTAAGAGCCCTGGCGGAGAAGGCTCAAAAGAATCGGTGGCCATGATTCCTTTGTAATCTACAGGCCAATGTGACCGCGGAGAATGTTGTAATCATAAGCGGATTGGCCTGTACGTTGCCGACCCAGATCATGTTGTTCCATTTGATCAATGATGGCTGCAACCTCTTTTGTGTCCTGGTTCGCAGAGCAGAAATGCCGTGGGCTTTGTCCTTTCAGAAGCGGCGAAGGCTTTTCTGCCCATTCCAAATAGACGGTTTCAAGCAAAGACTTGAGGATCTGGTGCTCTTCTTCTTTGGGGACAATGGTGGGGGGAGCGACATAGCTGTCTGCTAAAAGATCGACTTCAGGAGTCCTATGTTGAGGGGGAGCAGTCGTTTCCCCCTGGAAATGCAGTGAGAAGCCAAAGGTTGCGGCAAGTTGGTGTTTGACGGTATCCAGCCGGTCTGCAGAATCGGTTTCGACAAATAATTGTGTGGGTGTCAAGGTGAGGCGGGCGACCGGGTATCCTCTGGCACTTGAGAGGTCCTGTGGGGGAAGCCAATCCCACCTGAAGGTGTCGGTTTGTGAAACCGTTGACGTCCGCTTGCCGGTCTTTTTTTGTAAGGGGGTGAATTGATCAAGCTCACCAAGCCCGTCAGCCAGTGCACGGAAGTCATGGTGTTCATACAGGGCGATGGCATAGAGAAATGTTTCCCCTTGGGTATTCCGATAGTCAATCTGTGAGTCGACGACCGTCCAGGCTCCTCGTCGCACCTTAGCGACACTCCACATGATCATATGCCCGAAGCTTTTGGCGAATTCTGCCCATTCTGAAAGGGCAAAATTGCCCGTGCCGATCTCGATTTCCCGTCGCATCTCATTGGTCAATTCAAAGACGGCTTTTCCCATGCTGGAGGAAAGGATGAGTGGCGGACCAGGTAGGCGTATGTCGGTCAATCCCCGAAGGAGCCGTGTGAGCAGGATCTGTCCAACTTTGTATGGAACCGGTTTCGTGGGGGGGAGAACATCAAATACCTGGTTGTCTCCCAACGATTGCAGACGGGTCTGAGTTGCCTGATTCCCCTGATCCAGCCCTTGCACCTCGAGCAAATCCATATAGGAGTGTCGCAAGGAATCCAGCCAGACTCGTTCTTCTTGCGGGACATGTTCCGTTACCAGGTCCCGCACTTGCTCGATGAGAGAAGCATGGCCGTCAGTCGGCAAATAATCGGCATAGAGGAACCACCTGGCCAGGTCCTCTTCTTCCGGCAAGGGAACCAAAGGCGGAACCATGAGCGGATGGAAATAGGGCTGAAGGACGTGGCTTAGGGCCAGTTGTCGCTGTACCTGAAAGTCGGGTTGGAGCGATTGATGCTCTAATCGGGCTAACAGACTTCGAAGGCCTTCTTCCGATCCGGCTTTAAGGTGAGAGTGATTATCTGCCATCGTCACACGTTCAGGGTTCAGGATGGAGAAGATGTGGGACGGTTAGGGTCAGCCGATGGATGATGCCCTCCTTCGAATTTCGGACTTTTAACGGTGAGGACAGGGTAGGGGCTTTGTTCGAGGACCTTGGAGGCTGTGCTCCCCAAAATCATGCGGGTTAGTCCTTTTCGGCCATGGCTCCCCATGATGATAAGATCCGCTTGCTGGATGGCGCTGGTTTCCAGGATGCCATCAACGGTTGGTTTATCGAGTAGCTCATATCGGGCGGATAGACCTTGTTCCGAGAGGACAGCGGTGAGGTCAGACAATCGCATTTCGACTTTTTCCCGGTTGGTTTTTTCTTGAAGCGGATGGGTCAGGGTGAAGTCCAAACTATAGGACAATGGTTCAATGGCATGAACCAGGGTCAGAGGCACATCAAACCATTTGGCGATTTGGACCGCGTATTCATAGGCATCCATGGAGCAATCGGAGAATTCTAAAGGCAGAACGATTTGGCGCGGGAGAATTTGCAAGGCATGCATTGCTGAGATATCCACTGATTCCCGGTGAGGGATGGACAGGACCGGACATGGAGCCCGTTGAATCACCCGTTCCGCCACGCTCCCGAATAGGACGCGATTAAACCCGGTCCACCCGTGGGTTCCCATCATAATTAAATCACATTTTTTCTCCCGTGCCACCTCGCAAATGCATTCAGAGGGAAGGCCCGACAGCAGTTCCATGGACGCGCCCGGGACTTGCTGCCTGGCCTCGGCCACGAGTGTGTCCAACTCTTCCCGCGCCGCCTTGCGTTGTTCATCCAGGAATTGTTGGGCGACTCCTGCGTCGATATCCAGCCCCGGTTGTAGGGAATGGACATGAAGAATGGTCAGTTGTGCTTCAAAGACTTTTGCCCACTCCACCGCATATCGAAATGCAGGAGTGGAGCTTGGTGAAAAATCGGTGGGAAGCAGGATATGAGTGACGATCTTGACCATAACTGGATTAGCCTTTCGCCTTAGAGTGCAAGCAAGAGAGTCCTCTCATGAATTCTAATAGCTCGGGCATCCGACCACAACCCATAGGGAATCCAGAGGATGCCGATTACACGGCGTCCACGGTCAGGAGGAGAATTTCCCCTTTCATCTCCTTATGGATCGAACACTGAAATTGGAATCGACCGGAGTGGTTAAGCTTCAAACGGATTGATGCTTCCTGGCCGGGCTCAAGAAGGACGCCTTCCACCCCCTTTCCATAGGTCACGACTCCCTTGCTGTCGACGTAGGTCAGGGTATTTAAAAACATGTCTGATCCAAAGTCATGGCGGACCGTATCGTTGTTTGTGATGGAGATCATGGTCTCTGTGTCCAGTTGAAGAGGCATCTGAGTGGTTTGAAACGTGTATCCCTCGATTGTCACGATCACTTCTTGTACGGGTTGCGCACTGGTCGGGGACATACCTCCTAAGAGAAAGCATCCAATGGCCAGAAACCAAACCCTGCGAAATTGGCATCTCCGAAAGGTGTGCATATGTGAATTATCTCCCTTGCGTTGAAGTGCCTTGTCTCACTCAATTTGTTGCCAATGGTCCGATAGTCGTCACACGGGGCAGGGGTTCCCCTTTCAATTCAGAAAGGGAAACCCGCCCAATCATGAAACTTTCACAGTAATACTTTTAGGTTTCGCCCGGTCGCTTTTCGGTAAATGGACCAGCAACACACCCTCCTTGAATTCCGCGGAGACTTTCTCGGGATCGGCATCTTCGGGGATGGTGAAACTCCGTGAAAAACTCCCATAGGCTCGCTCAATCCGGTGATACTTTTTGTCCTTCTCCTCCTTCTCATACTTTCGTTCACCCGAAATGACTAATACATCGTTTTGCACGCCGATTTTGATTTCATCCTTTTTGACCTCCGGAAGCTCGGCTTTGACCAAGTATTCTTTGGAATCTTCTGTGATATCTACCAGGGGAGCCCATTCCGTGACGCGCAACGCTTCTTGACGTTCCCCTTCTTTTCTTACCGGTGCCCGGCCGAACAAGGTTGAAAATCGACCCTGTAACTCATCCAATTCTCGAAACGGATCCCAACGTGTGATGGCACTCATCTCGTCACCTCCTTTTTTACTAGAAGAAAAAAATGGATCATACCTAAACCTGAGAAATAGCAATGGGTATGCCAACAGTTTAAAAGGACAGTCGACGGATTTTAAGGAAAAATTTTTTAAAAACCTCCGTTGTTCCCCAGCCTTTGTGGCAAAGCGCTTCATTCAATGCGACTGGGTCTGTCGCAGATGTCATCAAGAGGAAAAAGGAATTCTGTCCTCCTGCTGCTAAAAGCTTACCGGACAATCAATACCGGACAGGGGGTCTGGTGTATGACGGAGTGTGAAACGCTCCCCATTAAAAATCGGGAGAACCCTCCCCGGCTATGCATCCCCATCATAATCAGGTCGGATTGGGAGACGCGGCTCTGTTCGATGATGGCATAGGCGGGATTGCCAATTCCGACATGCGCTTGACAGGCAAAGTTCATCCGGGTGAGCTGGTCAGTGATGGGTTGCATGCGTTCCCGGGCCTCTTCTATGGCATGAGCTTCCAATTGGTCCGATTGTTCTAGTGTGGTCGGCCATGACAGTTGGGGTTGTGGCCAGACTGCAAACACTTCGACCTCAACCGGTTGTCGAAAAGGTTGGAGAGCCAAAAACTGTAACGCGGCTTCTGCGTCTTCTTGACCCTCAATGGGGAGAAGAATCTTTTTTAACTGAGTCATGGGATTTTTGACGATCATGGTTGAACACGGCGCATGCATCAGGACCCCATGAGACACGCTCCCGAGAATCAGTTCTTTGACTGGGCCAAGACCCCTGGCTCCCAACACGATCAGGTTGGATTGTGCTGATCGTGCCGTTTCCACAATCACGTCGACCGGATGTCCGATTTGATGGATCCGCTCAACATGGGAGAAATCGGCGGGCAGGAGTTTCTGCGCCTTATCGAGCACTCCCTCCCCTTCTTTTCGCAATTGGTCTTTGATTTCGTCCTGAGCCTCGGTTCTGAGATCCGGCGTAATCATCGGGTAATTGAAATCGGGAAGGTGAAGACCATGAACCAGCGTCAATTCTTCCGGCGGCGTAAAATGTGCAAGAGCCTGAATAGCAAAGGTTGAACAGGATGAACCATCAATTGGAAGCACAATTTTCATGGGATCTTCCTTTTTAAGGTTGATTTCTTTGCTTACATGATCGAGAGCAAGAGGAATGCCACCTTAGGTCCCACGAAATCTTTTGTAAAGGTGGGCGTATCCCTGAATTTTCAGGGAGCCGTTCGATAACGAGAAAGAGGAATCCCGGTGACGGACAGCTACGGGAAAGAGCTTTCCTTACTTCCGACAGACCATTCCAAGGGTAGTGGAGGGAGGCGTTTATGATTCTTCACTATGGCGATGTACCAAGAATTGAGTTGGACCAGATGAGGCAAATTGCTACAGTAAGAGTATTTCAGATTGGGGAAAAAGGCTACGGAAATTGAATGGATAATGTCCCCCTAGTCGACAATTCTGGGGCGGTTTGGGGAGTGATCGAAGGGAAAGGTATCGTAATCAGGGTGGGTTAGGCCATGACCGTTGGTCACTCGTGGTTTCACATTACTAAGTTCAACAAGGAATATGGCAATGATCAAAGATTCTCCAGCTGTTTTAGTTGTCGATGATGAACCCGAAATGCGGCAATTACTGCGCGACATTCTTGAGGAAGAGCACTATCGAGTGATGGTGGCTTCAGATGGTCACGACGCCCTCAACCGGATGGAAACGGAGAAGTTTCCCGTGGTCGTCACGGATTTACGGATGAGAGGCATGGACGGGCTGGGATTGTTGGATCATGTCCTTCGAAAGTATCCGGAGTCCAATCTCATCATGATGACGGCCTTTGGTACCGTTGAGTCGGCCGTTGATGCGATGAAGCTGGGTGCGTTCGACTATCTCACCAAACCCATCAAGAGCCATGAATTATCGGTCACGGTCGCGAAAGCCATGCGAGAGGCGCTTCTGCGCCAGGAGGTCAAACATTTACGGCAACAGGTCACCCGGGAATTTTCGTTTGATCAGATTCTGGGAAAAAGTAAACCAATGAAGGAAATTTTTGATCTGATCAGGCGAGTGGCTGATTCACAGACGAATATTTTAATCACGGGAGAAAGTGGGACGGGAAAAGAACTTGTGGCCAAAGCCATTCATTTTAATAGTCAACGTAAGGCCGCGCCTTTTGTTCCGGTAAACTGTGCGGCAATTCCCGAACTGTTGTTGGAAAGTGAACTCTTTGGTCATGTGCGCGGCGCCTTTACGGATGCGAAGTCGGATAAACCGGGGTTGTTTGAAGAGGCTCACGATGGCACGTTGTTTTTGGATGAAATCAGTGAAATGCCCATGATGCTTCAAGCCAAGTTACTGCGTGCCGTGCAGGAGCGCGAAATCCGGCGGGTAGGGGCCACTCGCTCCCAGCCGATCAATGTCCGGTTGGTGGTCGCCACGAACGTGCAATTACGTGAGGAGGTGAAGGTCAAGCGGTTTCGGGAGGATTTGTATTATCGTTTGAATGTGATTGAATTGCACTTACCTCCTCTTCGGGATCGTAAAGAGGATCTGCCTATCCTGGTTCACGGGTTACTTCAAAAAAGTGTCACCGCGCAGCAAAAACACATTGAAAGTGTCGAAGAACCGGCCATGGCCAGGCTGATGGATTATCAGTGGCCCGGTAATGTGAGAGAGTTAGAAAATATTCTCGAGCGTGCGGCGACCCTGACGCAAGGGAAAAAGATTTGTTTGGACGATCTTCCCTCAAATATTCGGAACATCGAAGGAGATGGACAACTCATCGGGGATGCCGCGGAGCGGTTACTTCCCCTCGAGCAATTAGAAAAGTCTTACATCCGGCGGGTACTAGAAAAAATGGGTGGGAATAAATATCAAACGGCGCATGTGCTCGGCATTGATCGAAAGACATTATATCGCAAGTTGGCTGAAATGGAGGAAGTGGGATGAAGGTACCAAGGGTCAGAAAAATCGGGTTGAATCATGGTGCTACCGGAGCGCTCCCTCTTTCTCCGGGTTCGGCTTGGCAAGAGATGTTTTATTGGTCGCGGTATCATTTATTCGTTGAAGCATAGCTTCCTGATGGTCAGAAGCACCTTCCCGGTCAATCGATGAGCCACGATCCACCCCTCCCTGATCTTCATCGCGAAGTGTCTGTGCTTCGCCAGGAATTGGCGGAACTGCGGGCTGTCCAGGCGATGCATCAGGAAGCCAGGGACGGGTTGGAGGCGATTGAGCAGCAACTGGCAGGCATCATCCATTCGGCCATGGATGCCATTATCATCATCGATGACGATCAACGGATTGTCGTCTTTAATGCCGCTGCCGAGGAAATTTTTCAGTGTCCGGCTCAAGAGGCACTGGGAAATACCCTGGACCAATTTATTCCGCTCCCACTGCGGTTCGCCCATCGTGAACATGTCCGCCAATTTGCCGAGACCGGAGCAACTTCCAGGCGGATGGGGGCCGGCATGGAAATTTCCGGACTTCGAGGGAATGGCGAGATCTTTCCTTTGGAAGCCTCAATTTCTCAAACCGAACGATCGGGGAAGCGATGGTTGACGGTGATTCTTCGGGATATTTCCCAGCGAAAACAAAATGAAGAGCGGTTATCATACCTGGGGAGAATTCTTGAGGATTCTGTCAATGAGATCTATGTGTTTGATGACACAACTCTGCGATTCACTCAAGTCAACAAAGGCGCGAGGGAAAATATCGGACACACCATGGAAGAATTGCGCGTCATGACACCGCTGGATTTGAAACCGGATCTTCCGAACGATCAGTTTCTTGAGCTGTTGGCCCTTCTTCGGACGGGCCAACGGGAACAAGTGGTTTTTCGGACAACTCATCGGAGAAAAGATCGAACGACGTATCCGGTTGAAGTCCATCTTCAATTGATACAGGAGGAGGGTCGTCGGGTCTTCCTGGCGATTATCATGGATTTGACCGAACGGGTGGCGACCGAGCAGGAATTACAGGAGGCCCAACGGACTTTAACGACTCTTATCAAGAATCTGCCGGGCATGGTCTATCGCTGCGAAAATGACCGGGATTGGACCATGGAGTTCGTCAGCCCGAGTTGTCAAGACCTGACGGGATATCCACCTGAGAAGTTGGTCCAATCTCGAGAGGTGTCGTATGGCCGGGATGTGATGTTTCAGGAAGATCGTGAGCGGGTCTGGCAGGAGGTCCAGGGGGCTCTCAATGACCGTAAACCGTTTCAGTCCAGCTATCGGATTCGAACCGTGGAGGGATCCGTCAAATGGGTGTGGGAACAGGGATGTGGAATCTTTTCAGAAACAGGCGAGGTTGTCGGGATTGAAGGGTACGTGGTGGATATTACCCAACAGCGTGCATTGGAGGATCAACTGCGAAAAACGGAACGATTGGCTGAGTTAGGCACGTTGGCATCGGGCATGGCCCATGAAATCGGGACACCAATGAATGTGATATTAGGGAGAGCGGAATTGTTAATGCGTAAAGCTCCGGATAAGTCTACCAGGCAGGGATTGGAAACGATTGTGACCCAGGTGGAACGCATTACCAAAATTATGAATCAGTTATTAAGCTTTGCCCGGAAACGTCCGACTGTCCGGCAGCGGGTCAACTTAGAGACCGTGATGATCGATGTGCTGGATGTACTGCAGGAAAGATTGGGAAAAAATCATATTCAGGTACTAAAAACCATTAGCCCTTACTTGCCAACGGTATTAGCGGATCCGGATCACATGAATCAGGTATTGTTAAATCTTATTTTGAATGCCTGCCAGGCGATGGCTGACGGAGGTACTCTGAGCCTCACCCTTCATCCAACCGATGATTCCGTGGAACTCACGGTGCAGGATACCGGGACCGGGATTTCTCGAGAGGAACTCGCCAAGATTTTTGACCCGTTTTTTTCCACCAAGGCCGTGGGAGAGGGAACCGGCTTAGGCCTCACCGTGGTTCATGGCATTCTCCAGGAACATCAAGGTGCCATTCGTGTGACGAGTGTCCCGGGCCAAGGGACAACCTTTATTGTTTCCCTACCCATGTATTCTGAAGAAGTAGGGCGTAAAGCCTAGGTCGACGAGGAATCGAAGATAATTTCTGCTGATTGCGCCGGTTTCCCTTTTCTCCTTGCTCCTGTCTTCTCAATCCTCACGATTCACCCTTCACAATTCCCATCACTTTCGTTCGTGTCCTTCCGGTTCGATGTGGACGACCACGTCCTCCAGCGATTCAAAATGATCAATGAGATGCTCTTCAATTCTGGTCGCGAGAGCATGGGCTTGTTTGACTGAGAGGGTTGGATCAACATGAACCGAGAGATCCATGAAGACATGATGGGTCAATCCGCGTGTTCTGATATCGTGACAATGCCGGACGCCGGGTACCGACATTACGGTTGTTTGGACTTCCTTTGGGTCCAATCGAACCGCGTCTGTGAACGAAGCCAGGACGTCTTTGAGCACGATGAACGCCGTCCAGGCGATTACGCCCGCAATCAGTATGGCCACCAAAGGATCAATGAAGGCATATCCGGCTTTCACAGCCAAGAGTCCTACCAGGACGGAACATGATGTCAGAACATCACTCGCCGTGTGATAGGAGTCCGCTGTGAGGATGTCGCTTTTGAGTTCGGTGCCTTTTTGTCGTTCCCATCTGGTCACGAAAATATTGACCACCAGGGTTCCGATCATAATGAAAAAACTGATGCCGGTCACCTGAGGATGCACATTAAAGGTCCATGACTGATAGGCTTTCCACAGAAGATAGAGACAGGTCATGACCAGGAAACCTCCGATGAATCCGGCTGCCAAGGCTTCAAATTTTTTATGACCATAGGGATGATTGGCATCGGGAGGAGGGGCGGTCAGCCAGATCCCGATCAACCCAATCACATTGGAAAGGCCATCGAAGGCCGAATGAAGGCCATCAGCCTGCATGCCCACTGAATGCGTCACCACGCCATAGCCCCACTTGGCGGCAGCGACACCGAGATTCAATATGAGGATCCACCCCAGGATCCGGCGAATTTCTCGAAGACGGCTCATGTTTGGTATAACGAAATCAAGAATAGGCGGCTTGAGTCTTTGTTCGTGTTCCCTGGCTGTTATTTATCCTGCTGTCCCGAAGAGCGAGCCGACTCCCGCAGTCAGTCCCATGGCCAGTGCCCCCCAAAATGTGACGCGCATGGCGCCCGTCATTACCGACGCACCGCCGGCGTGAGCGGCCAAACCCCCTAACCCCCCGAGAAACAACAGTGAGGTTCCGGAAACCACGGGAATCAAATTCGTTTCCGGGACGATCGTCGCGGTGGCAAGAGGCAGGGCGGCTCCGATGGCAAAGCTGCCGGCAGATGCCAGGGCCGCCTGAACCGGACGCGCACTGAGGTTTTCGGAAATGCCGAGTTCGTCGCGCGCATGCGCCCCGATGGCGTCATGGGCCATGAGTTGTGCGGCGACCTGCTTTGCGAGTGCCGGATCGAGACCGCGCCCAACATAGAGAGCGGCCAGTTCCTTGTGCTCACCTGAGGGGTCCGAGAGAAGTTCCGTATGCTCAAGAGCAAGATCGGCCTCTTCGGTATCGGCCTGTGATTGGACGGAAACATACTCACCGGCAGCCATCGACATGGCTCCCGCGACCAGCCCGGCTACTCCTGCGATCAAGATCTCGCTATGCGTCGCATGTGCCGCAGAGACACCAAGCAGCAGGCTGGCTGTCGACACGATCCCGTCGTTAGCGCCTAAAACCGCTGCCCGGAGCCATCCGATGCGTTCAGTTCGGTGACGTTCCCTATGTCTTATTCGCACGGGCTCTGTTTCCGTTATCCGCAGGCGCTCCGGCTGAAAGGTTTCTTTTCAAAAGTTATTGATCGCGGCGAATGAAAAGCTGAAAATCTGTCTCCTCTCCTCCACTCTTGAGCTTCAGATCTTACTGGATCATACAAAATAAAGGGTTCTATGCTCCACAGCGCTCATCATTCTGAACAGAGGAATCCTGATGGGGCTCATAAAGGTTTGAGGATGACAAGAAAACCGGGTTGGAGATACCCTCAACAGAATTGTCATGCTGAGCAGTGCGAAGCATCTGGCTGAGCCATGGCCTGGTTGGATTGGGCTCAGCTCGTTTCTCTCAGGATAAAAAGCAGGGGCACGGAGCCTTCTAGAGCTTGTCCTGAGAGGAACGTCGAAAGGCTGGAGCCATAATTTCCGTAGGATTTATCTTACTTCACCAGGCGTTTACGGATTGACTGCAATTCTTTCTGGCGCACCTTGGTTATGGTCGGGTAGGACATGTTGAGACTTTTCAATGTTTCGACGATCACATTTGAAATGATGAGTCTGGCATTCTTTTTGTCATCGGCAGGCACGACATACCAGGGAGCGGTTTTTGTGCTCGTGGCGCTCAAGCAGGCCTCATAGGCCTGCATATATTCGTTCCAATATTTTCGTTCCTTAATGTCGGCCAGGCTGAATTTCCAGTTCTTCTCCGGTTCATCAATGCGTTGCAGAAACCGAATTCGCTGCTCTTCCTCTGAAAGATGAAGGAAGAATTTGATAATTCGCGTGCCATTGCGGTAGAGATGGTCCTCCAAGTCTATGATGGAACGGTACCGATCCTGCCAGAGTGTCTTTTCATCAAGCAATTCGTCCGGCAGTCCCTGACTGAGCAGAATTTCCGGATGCACTCGTACGATCAGGACTTCCTCATAGTAGGAACGATTGAAAATGCCGATCCGGCCTCGTTCAGGGAGAGACCGCGTGGTTCGCCACAGAAAATCATGGTCCAGTTCTGTGACGCTGGGATGCTTGAAGCTGAACACCTGGCAACCTTGTGGATTCACCCCGGACATGACGTGGCGGATGGCCCCGTCCTTACCTGCGGCATCCATGGCTTGAAAAATTAATAGTAACGCATAATGGTTTGACGCATAGAGGAGTCGTTGCAGGTCGCTGAGTTCTTCAATATGTTTCTTGAGAACCTGCTTGTACTGTTTTTTTGAGT
>BQIW01000105.1 GCA_021604105.1 Nitrospirales bacterium | reverse complement strand
TTGGGAGAAAAGTTGTTTGATCGGGTCGGACGAACCCTGGTCCTGACCGAGATGGGACAGGTGGCCTACCGGTATGCCGATGAAATTTTTTCCCTGGGGCAGGAATTCACCAACCATTTGAAAGGTCGACCGACCCATCGTCCTTTGAAATTAGTGGTAGGCATTGCCGAAGTTGTCCCCAAAATGGTGGCCTACAAACTGCTGGAATCGGTATATGCCCTTCGCGTGCCTGTGCAAATTGTCTGTTGGGGAGGACGTTTGGACAGGTTATTGGGAGAACTAGCCTTGCATGCGTTGGATCTTGTGTTGGCGGATACCCCCATTCCCGCCACTGTCAAAATTCAAGGGCATAGTCACCTTCTGGGAGAATCGGGGGTGGCCTTATTTGCGACGAAAAAAATAGCGATAACATACCGAAAAGGTTTTCCGAAATCATTAGCCGAGGCCCCATTTCTCCTGCCGACGAGTAATTCGATACTTCGTCGCGGGATGGATGGGTGGTTCGCACGCCTTGGAGTCGTTCCCAGAGTGATCGGGGAATTTGAAGATGGTGCCACCATGAAGGCATTCGGAGGGGCAGGCCAAGGCATTTTCCCGGGATCGGCTGTCATGGCCAAAGAGATTGCCCGGCAATATGCGGTGCAGAAAATCGGAATTGTTTCCGGTATTCGGGAGCAATTCTATGCCATCTCAGCTGAGCGACGGCTTAAACACCCTGGTGTGCTGGCCATTGTCGACTCAGCTGAAAAAAACATTTTTCGACGCACCAGCTCACTCTAAAAATGAGTTTTTTGAATTTCTCATTTCGTGAACATACCTTCAATGACATGTTGTCTTGCTTCCCCCTTCCCGGTGGAGCAGATCTAGGCCTATAGTCATTGACTCTCGCCACTCCCTAGCCATTTGGTATGCTTTTTTGTGGCTTAAGACCCTTCAGGACTTTTGAAGGCTAAGAGACGTTGCCCTTCCTGCCGGTGCATGGCGGCCATTTCATGAAGTTCCCGAGCCGCTTGCCAGCGTGCAGAGGCCACATGCATGAGGCTTGTCCGTCTGAAGCCTTTAGGGTCCATGTGGGGTTTGAGCATGAGGGACGTCGCTTTTTGTTCTAGGCGAACGGCTTCACTTTGCAGCTCATCGGCTTGTTGATCATAGATTTTTGCCATCTCCAGAAGATCGTTTCCTGTCCAGGGTTTCGGATCTTCTGTCTCAAGGGCAGCCTGAGCATGCACTACAGGTGACAACAGGGAGGAATGTTCTCTCTCTCCAGTTGAAAACATCATTACGCCAATGCCCCCCAACACACCCGCTAACACATACGCAAAGGCTTTCATTTTGATCCCTCCTTGTTAGGTTAGTTTTCCTGAAATTCGACAAATATCTTTATAGTAACAAGAAAATTTTTAAGAGTCCCTTTTCGGAATGCAATTTGGAGCCGTAGGGAATCACTACGACCCCACCTCGGGTTACCTCCATCCTTCCCATCCAGAAGCTGGGAAACAACGAAGGTCCGGTTCCACGGCCCTTCTCTGCTTCCATAGCCGTTCATGGGTTTAAAAAATTCATCCATTCTTGGTCGGACCATCCCGGGGTCAGGGATGCAAAAAGGCTCACGCGATTTCTGCATGAGCCAACCACATGAACGCCGTTGCAATTCATTCGAGGACCGATCAGGGGTGGCCGGTCAGGCGTAACCGGTTTCTGGCAAACCAGTCATACGCCCGAACCAGAAGTTTGTTGATCGTGGGCCGTCGAGCCAATCTTGCGAGAGAGCGCAATCCGATGGCTTCCCACATTTCCCTGAACACCTCCACTCCCGTAATGAGCGTTCCATCCGACCACCGGGCATGAATGACTTGGCCCAAATCACAGGGGCTCAATCCGTGTTCTGCCGGATGGTAGGAGGAAGCCGCAAAATCAATGAATTCCAGATGTTTCTTCCGGTTGAATATTTTCATGAGATCGATCTCACGACGACAAATTGGACAGTCGCCATCAAAATATACGGTCAGTGGATAGGGTTTGGTTCCCCGGTGATGGGGCAGGACATCGGGGTGACCAACGGGAGATGTTTGGCAGTATCCCGTACAGGCTTTCTTATCCATGGTGCTCCTTATCGGAACAAGGTGTTTCCTTTAAAAATTCGAAACAGATAAAACAGTGAAGGGAACAGCAACAGTGTGCCAACCAATAACGCCCCTGCGATAAAATGCAGGGTGACCTCGGGAGCGGCAGTATTGAAGACCGTCAGGTTGGGGGGGATCAAATAGGGGAATTGTGCGATGCCCCATGTCCAAATCGTCAGGGTGACTTGCAGGATGGCACAGGTCCGGGCCCACCAGTAGCGCTGTGTCAGGAGCAACAGGATAGCTGCAATCGTCAAACTGCCGACGCCGAGTTGAATGAACACTCCCCAGAGGCTGGTCGTCAACTCTCCCCAGAGTCGCGGCGCCCCGGACCGTCCCAGGTACAACACGGCTTCTTCCAGTATGCCCGCCAGGAGGACTGCAGTAATCGCCCGTTTCCGGAAAATCTTCTGCAGTGTGGGATCATGGGTTTCCAGAAGAAGATACGTGGCTGCCAGATAAGAAAACAGCAAGAGGGTCAACAATCCCATGCCTAACGGAAAAGGTTGCAGCCAGGGAGAGATGTACCCATCAAAAAAGGTTGCAGGGTTGACGGGAAAGTGGCCGGTGGTAATGGCGCCAATGATCATGCCCAGAAGGAAAGGGCTGATGAGGCTGGAAATGGCAAACAGTTGATCCCACCTGAGGTGAATGTCATCATCCTTAATGTCATAGTGACGAAAGGCAAACGCTGATCCGCGAAGGACGATGCCGATGACCAGGATGGTCAGAGGAATATGTAGTGTGGTGGAAATATGCACATAGGCACGCGGAAAAGCCGTGAAGATGATCGTTACGATCAGAATCAACCACACATGATTGGCTTCCCAGATCGGTCCGATGGCTTCTCCGATCAATTGATGTTGTGCTCGCCTTGTGGGACCTCTGGCCAGGAGATGCCATACCCCGGCTCCAAAGTCTGCCCCGCCCAGCAAGGCGTAAAACGTCAGGGCGATCAGTAAGACATTGGCGAGAGCGATTTCCAGTTCCATCAGGCGGGTTCCGCCTCCTTCCGTGGGGAAGTCATCTCAAACTGATTGGGAGTGGCTGCGACATGGCGCCACATCAACCAGATCACGATACAGGCCAGGAAAATATACAAAGCGCCAAAAATCATCAGGGGAATGATCAATCCCGGCATGGGTGTGACGGCGTCTGCGGTTTTCAGGTATCCCACAATGACCCAGGGTTGCCGGCCCACTTCCGTCGCTACCCAACCGGCTTCGATTGCCAGGAAACCTAACGGGGTCGCCAACACCATCGCTTGAAGGAATCGCCGGCATTGATAGAGAGGGTTCTTTTTGTACATAAGCCAAAGGCCCCAGAGAGCCAGACCCATCATCAACAATCCGATGAACACCATGAGTTGAAACGCCGTCCTGGTTATGCCAATGGGCGGCCAGTTTTCCTTAGGGAAATCCTTGAGCCCTGTCACCCGGCCGTTGGGATCCGATGTGACCAGCAGGCTCAATGCATAGGGGATTTCCAGCACATAGTCGAACACTTCTCTTTTTGAATCCCAAGCCCCGCCGATTCGAAACGGCGCGCCCTGTTGCGTCTCGACCTGGGCTTCGAAGACCGCCAATTTTAGGGGTTGGAATTCTGCCACTTGTTTGGCGAGGAAATCTCCGCTGAGCGGTTGGAGAATGGCGCTGATTCCACCGATGACCAATGCGATTTTCAAAGCCGATTGATGAAACGCATTGTCGGGTTGGCGGAGAAGCAGGAACGCATGAATGCCGGCCACTGCAAAACCGGTAGCCGCAAACGCGGCAAGGATCATGTGGGGGGCCTGCAATAAACCTGAGGGATTGAAGAGGGCCGCCACGGGATCGATATTGGCCGGAATTTCGCCATGCATCATAAATCCTCTGGGGGTATTCATCCACCCGTTTGCCATGACGACGACCACCCCGGACATGATTCCACTTAGCGCCACCACGCCTCCTGCCGCGAGGTGTGCACCCGGACTCACCTTTTGCCACCCATAGAGATAGATCCCGAGAAAAATGGCTTCCGTAAAAAACGCAAACCCTTCTATGGCAAAGGCCGGTCCAATGATGGGACCGGCCCATTCCATAAACCGGGGCCAGAGTAGTCCCAATTGGAACGACAACACCGTCCCCGTGACGGCTCCAATAGCAAAGAAAATGGCCGTACCTTTGGCCCAGCGTTTGGCAATGATCAGGTAGACGGCTTTCCCTGTTTTCAGCCAGCGCCATTCGGCCACCACCATTAAAAGAGGCATGGCCATGCCCACAACCGCAAAAATGATATGAAACCCCAGCGACATAGCCATTAGGGATCTGGCGGCGATGAGATCACTCATTTGAGGATCCTATTCTCCCCGTTGTGCTGGGGTTGTGTAAATTCATCAATCCAATCAACCCTCGTAGTTCATTCTACTGTGGAACGTAAGCGGAGTCAGGGCGGTGGGGGCGGCTTGAGTGTTTGCAAGTAGGCTTGGACGTCAGCAATCTGCTGGGAACTAAGTCGGTTTTCCCATGCCGGCATATTCCCCCGTCCTTTTAAAACGGTATCCCAAAATTTGTCAGTATCCTGAAGAATCGGAGTTTGCCGTAGTGCGGGACCGTACTCGCCTTTGGCCAGCGCCCCGTGACAGGCTCGGCAGTGTTTAGTGTACACCTCATACCCACGGTCTGCGAGTCCGGATGGAAATTCGCGATTCAGGTAGTCGGGGGTAGAGGCCACCTGGGGGTTACTCGGAAGGCTGGGCCTTTCGGCATCGGCCTCCTGTTGAATGATCGATTGACGTGATGCCACATTTTTTTCACTTTTGACTTGAAGCAAGGTCAGCATTCCACGAGGATACTTCCGATCGTCAGCCACATGGGGTACCACGTGGCAATGAAATAACCAGGTCCCTGCATGGTTGGTGTCAAACTCGACGACTTTAATTTCGGCAGGTCCGATGGAGAGCACTCCGTTGGGATTGTCCCATCCGGGAATCCGAGGATTTCCGGCATTCACCTCTTTCCATTTATGACCATGAAGGTGCGGAGTATGAAATTCGAATCCGATATTTGCGAGAATAATGCGAACCCGGTCCCCCACGTTGGTTTTTATAGGACTGTAATCAGGGGCAGAACGGCTATTGATCGTGTGAGTATCGTAGTGACCATCTTCATTGGTGTCCCACTCGTCCCAATATGTGACAAATTCCTGATCGACTTGAGGCCAGGTAGGATCTTCGACGATAAATAACCCATACATGCCATGATCAATATGGTTCGCCGTGTCGAAATGGCAATGATAGAGATAGTAGCCAGGATCTTCAGCCACCCATTCATAGGTGTAGGATTCGCCGGGCATCTGGAGTTGTTCCCGTCCCATGGTTCGCTGACCATTTCCGTCCATATTAAACGGATGCACACCATGGAAATGCATGGTGTGAGGAAGGTGATGGGTGTTGGTGAAATGGACTTTGACCAGGTCGCCTTTGTTGACACGAATGACCGGGCCGGGAACTGAAGGCTTTTCTCCTTTTAGGGCATAAGCCCAAACGGTCACTTCTTTCTTGGGGTCCTCCAATAACGTAATCGTCATTTCTTCGACCGTGATGGAGAATTCTTTGACGGGCACTTCTTCAGCGTAAATGATGTGATGATACATTCCCAAAAACATGATTGAAAAAGTTATACCCACGATAAAAAGTTTAGGCATTTCAAACAAATGGTTTTTCACGGTGTCCTCCATTGGACTCGGTGGATCTTTTACCCTACCTGAATGCAGGTAATCGGCTCTCGACGATTTCCAGGTTTGGTCAGCAGCATCTGAACGTCACTGATAACGCGTTCCGTAAATCCTCCCTCGCAATAACAAAAATAGAATTCCCACATCCGGAAAAATTCCTCGGAGTAGCCCAGTCTGAGAATGTTTTTGCGGTTCCGGTAAAGATTATCGCGCCAGGCTTTCAGCGTCGTGACATAATAAGTCCCGATATCCTCAAGATGAAAGAGTCGCAGATCACTGGCTCGTGCGATGGCCTCGCTCATGGCGGTGATGGAGGGGATACAGCTTCCCGGAAAAATGTACCGTTGGATGAAATCCACCGATCGTTTGGCGGCTTCGTATCGTTGATCGGCGATCGTGATGGCCTGCAACACCATCATCCCCTCAGGTTTTAAAAGCCGGCTGCATGAGCCAAAATAGGTATCGAAATACTGGTATCCCACCGCTTCGACCATTTCTAATGACACCAGTTTGTCGTATTTTCCTGTGAGGTCCCGATAATCCGTGCACAGCACGGTGATGCGATCATTCAAATTGGCTGCAGCCACCCGCTCACAGGCCAGATCGTATTGTTGTTGTGATATGGTGGTGGTGGTCACCTGACAGCCATAACGGGTAGCCGCATGAAGAGCAAACCCGCCCCACCCGGTTCCGATCTCAAGAAGGTGGTCTGTGGATTGTAATTCCAGCTTGCGACAAATGTGGTCTAGGCGCGCCGTCTGAGCATCATGAAGCGTCATGGACGAATCCGGGAATATGGCACTGGAGTACATCAGGCTTTCATCAAGAAATAGGGCAAAGAACTCATTGCCGACATCATAGTGGGCTGAAATGTTCCGTCGGCTACCTTTGGCTGTGTTCCGGTTCAAGCGGTGTAATAATTTTTGGATGGGCATGGTTAACCGGGCCCATTTGCTATCCATTCCGTCCAGAAGTTCCCGATTGCATAAGAAAATGCGTATCAGGTTCGGAAGATCATCGATCTTCCAATAACCTGCCATAAAAGCCTCTCCGGCCCCGATGGATCCACCAAACGCCGTATCTGTGTAGAATCGGGGATTGGTGACCGTGACCGTGACTCTCAGAGGGCATTGCGGCGTGACCCGGCCGAACCGTTGTTGAGTGCCTCCATCATGAAGGGTAATCTCCCCGTTGGTTATGCGGCTGAGCCGACTGAGGAGCGCGCGCCTGGCGATGGCCTCCAGAAACCTGGGTTTGGGAGTGGTCCCCGCCGAAATAGTCGACGGGATTGATAAAGATTTTGAAGTCATAGGCTGTCTGCCGATCTGGCTCCTTCTTGTGGGTTTTGAACAATTTTTGAGGGGTGAGTAAAAATTGGCACGCGTTTAAGAAAAAGTTTCAAGGCCTGCCAATAAATCGCGCTCAGCACCTTTATGGGCATGAGGGGATAGCCGGCCAATTCGCGGGCGCAGCTCATTCCGTTGATCGGTTCACGCTCCAATATCAGTGTCGCGTCAAAGATGCTCTGGTTGTGCTGAAAGTTTTTCATATGCACCGAAAGGTGTGTGTCGGGAGTTCCGAATGTCCAATCATATTGAATGTCCATGGGCATAAATGGCGAAACATGAAACGCCTTTACAAACCGGAAACGTAAATGTTCGGTCTGTGTCAGACTCGAATGCCTTGGAAGGACATAGGCATGCCGTTCGTTCCATGGGGTGTTGGTGATCTCCGCGACGATCGTCTCAAGACATTGAGACCGGGCATCGAAACAGTAATAAAAGCTGACAGGGTTGAACGAAAAACCGAAATGACGCAAATGTGTGAGTACCCGGATAGGCCCATCCACAGTGTGTCCTGTTTCCTGCCGGATATGTTCTCGAACGGCCCTTTTCAGCGGTATTCCCGGATCTCCCCAATAGTCCCTTCGTCGAAATCTGACCGGTGCAGGGCCTTTCGTTGACCAGAGCCAACGGTCCTCGAAGACCTTGTCGAGCTCATCGAGATCAAGGTACGCATAGAACACCGGGTAATCGAACGAATGGGCTTTCGGTTCATATCGCCGATGCCGAATTCGTCCGTGGTAGAGGCAACTTTGCATGATGCGTGGTCCTTTTGAAATGTTCCAACGCGTTCAGGGCACTCACGACTCCATCCTCGTGGAAGCCGTATCTCCAGTATGCCCCGCAAAAATAGGTCCGGTTCCGGCCGTTGATCTCCGCCTGCCGCTGTTGCGCCCGGACACTGGGGATGGAAAAAATCGGGTGAGCATAGGTCATGCGCTTCAGAATTTTGCCGGGGGAGATGTCTCGGCTGTTATTCAGGGTGACGCAAAATTGAACGGGGGCGCGAAGACCCTGCAAAATGTTCAGATTGTAGGTCACCGCAACCCGGTTTTGTGTGTGAACCGGAATATGGTAATTCCAGGCAGCCCAGGCTTGTCGACGTGCGGGAAGCATTCCGGCATCGGTGTGAAGGATCGCCTCATTGTTCTGTGTGGTCATCGGCCCTAATACCTCCTCCTCAAGGTCCGTGGCATCATTCAATAACCGAAGGGCCTGGTCTCCGTGCGTCGCAATGAATACGGCATCGAATTGCTCGGGGGAGCCATGCAGCCCTGTCACGGTCACATCGTCCCGGTTTCGTTTGATGCTCTCTACCGGGGAATTGGTGCGGATACGATCGCAAAAGGAAGCGGTCAGTTTGTTGACGTAGGCCTGGGAGCCCCCGCGAATGACATACCACGTCGGACGATCATTGACGCTCAGCATTCCGTGGTTATGGAAGAACCGGATAAAAAACTTCGCGGGCATGGCCCACATCTGCGCCGGGTCTGCGGACCAGATGGCCGCCCCCATGGGAATCAGATACCAATCAAGGAATTCTCTGCCGTAACCGGCCTTTTTCACATAGTTTCCTAACGTCGTATCCATATCCGGGGTTGCGAGGCACTGCGGGGCCTCGCGATTGAAACGAAGAATGTCCCTGATCATTTTGTAAAAAGATGGCCGGAGCAGGTTCCGCCGTTGAGCGAACAGGGAATTCAAAGTCGTCCCGTTATATTCCAGGCCTGAACGATCGCATTTAACGCTGAAGCCCATTGAGGAGGCTTGAGCCGGAACATCCAGTTCCTTGAGCAGTCGCGTGAAGCAGTGATAGGTGTGGTGATTAAAGACCATAAACCCGCTATCAAGCCGGTACCGTTGGTCCTCCCACTCGATCTCGTGCGTGTGGGTATGCCCTCCCACGTAATCATTGGCTTCAAAAACCGTGATCCGGTGGTCACGGCTGAGATGATAGGCCGCCACATTTCCCGCGATACCGGTTCCGATGATGGCGATGTTCATTGCGGGCCTCTCCGGATTTTCCGGTCTGAGACAGGAGGGGTCCTCCTGGAGCCAAATGATCCTGCCGGAACCGGTTGAACATCAGGTCCCGGACCGGACCGTTGAAACAGCCGACTGGTTTCCGCCATGTCGTGGTTCACGGTCATGCTTTCGTTGTTCCTCTTCATGGTTATCAATTTCGCCCAACTTCCCACCGCTGGGGGACCCGTAGAATTGTTGAGAGGTCATACCCTTGAGCGGCAATAATCTTGAGCAGATGTTGATAATCCTCCTCCGGCAGCCGGGAAGTTCGGGCCATGATCCAGACGTAGTCCCGTTTGAGGCGACCGATGATGGTCTGACTGTAATCCGAATTGACATACACGATTCGGTAGTCGGCCTTAAACGGCCAGAGAAATTGCATGTCCCAGACGGCATTGGATTCCTGATCCACAACAAATCCTGTCGGACGATAGATCTTCTTTTCACCCTCGAATCCGCCTTTGCGGAAGGTAAAGGTCGTAGCGATGGTTCCATCATCATTGAGCCGATAGGACTCCACTGCGTTGAACGCCTCGGTCTCGATGAACGTCGGAATATTCGCAATCACGTACCAGTCCCCCATGAATCGATCGAGATTGACATGACTGGCGGTCTGTATGGGAGGCGGGCTGCTGCACCCTAAGAGACTTCCGAGCAGCCCACAGGCTATCAGTGATGAGGTGTGCATTTTCCAATTTCCCTACTGAAGTTTATAGCGCAATTTTTTGCCATCTTTAGTGGTCGATTGTAGTCCGACCCATTCGTCGTTCATGGTGTACCAGAGATCTATGGTAAACTTGTCACTTATGATGCGGTGATGGTGAGTGGGAGTGGACACTCCACGTACTGTGAATGTTTCTTTCGCCACAATCTGAATCTCTACCGGCTGTAGTTCGCCCGTCTGCGAATTGAGCAGGCGACTGTTCTGAAACCAGGCTGGATTCCAATAGGCAAAGGTTTTGATACAACCCTCCAAGGTTTGCTCTCCATCATGGGTGTGTAACCGCAACGTTCCATCCTTGGAGGTCCCTTCCACAAAAAACGATTCACCATTGTCATTGGTCTTGGCCCGAATCTCCTTGAGGCATTCCCCTTTCCATACTTCAGTATTGGTGTGCCGGTACGTATAAAACGTGATGAAAAAGTACTTCACATCGAATTCGGCCTCCACGTTGATCTGCGTGCGCGTCCCTTTCGCGGACACCACAAACCGCTGAAATCCGATTTCATCATCGTCCAGAAAGACCTTAAAGTCATAAGTCTTTTGGTTGGTGGTCTGGGCAGATCTGGCCAGACCCATGGAGAAAAGAAAAGAGATCAAAAGTGTCAACAACAGCGATGAACCTTCGATCATGGAGAACGTTCCAATCATGATATTTCCTCCTGATGATCGGCTACGGGATTTGCTTTTTTCTGAGGCCCTGGAATGAAGGCGTTGGTGCTTGCAATGTATTCACGATAGGCTGGTCGTCGATCCACAATGGTTTCTTCGAGCATCGTCACACCGGAAAATTTCAGCAATAAAAAAGTTAACAGGATAGGTGAGAGAATCGACCACCAAGCGCCGGTCGGGATCACAAAGAGGAAAAATCCCCACCAGATCAGGCATTCGCCGAAATAATTAGGGTGGCGTGCATAACGCCACAATCCTTGATTCATCACCTTGCCCCGATTCGCGGGATTCATCTTGAAACGAGCCAGCTGCCAATCGCCCACCGATTCAAAGGACATCCCGATCATCCAGAGTGTCACGGCCAGAGTGTCGAAGATGCTGTATTCAAACGGCACAGTTAAGGCGACCCACAACGGCATGGAGATGATCCAGGCCAACACGGCTTGAAACACAAAAATGATTCCGAGGCTTTTCAGCGCAAAGTTCGGCTCATACTTGCGACGAATCGCTTGATACCGGGCATCCTCGGATTCGCCCCAGTTTCTCCAGGTGATATACACTGTCAGCCGGAGGGCCCAAAGAAGGACAAGGGTGAGCACCAGGGAGGAACGATTCCAGTAGGGCTCCACGCTGCTTGAATAGATAAAGGCAGACGCGAAAATCATGACGGCCCACATGCTGTCCACAATACTGACGTCCCGTTTGATGAGGCTGACCAGCCAGGTGAGTCCCGCTAGGAAAAGAGTTCCGACCAGGCCGGATAGGTAGATGGAGAAGGTCATATGGTGCTCTCCTTGAGACTTGGTGCAAAGCCATCAAAGCGGGTGGATAGTGCCATCAGAATTGGTGTGATGACGGCCCAGCCAATGGCCAAGGCAGTCAACGCGGCGTTTTGGTTCCCAAACTCGAGGGCTCCCAACTGGTGTCCTCCATAATAGGCCAATGGTCCTCCAACGCTTCCGGCAAGTGCGGCTAGCAACCAGTGCCCCTTCAACCAACGCAGTGAGACGTTCAACAGTGTTGCGAAGAGTCCCCACATGAGCACGATCCAGTATGGGGCGGTGTGTGGGATGAGGATGCCGGAGGGGTAGTGCAGCCAATCGAGCCACACGAGCATGCTGTCCCACACGGCCCCAATCACCAGGGCGATCATAACCAGTTTGAATTCCGCTTCAGCCGCGGGCGCCCGGGACAGGTGAATGGCCACAATCACCAAAGCCATGAGTGCCCCGATCCACGGGCGTTGGCCGGCTCCGCTGAGTACGCAGGCGAACCAGCCGATCTGAAACAGTATAATGTTGAAAAGTATCCAGGACATGGCTGTTCTCTTCAGGTGAGTTCGGCTTTCTCAAAAAGATAATGGCTGACCCACCATTCCTGGCCGGCACGATGGCCGAATAATTCGGCACAGGCCATAAAAAATATCCGCCAGCGGACCCACCAGAGGTCCGCATTCTGTTTCCCATAGGTCTCGATGAATAGAGGCCACAAGGATTCACGGTCAAAGTCCATGTTTTCCAGCCAGGCATTGGCCGTTCGTGCGTAATGTAGGCCGTCCCATCTCCAGCGATTCACGAGTTTAAACGGACTTTGAATGGCCAAAGGCAGATCATCGCTGGGCATCATGCCTCCGCTGAAAAAATGCTCACTCATCCAGTCGCTGGAATCTCGTATCTCGAATGTATAAGGCACGGCGCGATGTACAAAGATGTGCATAAAGAACCGGCCATCAGGTTTGAGCCAGTATTGAATGCGTTCGAACAAATTTTCCCAATTTCGCATGTGCTCAAACATTTCCACTGACACCACGCGGTCGAATTGACTGTGTTCAGTGTGAAATTTATTCATGTCGCATGTGAGCACGCGAATATTGCGCAATCCGCGCTTTTGAACCTGAGAGTCGATATACGCTTTTTGGGAATGAGAGTTTGAGACTGCCGTAATATGACTGTGGGGGTACTGCGTCGCCATGCAGAGTGCGAGAGATCCCCAGCCGCACCCCAGTTCCAGAACGGATTGGCCGTCGTGAAGATCAGCATGCACCGTTGTCTCCCGTAGGCTAACTTCCTCAGCCTCGGCTAGAGACTCGATACCTTCCGGCCAAAATGCGCTGCTATATTTTAGCTGCGGACCCAACACCTTCTGAAAGAATTCTGCTGGGACTTCATAGTGTTGGGAATTGGCTTTTTCCGGAAAGGGTGCTATGCAAGACCTGCCCATGTCCTCAATGAAGGATACCTTATAGGAGAGCAGAGCCTGTTTGTCATAAGAGATCTCCTTCAGCCTCTGGCGGACCAAATGCCGAATGCTCAAACGGAGCACCCCATCCGGAATAACACCCCGGTCAGTTAAGGAGCGTACAAGTGCTGCGAGCATGGCCATGAGAACCTCCAAAAGAATGAAAAATGAACTAGAATTGTTTATAGATTTCAATCAAATTCTCAATACATCCTCAATTTCAATATATTCTTATGTGCTTTAGGCATACAAAAAAAATTAAACAAACCTTAGACAACTCGTGTTGATTCTTCTGTGATTGTACAGAGACCGATGACAAGCGCTTGAATATGTCAGGAGGTGTGTGACCTAGGATCGAAGAAGGAACAAGGCAGGAGTTCACCCACGAGGTTGTTCAGCACACGAAGCAACCTGTTGGGGCTGTTGCATTTGTGGAAGAGGAAACTATCAGGATACGAGTGCAGGCGTAGTCCGATCTCGTTAACTACCTGGAAGGATTCTGCCACCGACAAAGGACCCACTCATAGATATATTGGGATGGCCCCACGGATTTTGGTTGAAAGGCACCATCAGAAGTCCCCTTGACTCTTCCTTGAAAGCACGGGACGACCCGGGTTCTCATGTGGCCTGTCTTGGAGGGAGCATGGGGATCATTGCGCCAATTCAGAAAATGCTTTCAGCGCCCGTTCCCTGGAATCGCTGAGCGTGACGATCGGTAGGGGATAATCTTTTCCAAGTTGCACACCCGCCTGCACTAACACTTTTTCAGACGCTTCCCATGGATTATGGAGATATTTGTCTGGCACTTTTTTTAACTCGGGAATAAACCGTCGAACATACCCGCCAGTTTGATCAAATTTTTTCCCCTGCGTGACGGGGTTAAAAATTCTAAAATACGGTGCGGCATCGGCTCCACAGCCTGCAATCCATTGCCAGCTGGCACTGTTGTTGGCAAGATCGGCATCAACTAATGTATCCCAGAACCAATCCTCCCCCAGATGCCAATGCAACATAAGGTTTTTGACCAGAAACGATCCGACAATCATGCGCACGCGGTTATGCATGTAACCGGTTTCCCACAGCTCCCGCATGCCGGCATCCACGATGGGGTATCCGGTTTGGCCTTGTTGCCACCTTTTCAGAGATTTCTGGTCCTTACGCCAGGGAAATTTATTAAATTTCTTTTGCAGATTTTTTCGGGGGAGGTCGGGGAAATGGAAAAGCAGACTGTGGGAAAACTCCCGCCATCCTAGCTCACTCAGAAAGGTTTCCCCGTCTTTCCGCCATCCTTCTGTGCCCATGCGTTGTTTGGCGGCATACCATACCTCATTCGGTGAGATTTCCCCGAAATGCAGATGCGGCGATAACCGGGAGACATTATTTTCAGAAGGATAGTTCCGGCCTTCTTTGTACTGTTTGAGGCCGTTTTTGAGAAATGCCTTCAGTCGGGCCTGTGCCCCGGTTTCTCCGGGCTTCCAATATTTCGCAAGTTTTTTGTGCCAGGGAACGGCCGGCAGCAGTTCCAAATCTATCAGCGCCATACCTCTGTGTGTGGAAAGCCGTAAAAATTTTGGGGCTTTTGAGGGTTTGCGGGGTTCATTGCCCTTTCCAAGGCATCCCTTTTGATAAAAGGGCGTGAACACCTTATACGGAGTGCCGTCGCTCTTGAGCGCTGTTTGGGGTTCAAAAAGCAGGGACCCGTTAAAGGTGTGCACCTCCATTCCTTTGGTCTGCAATGTCTCTTGAATGTGGGCATCGCTGGTGATTCGCCACGGCTCGAAACAGCGGTTCCAATAAACCGCTTCTGCTCCGGTCTCTTTCATGATGTCCATGATTACCTGTTGAGCCGATCCTGCCTCGAAGTAAAGTTTGCTCTGCAAGGCTAGGTTCAGTGCCTTGAGACTTTCATGCAACCACCAACGGCTGGCCCCGCCTAACTTCCATTCTCCGCTATGTTCCTCATCCCAAATAAATAATGGGAGAATGGGGTGCCCTGTTTGATGGGCAGCCAACAATGCCGGATTGTCCTTGATGCGTAAATCCTGGCGAAACCAGACCACGACAGGGGAGTTGTGTGTTTTCATGTTTTATGTCTTCGTCACTGCTCGAAGCCAAAAAATTAAGGCTTCACAATGCCTGCAGTATTTTTAATGATAACAGTTGTGGCAGATCATACATATTTTTTGAGGCCGATCAACCGGAGTAATCGTTTTTAGCATTGAATTTGGTTTACCAAAATTTAATGCCGGGTTTGCTTTTGAAGGGGCCGAGGATTTTTGAGGTGATCCACCCGCCATAAAATTCACCAGATTGGGGATTGACCTTTTGCTTCCCTACATAGCAGGCATCCACCTTCCCCGGATAAAATGCTAAATAATTGGAAATATCTTCAAACCCTCCCCCGGGATGTGGGTAACTCCATGCGGCATCTTGTGCCATTCGTTTCCCTATCTTTATTGACCAATAACGCGCCATTCCTTTCCACTCGCATACGGTTTGCCTTACGCTCAGTATCAGGTAGGCGATTCGGACATCAGTGGGGGGAAAATAATATACCGGAGGGATTCCTGTTTCGAGAATTCGATACCCCTGGGTTGTTTCAGCCAGAATCAGTCCACCAAATTCAACTCTCATTTGTTGATGTACCCGCTGCAGTTTTGGTGGTTGAGGGTAATTCCAAACAGACTCCTGCCCTCGCTTCGGAATCTGGATTTCTATATTTTGTTCAAAGATGAGTTTTTGCATTGTATGGTCCTAAGATATTGCAGAACAGATTTTAGGGCACTTCTAAAAACCCCTGACAATCTGAGCATCATTTGCGATACTTCCAGCTCAAGGAGGATAGCTCATGTCAACACCCAGCCAACTCAGTTTTTTTGATCTCGCCACCCGCTACAACGCACTGAGTCACAACGGGGACCCCTTAGAATCGCTCGCCTCCCATGTGCCTTGGGCGGAGTTTCGGCCGGCCTTGGAAAAGGTTCTCCGCCGCTCCACGCGCAAGCAAGGCGGTCGGCCTCCCTTTGATGCCGTGCTGATGTTTAAAATCCTCGTCCTGCAAGCCCTCTATAATTTGTCTGATGATCAAACCGAATATCAGGTTCGCGACCGCCTGTCCTTCATGCGGTTCTTGGGGCTCGATTTGGATCAACGTATCCCCGATGCCAAGACCATCTGGTTGTTTCGCGAAACCCTCGCCCAA
>BQIW01000104.1 GCA_021604105.1 Nitrospirales bacterium | reverse complement strand
AAACAAAGCCCTCTCTTGAACCTTCAGCCATGACCTCTTGCTCCGCGAGGAACCAATCATCGAGATCCTGGCCATGGTGGCCTCCCCGCCGCTGGTAGAGCTCATAGGCTCGTTCAGCAATTCGCGGCTGAATATCCTCAGTCGCGGGTGGGGTCTTGCCCCCGTGTTCCTCTCCCGGCCGAAGAGGCTTGCGTTTCTTATCCCTGGAAGATGTCCTGGCACGTGATGGCCCACCCATACTCACCCTTTTCTTGCCTTGACGAGTTAAGCCAGATTGTTCTTCCGGTTCCCTGCGAGCACTTGCTGTGAATACGCGGTTACGACTCATCGGGCCACCTCAAGTGAGGAAAATGGATGCGCAGAGGAGCAGGTCATCGTGACAAGGTCAGAAGGAAACGCGGGCTCTTTTCCAAGAACATTCAGCATGTCACAAATGCGATCTGAGCCTTCCCAATCACTCCAAAGGACGTCTTCCAGTTCAATCATCCCCAGACGTTCCGGAATCCGTTGAAGCAATTCGGAAGATACATCCAATATGGGCATTTTTTGATACAACTGACGAAGCATTCGACCCTCATGAGTGCTCCCGATGGCTTTTCCTAATCGCTCAAACCGTTCCATGATGACAGGAACGTATTGCCAGCCAAGCTTCCAGATGGTGGAAACTTTCCCTACGATCACCGACGTGTTCCAGAGTGCTCCTTTGGCCATGGCATTGAGGGCCTGGACGTGGTCGAGTTGCTCAATAAAGGAATCGACTTGCCGAACACAGGATCCTCCACTCCAACCTAACACTCCACCCACATTCATCCAGCCATAGTCCAATTGAAGATGCGTGGGACGTATCCCCAACAACAGGAGGCGATCCTGAAAAATACGACTCCCGCGTATGGCACGACGAACCATTTCCAGAAAACGATTTTCCGGAAACACAAAATGGTCGGAAGGGAAGATGACCACCGTGGCACTTGGATCCCATGCCCGGACATAGGTGAGAGGGAGAAACATTCCAGGAGCGGTGCCGCAATAGTTCGGCTCAAGAATCACTTGCCCGGCCCGCTGACCCTCTAAAGTTTCACCTGCGAAACCTTGATGGCGTTGGGCCACCACCGTGATTTTTTGATGAGGAGCCCCAAGGCTATCCGCCCGGTCTAAGGTGTGTTGCAACATCGACCGGTTTCCCACGAATGTACAGTACTGTTTGGGTTTGGGATAGCCTAACCATTGTTCAATAAACGGACGCGTGCGTACCCCCTCCCCACCGGCGAGAATTATAGACCATAGGGCATGGGATTGAGACATAGGGTGCAGCTCCTTCCTTTGCACGAAAAAGTTGTATAAAAGCTATGGATATACCTACGCGGTCTTGTATATCGAGAAAGAAGTGAGACGGATACTAGGGATTTTCCTAGAAAGCCAAGAAAATTTCCCTAGGGTTCTGCTGGGTGTCCAAATCAAAGTACCGGGTCTATGCCTCCTCTTTAGTCATCCTCCGTCGTAAGCGGAGACACCTCTTCTAGAGAAAGAAAAAAAAATTTCTTGATTAACAATGTCCGATTTTCGGCGTAGAGATGAGAACGCGATTACAACTGTCGAGCCAAACACACGGTCTTCAGGCAATCAATTGCGGCCTTTCCGAATCCTCGGACAAGATCTCCCTTGCGGCGATCAACCAACTGGCTAAACTTGGGCCTTTATGCTCACCTCCCCGCTGGGAGATCTCCTGGGCCCGATTGGCGATTTGGATCTCCAGGGGTTTAGAGGGCGTACCACGCGTCATCTCCTGATTCTCACTAACAGAAGCGGGCAGACTTTGCGGCTCTGCAAGCCCGTTCGAAACTGCGGTCTGGTCTCCCATGGCTCAATATCCTCCTTAAATATCTTTGATTCCTCTCACTCCATCTGAACGTTCAACAGATGAACTGAATCAAGAAGAGCACCGACCTCCTTCTTCGCAAACAGATCAATACGGATCGGGGATCCATGACATAAGCCAAATGGGCATAAAATTCACTCTGTCTCGTCACGCGGTTTTCCTTTTAACGGAGGGACCGATGGCTACACGGACCGCTGTGAGGAGATGCAGTAAAGACAACGGTTGCCCAAGGACCTGATCGACGCCATCGTAAAATGGCCGGTGGACCTCAGTGGTGGTTGAATAATCGGCCAACACAATAATTTTTCCTACATACCCTTGGGCGCGAAGTTGCCGCAAGATTCCTATTCCGCTGGGATTTCGCAAGTACAAATTGACGATGATGAGCTGAGGATTCCCCTGAGTCACTAATGTCGGTACTTCGGACCCTTGGAAAGTCAACATGACAGGATAGCCTTTGGCTGCTAAGAAACGGGCCATGTGTTTGGCAAATTCATCTTCTTGAGTCACAAGAAGTATCATTGGTATCCGTCTTTCTGCAGGCCAGGGGAGTTAGCATTGTTCTTAAACAATTTCATGCTTTCACCGTGTATGGATGACCTCACCACATTCCCGACAGACAAGATTCCCTGTTTTCTCGCCTTGATGATTGACATGTTCGTCCACCAAACGTTGATGGGCACAGACTTCTTTCCTCCTGTTTACAAAAGTTTGCTTAACATCAACGGACTTTTCAGTATTCATGCCTATCCCCTTTCTGAAAATGCCCAATACCTCATTGGAAAACCCATCAGCACTAACCGTCATTCCGTCTTTAATCAAGCCACAGGGAAACGAGAGGAGGCCTCGACCCTGACCTCATCCTTTTGAAAGATCTTCTGGCAGGCTTGTTGAACAGTGGCGAGATGAAACGGTTTAAGGAAAAATCCTTGAGCGCCTTCCTGCAACATCCGCCGGAGCAATTGTTCCTCCGCTGCGCCCGACATTATCAGCACCGGCATCTGATGTCCCAACCATCGTAGTTCATCCAACATGGTCCGCCCATCCATAATGGGCATGTGCAGATCCAGTAAAATTCCATCCACGCAACAACCGCCCAACAGATCCAGGCCCTCACGCCCATTTCTCGCACTAAGCACTTCATATCCCCATTCCTGAAGAGCCTGATCCAACAACCGGGAGATGGAAGGATCATCATCGACCACCAACAAACAGGGACGGACTTCCTGGGCCTCGGTCCCGGCACGCGACATACCCCGCGATGTGGTTTGGAGCGCTTGAAGAATTTCCAGACAGGAAGGGCAATAGGTTTGTGTAGGCTCGATATCGGAGAATGAGAGTTGATGGCTTGACAAATATGCATCCAAAACCTGCCAGTCGTCTGTTCCGGCAAGCCCCTCAGAGGGATCATGAACCCGTTCGCACCAGGCACAGGAAAACACAAATTGGGAGGTCGGCGAAGATAACGGGAGGCTATGCCGTAAGATATCTCTCCGGGAAATGACTCCGACAAGCTGCCGATCACGAACCACAGGCATCCTCAGAACTTGGCTGTGAACCATCCCCGCCATCACGACATCGAGCGGATCCTGCTCAGACACATATACGGGGTTAATCATCGTGTCTTCGACCCTCAGTTCATCCAGGGAATTCACGCGTGAACAGGCTTGTAACAGACGGAGTTCGGTCACGACCCCCAGAATTTCTCCGGTGGAATCGACCACCGGCCAACCGCTGTATTGACCGGAAAGAAATTGCAAAACCAGACCGTTCTCAAAGCGGCCGGGTCGAAGAGGAACGGCAGTGGTATCCATCAAGTCTTCCGCCAACAGAGAAGATGGAAAAAGGTGATTCATCCGAGGACCTCTCTTTCACTATGGTTTCAACCATGAAACCATCAGAATTAAGGGGGGATTGTGCCGCGACGGTAAGAGAGGACAATACCGATCGAAGTAAATAAAAAGAACTGGGGAAACCCCTAGTTCTTTCCGGAAAACATCCTAGATGAAGGGGGAGAGATGACCGGAATCGTCTACTTCTCCACCAGGCCATGAGCAACCGCAAATTGGGTCAACTCTGGAATCGTATGCATCCCTAACGTTTCTATGACCTTGGCTTTATGAAATTCCACCGTCTTGGTGGAAATTTTGAGTAGGCCGGCTATGGATTTGATGGAACTGCCTTCCGCAAGCAACTGCAAGACTTCCCGTTGACGGGGGGTGAGCTGGCTCAAAGACGGTCTCCCCATTCCTTGTGAGTTCTGAGGGAAAGGATCCCTTCGCAAAACTAATGGGGTAACATACGTGTTGCCGGCCAACACCGTTTGCACAGCCTGCTTGAGTTCTGATCCGGCAGACCGTTTTAACAGATAGCCGGACGCCCCGGCCTCGAACGCCGCGGTGATATAGGAGGAATCCCCATGCATCGTGAGAAAAATAATTTTACAGTGAGGAATAAGTTTTTGGAGATGGCGGGCGGATTCCAGACCGTTTAAACTCGGCATGGAAATATCCATTACCACCACATCCGGGTTCAGATGTGGAGCGATATTGAGCAACGCTCGTCCATCTTCCACCTTTCCCACGACCTCAGCGAATTCCTCCACAAGCCTTGCCACCCCTTCCAGAACCATGGGATGGTCATCCGCCAACACAATACGGGGAAGGTTCCTTGAGGATTTCCCTGCACATGAGCTTGGATAAGGAGGTGAGATCGGCACCGGCACCTTGATCCTCCTGAACATTTTTACGCTTAGGGATGAGGTAATATATACAAGCGCGAACAAATCGACACTAGGGAAATCCCTAGTTCCCGGCAGAAACATCCCTGGTCAATATAATTCCCCACTCCGTTATTCCGGAGACACGAGACCATGGGTAATGGCATATCTTGTTAATTCCGCCGTGCTTTGACAATTCAACTCCCGGATTATTTTGGCTCGATGAAATTCAATGGTTTTTGGGGATACATGCAACATCGTCGCCATCTCTTTGGTACTGTGACCTTCGGCGATGAGTTGAAGCACTTCCCGCTGCCGTGGCGTGAGAGAATTATCCTCAGCTTTAGGAGCCGCCAATTCATGAGTGAGGGTACCCAGAAAATCCTTGGCAATGGCCGGAGTCACATAGTACTGCCCTTTCATCACGGCATGGATCGCTTGCATTAACTCTGAAGCTGCGGAACGCTTCAAAAGAAAACCGGACGCCCCGATTTGAAAGGCTTCCTTCGCATACAAAGGATCCGCATGCATGGTCAGAAATATCAGCTTGATTGACGGAAGCAACTTTTTGAGTTGACGCCCGGCATCCAATCCATTCAATTTGGGCATCGAAATGTCAAGGACGATCACATCCGGTGCCAACTTCCGGGCAGCCTGTAGAAGGGCCCGTCCATCCTCCACTTTCCCGACAAGATCACAATCGTCCGTGACCAGTTTGGCCAGCCCTTCCAGGACTAACGCATGGTCATCGGCTAATAGTACTCGAGTTCGAGCCACCATGTAACTTGTCCTATGCTATTGATGAACGGCCATTACCTTGACCATGAAGACCTTCCTGACCTTTTTCCATGCCCTGCCGTGCCAATCTCATCACCTGCCTCTCATTCCCAACAACCGATAATTGAAAGTTCACCATGAAGAACGGGGAATTCAACTATGCTGGAACCTGAGGTTACGAACTGATCTTTGCCACACAGCAATCATGATTGGTCGCGACCCGGTATTGAGACCGTCACGGTAGTGCCATGGCCAGGCTGACTCTCTACCGACAGGATCCCACTCACCAGACGAGCCCGTTCTCTCATGTTGACAAATCCCAAGCCGTCGGAAAGCAGTCCGTCCACCTCAAATCCTATTCCATTGTCGTGAACGGAGAGAATAATGTCCTGCCCATCCTTTCTCAAAACGAGATGGACTGCCGAGGCCTGAGCATGCTTTGAAACATTTTGCAAGGTCTCCTGTGCTATCCGGTACAGACATGTGGCCACGGCCTGGGAGAATGTTCGTGCCTCCTCAGTCACCTCTTGCGTAACCGACACCCCTTTCCACTTTGTAAAGTCTTCCCATAACGAACGAAGAGCAGGCCCCAAACCCAGGTCATCGAGAATCGACGGGTGATATTGATAGGCTAAATGCCGAACATCATCGGACAGATTGGCGACACTTTCAAAGAGTTCCTGGATCATTGGCGTAACGGGGTGAGCATCTGAAAGGCCGTCCCGCGCAGCTTGCAGCTTCAAGCTCAGAAGCGCAAGGCGTTGATTCACATCATCATGCAGATCACGCGAAATACGCCGACGCTCTTCTTCCTGCGCCGTCAGGAGTTGGGCAGCCAATGAGCGAAGCTCCTGCTGTTGAATTTCCAGGCGGTGAGAGGCTTCATGAAGAATGGTTTCCGCTTGTTTTCTTTGGGTAATATCCGTGGAAATTCCACAGAGTGCATAGGGTGCTCCTGTGGGAGTCGTCAACGAAAATTTAAACACATGTTCGGTGTGTTTTCCATCAGAACGATCCGATATCTCATCGGATTCATGGGCCTGTCCGGTTTGGAGAATAGTTTGGTCGATTTCCCAAAGTCGCGAAGACCGTTCGAAGGAAAAAATTTCTGAATCAGTTTTTCCCAAGATCTCCTTCTCGGACCGACCCGTATTTTTTTCGAACTGCCGATTGACCTTCAGATACCGACCCTCAAGATCTTTGAGCCATATGGAAATCGGACTATGATCAAGAATGGCCTGAAGCTGCTCTTTGCTCTGTTGAAGCAGCTGTTCAGCCTTCTTGCGGGCGGAAATATCCGTTCCTGTCGCAATAAAAAATTTCACTTTACCGTTTTCATCCGTGATGGCAGTGGTTTCCCAATGAATCCAAGTCAATTGACGCGATTGGTTCACCAGGGCTGATTCAAACAAGGAAGGCAGCCGTCCCGCCCGGCAAGAATCCACAATTTTCCTGGCGCCTTGATCGTCCTCCCCTGATATGACACAGAGATTCACAAATGGTTGCCCCTCCAAGTCTTGAAAAGAGTATTGCACAGTCTGTTCACACGCCCGATTGATGCGAAGAATCCGCAAGTGCGGGTCCAGAATCACCACGAGGGCGCCTGTCGTGTCCAGCACCTGGCTCACAAACCTTCGCTCTTTTTCCAGAGCCTCCTGCGCAGCCCGTTGCCTGGTGCGATCAATGCCGGACGCAATCAGGTATTTCACCTCACCGTGTTTATCCCGAAGCAGGGCATTAGACCAGGCAATCCAGCGCAGTTGCTTCTGTTTGGTGATCCAGAAATTCTCATGAAGGTTCGGAGCTTCGCCTTGGAGAAATGCTTGATAATAAGCCTTGACCTCTTCCACAACATCGGGTGGCAGCACGGTTTCCCAAAAAGGCTTATTCTGAATTTCTTCAGAAGAAAAACCCGTCAGCATTTCACAGGCACGATTGAACCGGATGATGTTTCCCTGGGAGTCCATGACCACAATTAATGCGGAAGTGGTATCCAGAATTGCCGAAATAAATTCCTGCTCTTTCTTAATCGCCTCCCGTGCTTGCCGACGTTCGGTAACATCCCGCAACACCACAATGAATAATTTTTTGGTCTTGCCTTTGCTATTTTCTTGCAATTCCACTCGTGAAAGGGACGCTTCGATAGGAAATTCTTCCCCGTCAGCTCGTAGTCCAAACACCTCTCTCGACGCATCCATCCGCCTGGTAGCCTCTGGATTTTGACCGAATTGGCGATGGTGGGTATGATGCGCTTCCCGAAACCGCTCAGGAATAAATCGATTAATCGAATGCCCGAGGGCACTCGAAGCGGGACAGCGAAACATGGTCTCGGCGGCCTCGTTAAACAGCACAATCCGTTCATCCTCATCGGTGACCGTGATCGCATCCATCACACCATTCACTGCCACCGCCATCAAGGCCTCTTGTGATTTCTGCACGTCTTCCATTCGCTCCAGCATCGTCACATCTTCGACTGCAATTCGGAACATATGTGCCATACCCGATGACTCCATGCTCTCCAGGTACCCTTCCAACCGGACTCGATGGATGCTCGCGCCAGGCTGCAGGGTCAGAATATCGGAAGGCTGAGTGCCGGCCTTTTTTTTCAGCGAGTCCAGATACAGACGAAACCTCCCCTGGTTATCCGGTTCCACATATTCTTCAAACTTCCTGCGGATGATGGTCTGCCGTGGTAGGCCCAGTAAATGACAGAAGGTCAAATTGGCTTCCAGAATGCGGCCGGTCCCATCGAGCGTGACGTATCCCACCGGTGTAAAATCATACAGCGTGGCATACCGATCACGTGCCAACTCAAGATCAGCCTGAGTCCGCCGAAGTTCCTCATTTTGCATCTCCAGTTCGATTTGATGCACTTGGAGTTCATGCACAAGGCGCTGCACTTCTTCAAGCGTCATCTTCTTCACCTGCACGCGCGTCGCCTGGAGCGCCGTTTCGGCCTTTTGCCGCAAAAGATTCTTCCCGGTCGATGGTGTATGTTTTGAACTCATTGCGTTCTCGTAATGGGCTAACCCTTCGACTTCATAATGGGAGGGAGTTGTCTTCCATCACAATCTCATGGCCAAAAGCATGACGGGTGGAGTTCACCATACAACAATCCAAGGCCCATACCCAACAATCGGAAAGGCTGTAGGACGCTCCAACGTTTTTCGATGAATCAGGGAAATCTTGAGCGGGACTGGAAGTTTGGCAATGGATCGTGATGCGTGCGAATGTGTCTTGACGGCATTCAGAGAAATCGTCTTCCTTATAGAAGCGAGTTCCGGCGCCGGGGTTTCGGGTTGCCCCCGAGATTTCGCTGGCCTTGCTGAAGCAGCCACAAAAGCCCTTTCCTCAGGAATACGCTGGATACGACCCTTCACCTCTTTGCTCAGGCCTTTCCCGCCGAAAAGTCCAGCTGATTGGAAAATTCTGGCCTTCGACCTGCCTTGCCCTGAATCATTTCCCTAGAAGCGAAGCCGACCTCACGGTCATCCCCGACAGCCCGGTTCGAGAAGTCATCGTCTGGATTAGAAACCTCAGCCCGTACCGTTGAGTGGAGCGGAGCCTGCAACCCAAGAAGGTGTCTATGAACATGAGATGCACAACTGAGTCCCTCAAACGTCACTGAATCCTGTCATGGTGGACGGGAGCCCCTATCGATTCAAGCATATTGGCGAGATCAAAAATTTTATAGGGTTTGACCAGGATTCCCTGGAATCCATATTTTTGGAAATCACACAAAATAGGATCTTCAGAATATCCACTGGTCACAATGGCTTTGATGTGAGGATCGATACGCCGAAGATGCTGAATAGCCTCCTTCCCTCCCATGGCACCGGGGATGGTGAGATCGAGAATAACCACCTCAAATGGGTTCTCATCCGACAATGACCGGGAAATCTGGTCGATGGCGGCCTGCCCATCCTGCACCGTCACGACCTCGTGGCCGAAATGGGTCAGCGCGTCTGCCACCATTCGACAAATACTGGGTTCGTCATCCATAACCAGCACTCGTCCACAACCTTTTTCAGTGATGACCGGAGTCCTCGGTGACTCAGGTTCAGGCGTGGAATAGGAAGACGGCACGTACACGGTAACAGTGGTGCCAATCCCCACGGTGGATGTCACACTGATATGCCCATGATGCTGTTGGATGATGCTATGGACAGTGGCTAAGCCCAAACCGGGTGCGCCGGGCTTGGTGGTGAAATACGGATCGAAAATACGGCTAAGATGATGATCCTCAATTCCGGTCCCCTGGTCCTTAAACGAAATTTTGACATAATTCCCAGGAACAAGTGCCGGGGAAGGCAGAATCGAGGGGTCCTTCAGCCCCACGTTTTCCACCTTAACCATGAGGCAGCCACCCTCCGGCATAGCCTGCCTGGCATTGATGGTGATGTTTTGAATCACTTGCGGGAATTGGCCGGGGTCGGCATCCAGAGGCCAGAGGTCGTGTGGGATATCGAAATCACAACTGACCGGCGATCCGGAGAGGGCAAAGATCGTACTTTTTCTGAGCAGCTCTTCCACCGGAATGGAAGTTTTAATTGGTTCCCCGCCTTTGGCAAAGGTCAGGAGTTGCTGAGTCAACTCTTTCGCGCGAAGACAAGCCTGTTCCGCCTGCTCAAAATTTTGAGTCAGATGATCGTCTTGCGGATCCATCCGCAGGTTCGCCACGAACACATTCCCCAAAATGGACGTCAGCAAGTTATTGAAATGGTGTGCCAGTCCCCCCGCCAAGACACCTAACGAATTGAGTTTGCTGATCCGTTGCTGCTCTTCTTGTTGACGGCATTGGCCGGTGATATCCCGAAGCACCAGAATAAACAATGACTTTCCCTTGCCCCATCCCCTTACTTCGACTTTCGAAATGGTCACGCCCGCTGAAAATTCTTCCTCATCGGCTCGTTTGAGCATGACCTCTCGTGCGGCAACCATGTGATGATGGTTCACCGCATCCTGTCCAAATGGTCGATGCTGCATGTGATGAGTCCCTTGAAACTGTTCCGGAATAAAACGAGTAATTGGCTGCCCAATGGCCTTGTCAGCGGGACAACGAAACATGTTCTCAGCAGCCTTGTTAAATAGAACAATCCGGTCATTTTCTTCGGTCGTCACGATTGCATCCATGACACCGCCCACCACCCCTTCCATCAAGGCTTTGTGCTCTTCCTGGACAGCGGCTAAGCGCTCTCTCTCGGTCACATTGACAACAGCGATCCGAATGAGATTTGTCCGTACCGGAGAGTCCATCGTTTGCTGACAGCTTTCCAACCGGACTCGATGCGTCGCTTTCGAATGCCGGAGGGTGAGAACATCGGAGGAGTGGGACCCTCGGCTCTTTCGGATCGCCTCCAAATGGAGGCGCAAGGCCGGTTGGTCTTCAGGATCGACGAAATGCTCAAATTTTTGTTGCAGAATGGCGCTTCGTACTCCTCCCACCAAATGGCAAAAAGTCAAATTGGCCTCAAGAATGCGGCCATTTCCATCAACGATCACATAACCCACCGGCGTACAATCAAAGAGGCAGGCATAGCGATCCCGAGCCACTTCTACCTCAACCTGGGAATCCCGTAGCGCCTCGTTTTGCATTTCCAGCTCAATGTGATGCAGTTGGAGTTCATGTACGAGGTGCTGCACCTCCTCAAGCGTCATGTTCTTGACCTGCGTGCGCCCTGTGGCCAGCGCAGCTTCAGCCTTCAGGCGTAAGGTCTCACTATTGGTGAAGGACTTGTTGTGTGGACCCATATGATGCCCTCCATGGCATGAGGAACAGTGGCTTGATTGGCTTCTCAGACATATATACCCGCTTACGGCTTGTGGGGATAACGAAAGTGACTATCATCCTGGAAAACCATACAAGCCGGTGACAAAGAATCTGTGCCCACATTGACGAGAACAGGGGTCTGTGAAATCATTCAGTTCCCCTGCCCTGAGCTTTATCGAATGGGTCCGGTTGAAAACGATCATGCGTCCTACCCGTCATATTTTACCTGGAATCCGACTTCGGTCTTTCCTGTGTTATATCCTCCATTACAAGAAGAATGAGCGGGGAATTCCCGGTAGTCGGTTCCAGACGACGACCATTCAGAGCCATAACCCGGCGTCCGACACGTGCAAAGGTCTGATCGACGAGAAAGTTTTGAAACGTGCTGTTTTGGGGTAGAATTTCCTCGAGCAGTCGCCGTAAGGCTGGAACATCCCACTCACCTTCTCCTACCGTGTAGAAATAACAGTGCTCGACCTCTGCAGGTGAGAGATGAAACGTTTGATAAAAGGCCTGGTTGGCAGTCACGACTCGCAATTGCCCGTCTAAAACAATAAGCGGTTGGCGGATAGTCTGAATAATGCTCTCCGCAAATTCCCGAGCCTGTTTTGCCACAATCTCCGCTTTTTTCGATTGCGTGATATTCAGAAAGGTGAGGACAAGACCATCAATCGTGTTTCTGGCCGTCCGATAGGGAAGAATTTTGAGCACGTACCACTCCCCATCGCTCGATTGCACCTCCCCATGGTAATACACGAGGGTGCGAAGCACTTGTTGAGCATGCTCGATGAGTCGATCCTCGAGTAATTTCGAGGCAATATCGGTCAGTGGTCGGCCAACATCCGTTGCAATGAGATTGACAATCTGTTTGGCTTCCGGAGTGAACCGTTTAATGTTGAGATCGTTGTCTAAAAAGATGGTGGCGATTTCAGTGCTGTTGAGTAAATTGCATAAGTCATCATTGGTCGAAGACTGTTCGTCGATTTTGCCTTGCAATTCGGCGTTGACTGTCACCATTTCTTCATTCAACGATTGCAGTTCCTCTTTAGACGTCTCCAACTCTTCATTCGTGCTTTGCAATTCCTCATTGGTGGATTGGAGTTCCTCATTGGTGGATTTCAGTTCTTCATTTGACGTTTGTAATAGTTCGTTGGTGTGCTGCAACCGTTGTTTCGTATAGCGCAATTCTTGAATAACCTTAAGGGGAGGCACCGCGTCCTGTTTGTCTGTCCCTATTTTTTTTCGTTTCACAGAAACAGAAACCGTGTCCGGCCTGGATTCCAAGATCACTTGATAGAGTCCTCGAAGCGCTTCCGGGTCTTCTATCCGCTTGACCGTCAGATCGACCAACGCATACGTCCCATTGGTTTTGACTCGAATGCCTTGGTGCACCACTGCCCTTTCATGAGTGACAGCTTCATGCAAAGCCGCCGCCAGGTCATACCGTAACCCCTCTCGAGCCATATTCACCAGAATCAGGTTCGGTTCGCCGGGCGCCGGTTCCAAATAGGTGCCGGTCCGTCCATGGATATAGACGATCTCCCCCCGGTCATTGACGATCACACTGGAGGGGGCATACTGCTTCAACAACATCGTTTCAATCAAGGCGGGGATAGAGGGGGCCGGACTCGGAAGCACACCATCCTCCCCGGTTGAGAAGTCACGCACCCCGGTGATTCGGCTCATCGGAAATCCCTCAATCGTGGTGCGATCGGTGGCTCCGGCCTTTCGTCGATACAGTTTCCATTTTCGTTCGACGGTCTCAAAATGCCCTTCTTCAAATTCCCCGATCGTTTCTGAAGATCCCAGAAACAGCAACCCTTTGGCCTTTAAGGCATAATGAAAAAGAGGAAACAGGCGACGTTGGGTTTGCGCCTCTAAATAAATAAGCAGATTCCGACAGGACAACAGATCCAATTTCGTGAAGGGAGGATCGGCGAGCAGGTTGTGCGTGGCAAAAATCACGAGATCCCGAATGTCTTTTTTGACACGGTAATTACTGTCTTCTTTTATAAAGAACCGCTCCAACCGTTTCGGGGTCACATCATTGGCGATCCCCGCCGGATAGATTGCCTTCCGCGCAACCTCGATGGCCTGGGCGTCCAAATCAGTCCCAAATATTTGGACATGAAACCGGACCTTCCGATGGGTCATATATTCCCGAAGAAGGATGGCCAGCGAATAGGCTTCTTTGCCGGTTCCACAGCCGGGCACCCACACCCGCACGAGATCCCCGTCCGTTTTGGAATCCAGGAGTAAAGGGAGGCCCTGATGCGCGAGAATCTCGAATGCTGCAGAATCCCGGAAAAAGCTCGTAACGCCGATGAGGATTTCTTGAAACAGTGCATCCAATTCGTGTGGATTTTCTATTAAATAACGCAGGTACTGTTTGGGATTCTCAATCTGGTGCACATTCATCCGTCGCTCGATACGTCGCCGAATCGTGTTCGATTTATACAAGGAAAAGTCGTTGCCGGTTCGATCACGCAGAAGCACAAACACTTTTTGTAATAACTGTCCACCATCTATTTCTTCACGAGGTCCCGATGGCATAGGCGCCAGATAGGGACCTCGGATATAGGCCAGAATTTGCTCGGGCATTTGTGTCGGAGGGCAGACATAATCGATGATCCCGGTCGCGATCGCGCTTTGTGGCATCCCGGTATATTTGGCGGATTGCGGGTTCTGAGCCATGGTCATACCCGATTCCCCTTTAATCGCTTTCAGACCAATGCAACATCAGACCCCGTCCCCGACAAAATGATACCAATCGCCCGATGCGTTTGATCTTCAGCCAGAGAACGAAAAAAGTAATCAATAGGTAGGGGCAGTCGGTCCTGTAAGGCAGGTTCCATTAATTGCAGCCGCCCATTGAGCAGTGCCAGATTTTTCCCCGCCAGAGCTAGATAGACCGTATCAGGCTTCACCGCCAGACCATCTGCGACTTCCAGAACCGGCATAGTCGTACACTTTTGCAGAAGGCCTGGAAGCAAACTGGTATGACTGGGAGATTGGTGGGGAACCACCACAAAGGCCAATCCGCTATCGCAAGACATCCGGGTAAAGAACTCCTCAAAAGGTTCGAGTCCGCCGGCCGACGCCCCGATTCCCACTATTGGAATGACGGTCTGGGGTTGCCGAGCTTGCGAAGAACGAGGGATGTTTTTGACTGCGGAGGGACGCTTCGGACTTGATCGCGATGCTTTCGATGGGGTTTTTGCCGATGGTGGCGTGGCCGTTTTCTTTGTAGAAGGACTTTTCTTTCCCGACTTTTCGGATTTTACCTTGGGTTTCAGGGGCTTTGGTCTAGAAGCCATGAAAATATTTCCCTTGGCGATAACTGTTAGGCATCCACCCTCATGGACACCAAATCATAGGCATTTTTAGCAAAAAGGTACAGCACCTTAGGATTTTAGGGCCATCGTCAGGCTCAAGGTATTGGTCATCCAGTGCCCTCGCTCGCGCTTTTTGTGTTGGTATAGCCCATTGATGTGATTTTCGTTGCCCTCCCTTACCATCCCCCAACATTTGTTATTTCGAATCTGTCTTGACTGCCCATCTAGATGACTCCCCCTAACGGCAGTCGGGATTAGGGAGATAAAGGGAGTGTTGAATAATAAGGATGTTCAAGGGCAAATTGGCGCAGGATAAGATTCTTCATTAAAGGCTACGGGTCGGTTCAACAAAGCATGCCCTGAGTCTTCCCGAAGGGTCCGTCCAGCAAAGCCGCAGCCGTTTGTACGCGCGGAGCGTACGCGTCGTACGTGAGCACGGGAACATGGCGACCTGCCTGCGCGAAGCCGCTCCGGCGAAGGCAGGGAACGCCGCTGGCGGCTTTTTTCAACAGACCCATAAAAGATTGGCCTCCGTTCAACCCCTACTGAGAGACGGAAGCCAACCATTCGTCACATGTGGATATCTATCGATTGAGGAAGACTGGGACGACATATTCTGCAGATGTGGGGAAAGATGCTACACTTTCTTTGAGTGTCCGGTCACACTTTTCATTTTCCCTTTTCATTCCTCAAACACGTCCAGATCGTTTAGCCAAGATTTCCAGATCATTTTTCTCCCAGATCTTCAACGTTTCTTCACTTTTTCAACAAAATACGATTCACTCCTTCCACACCACTCTCCCGAAAACGTCGGCGTAAAGACCTCCAATCCGTACTTGGCACACAGATTGAAACTGTTCTCAGTTGTGATGGAACCGAAACGGTATTCTGACACAAACCTGTCGGTTGAAAGACTCACATTGAACACTCCGCTCATGTATTTTATATCTTTAACAACACCCGATCTGCAGAGGTGACCTGATGAAATGTCCTCGCTGTCATGGGTTAATGGTTATGGATACCTGTCTGAATATGGAAAATATTCATAACACTGTGTGGATTTATGAATGGCGATGTGTGAATTTCGGGGAAATCTTTGATTCGAAAGTCCTATCCAATCGCAAAATTTGCCAATACCAATCCTCCACCAGACATGCTCAAGAGGTTGCCTGAATGTTTTACACCCAAAGGATACCCCATGAATCATTTGCTTAGCCTTCTCCTGCGGAATGGGAGCTTCGCCTTGCTGATCCTGAGTATGGGAATAAGTTCTGGATGGGCTCAGGAACAGGATGTCATAGCGGGAGGGAGGCAGCTCTTTCAAAAATTCTGCGTATCCTGTCATGGGTCCCAGGCTAGGGGGGATGGCCCTCTGTCTGAAACTTTGGAGCCCAAGCCGGCGAATCTGACCAGGTTATCAGCCAACCATGGTGGGTCATTCCCCTTTTGGCACGCGTACCGCACGATCGATGGACGCAATCACATTCCGAGTCATGGCACGCGTGATATGCCGGTGTTTGGAATATGGTTCCAGATACCGGATGATGAAGTCTCGATTGAAACGGAGTGGGCCGACCAGGTACGAGGGCGGATCTGGCAACTGTTGTCGTACCTGGAATCCATTCAGGAGCCATGAGGATGAAGACTCTGACCGTCCATAGATAAACTTCCCCACAGATAAGCGAGCAGGAGGACATCATGCATCAACCATACAAATACC
>BQIW01000103.1 GCA_021604105.1 Nitrospirales bacterium | reverse complement strand
TCACATTTGAATCCAGATCAAAGTCCTGGTTGTAGATATGTTCCGTAAGTTTGGTTTTAGATATGATGGCATGAGGATGATGAAGAAAATACGATAAGGTACGAAATTCCAGCGCAGTCAACTCCACGGGTTGATCGTGGATGGTCACCCGTTGGCTACTCGTGTCGAGAGTGACCGAACCCCACGTCAGGACTGCGGTGGCATGGCCCGCAGCCCGCCGAATGAGCGCTTCTATCCGGGCCACGACTTCTTCAACTTCAAAGGGTTTGGTCAAATAATCATCCGCGCCTGCTCGCAAACCCAACACTTTTTCCCTCCAGGTATCCCTGGCGGTTAAAATAAGAATTGGCATCGTGCGCCCCGCTTGGCGCCAACGTTGTAACACGGTCAAACCTTCACATTTCGGAAGGCCTAGATCAAGGATCACCGCATCGTAGGCTTCCGTCTGTCCGAAATACTCCCCTTCCTCACCATCAGGGGCCACATCCACGACATAGGACGCTCGTTGCAGCGCATCGACTATTTGCCTGGCCACTTGCGGGTTATCTTCAACAACGAGCACTCTCATGGTATCAACGTGGGACGGACGGGGCATATCATGGTGAGGGATCCCGCTTCCCTTTGACCGTGAGAACCGCCATCGATTTGGCATCGTAGTCGATTTTCAGAACATTGCCCTGAGGGGTCAGTAACTTGACCTCATAGATCCAGCGCAAATCCTCTTCTTCTAATTCCAACTCAAGAATGATTCCCTCAAACTCCTTCTGTACTTTTTGGAACAATTGTTCGACAGGAACCACTTCGTCCTTTAATTGCTGATACCCGGGGATGTCGTCATCCGGATACGCCGGTGGAATAAACACGAACAGGCCGATCATCACCCCGAAGATCCACGGCAACAAAATCCTCTCGTTCTTGGAATTTTTCTGCCGACCATCTTTCATTTTCTTCCCCTCCTTCCCCTTTGCGGACATACGGAGAAAATTTCTTTGGAACAGAACCTTATCATGACGAACCTTACGCCAAGCTTAAGTTTTGGTTAAGCGCAGTCTTGGGACATTAGACCTACCTGATCTATCATCTTCACCACAAGCGCTTTCATAGGGTCAACACGCCATGAACGGTCATCCTCTAGTTGAGGAATCTCGCAAGCTTACCCCACTTTCAATTGTTCCCATACGGTTCCCCACTCCCTATCGTCCCTTACGGATATGCGTTGAGGGATTTCAAGAAGTCACTCGTCAGACTGCCCAGGCTATGAGTGAATCGACGGAGGATCAGAATCCAAAAATTACCCGAGCTGCCGCAACGGGAAAATTCTGATGTGCGGTCCGTTCCATCCCGAATCCGAATTGTATTTTTGCATGTTTGACTACACGAACATGCAGTTGGGGCATCACTAACAGTAAATCAGGGCGCTTTGGTCGAGATTCCCAATTCATCTCTACTCCCATATGAAATTTTTTCGAGAATGAATACGTAAGGTTACTATTCACCAATCCTTCAAGATGCCCGTGAGAGCCGAGGTCCGTCAGTCGCAACCCCATCATATTCAGCATACTCCAATAGGTATTCATCCGATATCCAAATAGATAGAGCAGGTCATTCTCGAACTCTCCCCCATCTTTAAACTCTCCAGGATCATGTTCAAACTCTCCACCAGCATCCTCAAACTTTACACTATGCCGATGGTATTCTCCGATGTATTGCCACCCATGAATAAAACTTCCATTTTGGAGAAAATGAAATGTCCCTTGCAATCCCAGTTTATAGGCTTTGACGACACCATCTTGCGTCGGCAATTCAAACTCAATCCCATAGCCATCTGCAAACGCGTACTCAAATTCAGGATTGACTCTTAGTGCATCATCCTTGAAATTATATTGCAACAAAGTATTAAACTCGTAATCATGTTTGTGGGAATTCATTGGTAAGACCAAATCAAAGACCATGGGTTCGAGGAGACCAGGGGAGGCCCTGAATGTTCCACCTTCAGAAGCGTAGCTCATATTTGAAATAGTCATGAGAAGAAGAAACCAGGCTGAAATTGTTGGTCTGTTCATTCCAAATTTTCTGTCCCACCTTTCTCCATACATTCATAACCCTGCCCCTCTCTGAGCTCCCATCCTACCGATCCAACATTTAAGCCAGGCTGAAATGCACTTTCAGCGTGGCTTCAGGATGCTAGGGGTACAATTCAAAAAGAATCCTGACAGGATTGAGACACAAAGAAAGGAGGTGCAAGAAATAATCGGTGAGATCAACAGACCCATCATTCGTGGTGGATTGGTGGCGGGAGGATTCGTTGGGCTATTGGCCCCAACAAGTTGTAAGCGGTTTACACGTTAATTTTTCAACCAAGGAGAAGCATTATGAGCAGACACATTCTTTTCATGACCGTGGGATTGTTCTTGTTCAGTACACTCACCCTCTGGGCGCAATTCCAGGATCCAAGACACACTGGCATCACAACCGTGTCTGCGGCTCAAGAGGCCAAGGATGATACCTGGGTGACGGTTAGCGGCAGCATTCTTCGCCAAGTGGGCGAAGAACGCTACCTGTTCCAGGATGCCACCGGAACCATCATCGTCGAAATCGATCACGAGGATTGGGGAAAAGTTACCGCCAATCCGGAAACGATCCTCCGAATATCGGGAGAAATCGATCGAGAATGGTGGACAACGGAAGTTGAGGTGGAACGGATCGAAGTGATGTCTGCCTCCAGTCAGGGCTCTAGTCAGTTGCAACGGAACCATTCCGATCAGACCAACCCAATTGACGGTGGGCAGACTTCAGGCCAGAGCTTAAGTCTGCTTCAACTGCATTGAGGAAGAATGGTCTATCAAGATTTTACACCCTCCATCAATTGGTGGAGGGTGTGAACAACAGTATCACCGGGGTGTTGAACCTGCTGGAGTTTTGTAAACAGGTTCCAACATGCCATGCAAAATGAGCAGATTAAACGAGCAGATCGTATCCAATTATTGAGACGTTGCGAATGAACATCAGGGATGTATGGCAGTATGCACCATCAAAAGATCTTTCTCGATGGGCCCACCCAAGGAGGACATATGAACAATTTTTACATGCCCGGCAGAACCCGTGCCTGGTATACGCCCGGACAAATATTTACCTGGCTTCAAGAACAGCATTTTCAAGTATTTAGCATTCTGTATGAAGACCATTGGTATGTGGTTGAAGCCCGCGATCCGGACGGCACATGGGTAGAATTGAAGGTCACACCCAAAACCAGAACCATCTTTACGTGGAAATTCCTGGAAGAATCCTGCTGAGATCGTTCGCAGGACGGATGGGGTGCATAGACCTGCTGATGGATGTCGGATGTGGATGAGACCATAAGTGGGCCTCCTTTCCCTTATTCATCATTGCCCTGCTATTCAGGATTTTCACCTTGCACTCAGGAAATTGGGTGTCATGAATAGTCTCACGGGTCTCACTGTTGCAGAAAGTGATTTCAAAGAATCTTCAGTACAAGCCATAGAGAGGTTGAACGTAATGTGAAATCGAAAGACACCTCACTCAGGAAGGTTGACTGGGGAATCTCATTCCGTCCATAAAATTACCACAATCATCATTCACCTTTTAAGATAATTTCCTACACACCTACACTACACGCCTTCTCCATTTTGCCCCCCGGAAACACCCCCTGACACAATAAACGCCATCACATCTGCGCTTTCCACTTCCAACGGACGGATTTGCTCTTTGGGAAATATCAGCAAATGGCCTGCAAAGTTATACGCTTGGGGAAAATAGACCGCCACATGGTCCATTAGGCCAAAAGAATGTAAATCCCTTCGTGTCAAAAATCCCACGGCTTTTCCATATCCATTGGGATTCAGCGTCACTAATACCGGTTGATCGAAGCGACGCTTTTCCCCCATAAACGCGGCGATCAGGTCCTTGAGCGAGGTGTATAGAATTTTGACGAAGGGCGCTTTGACCAACACCCGTTCCAACACATCCAACATTTTTTGCACAAACACGGTGGACGCATACCGGCCGGTCAAAGTGATTAGTCCAACCGTGACCAGAAATCCCACACCCGGGATGGGAATATTCAGCCAGCCATCAATGGTTTGAAGCACCAACCAAGCCACATACAATGTCGTCACTACCGGCACCAGGATTAAGAGACCTTCAAAAAAATTCCTGGCCAGATCATTCACATTGATATTGTCCCAAAATTTGGGTCGTTGTAATTCCATATCAGACTACTCCCATAAAAAAGTGAATACCCGCATGCTCAGCACACCAGATCGAGACATTTCGAAACTTCGCATTTTCTTACAAAAAACTTACATTCCCAGATCGTCTGCCAGTAAAAGAATGTACCCCACCTCCTCAACTCACACAAGCGCCAGATGATGGCCGACATGTGGGACTGAGGTGGTTACAGGGGACACGGCAATGCAGTACAATCCCCTCAATATATTCTTAACAGGGAGAGCAGGCATGGCACAAAGCAGTTCGGGGACGACACCAGCAGCAACCGATTCCCAGGAAACAGAAATTCTATTTGTTGTCATTCAACGGGATGGCAAGCAAGTCAGTGCCAAATGGGGACTCCATCCGAATCTCAAAGAGGAACTAAAACCTGAAGAGTGGAAAGAGTTGACCGAAGTGATGGGAAAGGTCACCACACTCGTAGGAGGCCGCTTTTCGCAAGTCTTAAACCAGGCGGAAGAAGAATCAGGTGGTACGGCTTGAAAGAAACCGCGCGTTGTTTTGACTCCAGATACTAAAGATCACAATTCCTACGGGCGGCTGCCTTATCAATTTCTCAAGACTCTTCCGGCAGGATCCTCCCATCCTGAATAAAAAGAAGGATCGGGTTAAGCTATGAATCCCTAGACCGGGCATAGACCCTCTGCCATTGGTTCAGAATAACAAGCGGGTTGAAGGCCAAGGCAATCACAATTGGCCCATTCCAGATCGAGGAATGGTATTATGTTTGCCCTAGAGGTACCCATTTTTCCGAAACCAGGTCACCGCATCCTCAATTGCCTCTTGGGGAGCACTCCGCGGGTAATCCAACTCTCGCAGAGCTTTTGAGCAATCGTAATGTTGCATATGCGCCATCATTTCCACCACAAATGCGGGCAAGAACGGAGGACGGCGAAAAAATGCACGGGAAACCCGCTCCCCAACTTTTGACCCCCACCGGGCAAGAGCCCATGGAACCGGAAGGAAAGGAGACTGCACTCCCACCACCTGTGCGATGAGTTCATTCAAGTCCTTTTGTGTCGTATTCCAGTTACCCACGAGATAGCGTTCCCCTACACGACCGCGCTCTGCCGCCCGGATCATGGCCACGGCCACATCCCGCACATCAATAACATTCACCCGGCCGGGGACATACACCGGCATCCGCTCTTTCGCGACCATGAGAATATGGGTACCGCTTGTCGGGTGCTGATCGTAGGGGCCGAAAAACTCCGTCGGAATCACCACCACCGCGGGAATGCCCTGGTGAACTGATTGCAGGATCTTCTCCTCCATGGCGGCCTTCGCCATGAGATACGGGTTATTCGTATATCGGGTTGAAAATCGACAGGTTTCATTGGCCGGATGGCCGACCGTTTTGGGAAATCCCACAGTCGTGAGCGTACTGGCGTAAACGAGCCGGTCCACTCTGGCCGCACGGACAGCCTCTAACACGAGTGCCGTTTCTTTCAGAGCCTGCCCTTTGGCTACCTCAACCGGAATCGTCGCAGACGGATAATATCCCGCCGTGTGATAGACCACATCCATGCCCTCACAGCCCAGGCGCAAGGACTCTCCATCATTCAGATCTCCCACGACACGCTCAATATTCAACCCATCAATCGTGAAGAGATTGCTGGTGGATCGATACAACACACGAACCTGGTCTCCACGCTCAAGTAACGCCCGAACTAAATTCGCTCCAAGTTGCCCGGTTCCACCGATGACCAACGATTTCATCTGAAACCTCTCTCAAGTAATCGTGGAGAAAGTCTTCTTTCAGGTAGAACGGATCACCCTCTGTTGGATGAACAGTCGGGATCCGAACTCATATCCATGTTTGGGTGATATCGGGAAAGAAATGCAGGGAAGCGAATAGTCCTTACTGCCCAAAACCCTGAATGGCGTTCCATGCATCATTGCCTGGTAAACCAAAGGAGGCAGGAGAATCTGCGGTTCGAACCAAGGAGATAGCCATGGGAATCATATTGGAAAAATCCTGGAAGGTCCCGGTTAAGGTTCTCCCATCATCCGACATCGTGGTTGCAGACTGGCCCATCGTTCCCACCACGGTCCGGTAGAAAATGGATAATTGGTTGCCTTGCAATTGTCCTTCTCCCTCCGCAGTCACCATGGTTCCCAATACATTGGTGGTCACTTCTCTCATGACCACCCGATCTCCGATTTGTTGCAGGACATAGGATACAGTGGGTTCATTGGGATTTTTCCAGACGCCCGTCACATCAACCACAGCGCCTTCCCGGAGGGTCACGTTCAACTCCCGACGTTCGCCGGGAAGAAGCTCCACACTCTTCAACCAAGGTCGATAGCCTTTCTTTTTGATCTCCACCTCGTATTCATCCGAAGGTAATTGATTCACGACGACTGACCCCTGTGAGGTGTTTCCGACCAGTTCATCGTCCACAAATACCTCCGCATCCTTGGGAACAGTGGTGACGACCAACGCGGCCAACCTCTTTCCAACAGAATCACCGGCATCCAGTTCCCTCCCAGGTGAAATATTGTTGGGTTCAATCCTGACTTGACGGCTAAACCCCGGCCAATTGTCCACCGTAAATTGAGCAATCTGAGAAGGCTTGGCATTACCAAACTGCCGAATGATTTCCACTATGACACCAATGACTTTCCCCCGGTAGAGCAATGGTCCTCCAGAGTTCCCTTCTTCAACTGCACCAGAAAATTTGAGAATGGGACCGTCAAATCCAGATAGGGTCCCACGGGTCACCGCCCATGGATTGCCTCCGACCTGTGGAAATCCGATCACCCGTACGTCTTCCCCCCCATGCAATTGACTCTGGGTATCCCACTCTAAAATCTGGACATCATCGGGGAAATCTCCACCCACTTTCAACAGGGCCAACCCTCTGGGATCCCCACCTTCTTTATTAATCACCTCAGCGACCAACGGTTCTTCCTGGTGAGAAAAAAACGTGACGGTGATCGAATGAGGAACTTCAGTTTCTCCCTCTATCACATGTGAGGCGGTCACTATAAACACATGTTTTTTCCCCTGTCCGGCCACAAAGCCGGTTCCAACCTTTTGCCTGTTGCCGAATTGAGCCGTAATTTTAACCACACCCTTTTTCAGCCTGTCGATATCCACATCGGCCCATACCGGTGCAGTCGGAAACACTAGGAGAAAAAGAAAGCAGATTAGAAAACGGATGAAAGCCATCGGTTAAACCTATGTCATCATGTGGAAATTTACCGCAATCTTGGCACATCTCTCATGAGAATCCAAGACCACCCAGGAAAACATTCGGCATCACCACAAACTCGTCTAGACTAATATTATGTCTCACAGTAACTGTTCTCTGCGATTCCTCTTCCACGATCTGACCTGCAGGCGTTAACACCATCGATCCCTCAACTACGTCTCCCAACGGACATTGACGATCTTGTGTACAGATGGTGATAACATGCCAGCCCGCCTGCGAATAATCCCACCAGGGAAGGCGAAGAGATGGGCTCCGATATCGAGTAGTCAATGATGTGTCTTTGCTTTTGTGCCTCATCAACTATCCCAGACGCCTCACCGGGGCGTCTCTACAGGAATCCCCATTCCCAGTGATCCCTCTTCGTAGCGGCGTTCCGGTGGAACGTCGTCTTTGCCCCATGTCATCCACCAATCCAAGATAGACGCCCCACCGGGGCGTCTCTACAGGATCACAGGCAAATGAGGTCCGAACCTTATTCATTGTTCTAAAACCCCAATAATTTCCTGACGGGTTCGAATAGAGGGCTGTACCGGATGTGATCGAAGAGGGTCGGCCGAAGATCCTTGGGATTGTTAGCGGTGCCCGTTTTGACATGGCCGGCCTTACCCATCAAGTCCACCACCAATTTATGGCGAATCGGATCTATGCTGATTGAAGTGACATCAAAATGGTCCAGATCGTCCAAAGTTAGATACGCATTCATTCTAATCGGCACCGAAGGCATCCCGTGGGGGCTCATATAGTCTACGGTTCCCGCAAATCCCTGTGGCGGTTTGCGTTCACCGGTCCCTGGATCCTGCCAGGAAAAGTCTATGGATTGTATCGGCAATACTGACCTGGAAATCGGTTTCTTGCTTGTGGTGTCTTTTTCTTTCATTACCAGGGCCAGAGTCTCATCCTGCCCAAACAGTTCGATCGTACCCGGCCTCTTCTCAAAAATGATGTGATAGGTCAGCTCCTGATCCTGGCGAAAAGGAATGGAAAGTTCGGGCGGCGCTTGCAACCCGATTTGAATGAATTGGACGGCATGTACGCGGGACACCACCACTCGCTGTCGTCCCTCATTCTTTCGAAGCGCCAAAGTAACCGCATTTTCATTGGAAACCTGCATCGTGACGAACGTCTCATCGGTCAGCACGATACCATCGAGTTGCCCCGCACCGGCTTCCTGATGATCCGTGGGTTCAATGGTGATCTCCGAGGCCATACCCGAGCTGCCCACATCAAATTGCACAGTCCGCCCATTGACGGGAATATCGAGCCAGGCTTTCGGCGGATAACTATCCGACTCCATATCATAATCAGCCGGATCCGCAACCAGCAGTCGATCTGGACTGCTAACGAGTTTCCCGATATTTTCAACGGTCAGGGTCTCAAAGGCCAGCGCATCCGTCAGTCGTGTATCATCCAAGTCCGACGCTACGTTAAATGCCATCCGGGTGGTTTCCACATGTACGGAAATATCCGGATCGACTCGCACGAGGGAGCTACCGATCAGCAGGATGGCAAGAACCCCTCCCACTCCGGCCTTGACGCCCACAAGAGCGACCAATTTTCCAAGCAGGGAGGGTTTGGTGGAGGAGGCCTCAGGGAGCTCAATAGGCTTCCCCTTTAATTTGGCACGGATGACAGAAAGGAGAAGGTCAAATTCCTTGGATCCGGCCGCGCCTTCCCATCCAAGAAAGCACAAGGCCTGAATACCGGTAAACGCCAATGGGATGGCATTGGTCTCCAACATGACCGGTACGATCTTTTCAGTATTCAAAGCCTCACGAGCCTCGGCCCGTACCCACCGGGAATCTTTAGCGTGAGCGGTCCATAACACGACGACACATTTCGCCGAGGCCAATTCGCCCTCAATCGTTTTATCCCATTCGCTTCCCACTTGAATCTGGCGGTCCCACCAAACCGATACCCCGGATTGCTCCAAGGATGCAGCCAATTGTTGGGCCAAGGGTCGATCCTCGCTGGCGTAACTGATGAACACGTCCTTCATGGCTGAAGGGGAACCTCCCTTTACGGGTTCACGATTGGCTGATGGTAGAAATGAATCTCTTTGGAAATGGGTTGATTGGAGGAAAGAGAAAACCCGCTGATGTTGAGTTTGTAGGAACCTGGCTCTGCATCTTTGGCGTCCCAATGAATCGTAAAGGGAAGACCGGCACGTTTTCTCCGGAAGAGTTGCCTCTCAACTTCCTTGCCGGAAGTCTTTTGGGTAATGGAGGCCAGGAGTCTCGCATCTTCTCCGGTTTTTAAAGTAAAGAAATACCCTTCAATTTTGGATGGCGCCTCCTTGTGATAGAGCACCGCAGGGGCCACTCGCTCTATGCTGGATGTCGACTCCGCATCCAGGCGAACCAGTGCCCCCAATTCATAGAGCCCAAGTTTGGGAGTCAGGTGTTGCAATACAGGATCGGTCGGCCAGACAAAGACATTCTGAAAACCCGTTTCCCAACCCCTGGCAGGTACCACCTTATCCAACCAATAGTAGGTGCGATAATCCAGTTCGCGAACGGTCAGATACACCGCATGCTCATCATCTAAATAAAATTGAAGCTTCACCGCATTCGGAAAGCTGTCAGAGGAAACCGGTTCCCGGTAATCGGCCAAAACCGAAATCAATTCGACATTCAATCCCGAGACCGGTTTCGGTTTGACACCTTCCTTCCAACTGCCTAAGTGATCCTGACTACGGGATTGATATTGAACATCCAGTTGAGCCCAGGATAACGATGGGACCGCAGCGAGAAAAATCAGAATCAGGAATAATCCGAAAACACCTTTTTTCATGCCTGACATCTCCTCCACCTTTGCAGGGAACCCCTTCATTACAGTGCATTCGATTGAAAAAACTCAATGAAGATAACGGGGAGTCTATCGTGTAAGGGAAAAGGAATCTAGATGGTCTATGGGAACTTCGGACAAGAACTTGAGGGAGATGGACTGGGAACAGAGGGGCCTAGGATAGAATTTCAGCGGATGTGTAGCCTGATCACGTACTTTTCTGCAATGTGTCAAAACCGGTCAAAAGGCACGTCACAAATCTCTTCTCTCCTTAACAAGCACACTGGAGGGGTGAACAAGACCGAATATTTCAATTTCTTCCCACCGGAAATTGCACCCTCCAAGACGTGCATGACTTCTTGTAATCAGGCAGGGAGCGTTGGACCCGTCTTTCATCGAAGGATCCTTATACGGAGCATATGAAGGCAAGACAGCCGCATTGTTTTCCGGTGGCGACTCTTTATTATATCCTGCCCTTCTCATGTTTGAGGGACATGACAGATACAGATATTACAAGGCAGTCTCGCCATGTGTTCCGTCAGCAGACAAAAGGCTCCCGCGCAATGCTTTCAGTCCGGCGCCAAGTGGTTGACGAATTTTGAGAGGGGCCTGAGTGGCGACCATCAATTCAAAGAATTTGATGTTTTTGATCACGGAATCGATTTCTCTGGCCGACCCTCCCAGTCGTTTGGCCTGATGGTATCCATTGAGGATTTCCTTCTGGTCAATGGCTGTCAGACGCTGTGCATATAATGACTCGAGCAGTTTTTGATCCGGAGTCAGACTCATATCCCAAAAGGATTGTCCTTTTCCGATTAAATCCTTTGCATAGATTGATAATTCCGCAAGCCCCTCCGCGAGAGGATCAGCTCCTTTTGTCTTTCCGCGTCGCGTTGAGCGCCTTTTTGGCTGATCCCACGAAAGCACAATCTCAGCCGCGAGACGGTTTCCCAAGGGATAATACACATCGTGTCGCTCTGCGGCTTTGCCAATCTTATAGCCTTCATCATAACAACGCTGCATCTCAAGTAAGGCTTTCCGTTGCTCCGCCTTCGTGGTAAGAAGCATGGCTTTGCCTTTATAGAGTTTCCCTTTGAGCGCATACCGTTCCTGTGTTGGTTGAATCGCGAGAAGGCCCGCAAGTATATTTTCCGCATCATCAAATAGATCTTTGATCGGGAATTCCTGTTCTAGTGGATCGAGCGTTTGTCCGTTGGGATCTCCCTGCCTCTCGACACGATCGAGTGCCCATCGGACTTTCAGGTTGGCTAACTGCTCCAGCGACTCCACCGTCGCATCGGCCGGTTGCAGCTTCCTCCCTCGATCATAGAATCTAACCGCCTCCGCGAAGAGACCCAATTCCCCATAAGCTAACCCCAGTGCCGCACACATGGCCGAGGAATCCGTCCACCCTTGTCCGACACCGGCAACCAATTCTTGCAATCGGCGTCTCAACCGGGCTTCATCCTTCGGCTCGGCTGTTTTGGCCTCTTGAACCAGATTGTACAATTCCACTCGCAATTCAACCGGAGCCACCATCCGGGGTTGCCGACCCATACTTTTGGCTCCAATGTGAAGCGAAAAATCCGGATCCCCGTAACATTGATACGCACCCCACGTATTGGATCCGCCCTGGCGAAGAAAAATCTCCTCACGTGCCAACCGCACGGCATCACCGAAAGTCCGTTTTTGGAACATCTCTTCATAGAATTTCTTAGCGAAGGTTTTGGCGGCAAGGTCGTCCACAGCCCAACCTGCCGCAACCACCGCCCGCACACCCATGCGAATCAGTTGAGTTCCCAGGTTTGAGGCAAGTTGATGAAACGGAATGTTCGATTGTTCGGCACGACCTTTGGTTTGTCCCAGATGGCAACAATTCAAAAATACCAATTCGGGGACATACCGCATTTGATCAATTTCGGCCGTGGTCAAAAACAGGCCTTCCCCTAAGACCATGCCCGTGACCGTTTTTGGTTTCATATCAGGGTCCTTTTTGGTGACTGTCGCTCCGGGCTTGCCAGCCTCCTCTTCTAATGGGAATTCAAAGACCCCATGCGCCGCACAATGCACAATTCGATAGGGCTGTTGATACAGAGCAGTCAGAATCGCATCTGGTGTCGCTTCACCCTCCACGAGTTCCACGACATCATGGTACTCCTGATGGCGAATGAGTTGCGCCACCTCCCGCGCTTCGGCCGCGGCACCCGGCAAGGGAGAAAATACTCCTGAGGGTTCGTGACTGGTGGGGTCCCCAATGACCAGCGCATTGAGAGCTGTTCCATGGAGAACCTTTTCACGGAATTGAGGAACCGCCATTTGCCGGACCATCCCGGCCTCCACAGCCAGAGGACGCGAGTTGGGATCAAACCGATTGTGCAATAATTCCCAGGGATAGGCGGCAGACTTCTCGTCCAGCACCAGCACCATACTTCGACGGTCCGGAGCATATTCTTTCATCCGATTCGGAATGATGAGCTCAAACAAAGTGCTGGATAATTCCAGATCATTCTGAGTGGTAGCCACGGCTCGTTCTAAAAACCGTTCAATGAGTTTGCGTTGTGTCGGCTGCAAATAGGTTTCCGCCCGCGCACGATTGGTGAGGGCTTCAAATTTCAAGGAGCCGTCATCCTGGGTGGCAATGCGCAATCGTTGCCACCACCCCGCATCCTCATCAAATGAGGCACGGCGACGCCCCTCAACTCCCTCGACCATGACTTCATGGATATGCAGATGTTCCCGGAAATCTTGTGATCGTCCCAGTTCCAGTAACGACTTCGTGGCTTGAATGGCCAGATCTTGATACAACTCGAGTATCTCGACCGTCTCGATGGAGCCCGTGAGACGCTCGAAATCTGCGGTCGGCTTTTCAGAGTCAGGTGTCTCCGTCCGTTCCAGTCGGTCCAAACGCCGATTCGCCTGAAGAATTCCACGAAGGAGCGATTGAAGGGAATCAACCAGGGACAGTCCTCCCGCACCCGTCCCAATCAGCAACATGGTCAGAGGGATTTTCAGTTTTGGGCCACACGAACCATCCACCGTCGTGGCACGGCGGCGTTCCCGCTCGACCTCTATACATTTAAGCGCATAGTTGACCATCGCATCGGCCATGGTGCTCGTTAACCCTCCCGGGGTTAAATCCCCAACCATGCCCAACCCCACCACGATGGCCCCGGGATGCGTTCTTCCCTGATGGCAATCCCCATCATTGAGCACCACGGCAGAAGTATTGAGTTTATCCGGATAGAGGCCCAGGCACTGCCGTTCACGCAATCGACCATTGAGTTGCCGGTCCAGGTAGGCCTCGGCACTGACAATCGTGTCTCCTTCATAATGCCCCACCGCCACCGGAGAAAATGCCCGGGACAAATTGCCATGGACCATGGTTACCGTGACTTTCCGTGTAGGCTGGCGTGTCTTTTTGACCCGAGTCGAACCCAGGGCCGACGCAATGAGATCCTCCTCGCTGGGATACATTTCGAGCCGAACCTCGGGAAGCTCAAAGGGAACATCGGACACCCCACGACGGACGGGAGGCGCTTGGGACAACTTCGTGGTGGCCCCGGCATTCAATAAATCAAGCAGGCCATCAAAGTGTTCCGGAGCATTGGCCAGGTCCCCATGCTCACTATCCACATAATACGTCTGGTGTTTGAGTGCTTCAGGAATACCGGTATCCCAGGGAACCCGCCCATCCCCAAAGGGGGTCGCATCAATCCGTACTCGCCGCGTGGCTGGGGCCGAGAGGTCAATGGAGACATCACACGGTGTCGCATCCGCTCGCCCCGCGACATAGAGCATCCGTTGAGAGTCAATCGGGCTGGCCCGAAGAAGTTGCTGAACCTTGAAGGCTTCAGCCAGTTGCTTAGCATCCGGCACGGGCCACTCAATTCCTGCGGTGTTTGAGGTCGCCACCTTTGCCCCGAATAACCCTCGCGCCCGATCCCGGTCATGCTCCAGGAGTGACTTCCAGGTTTCAAACTGATTGACATCAAGAGTCCCGGTATGCGGGAGAAGCTGCAAAACCCCGTCAAATCTGGAAATAATACCCAGTAACGTCGATTGGGAATTCGTGATATCCAGAAGGTCTAACATTCGCACCAAAGGGTCTCGTCCCATGAGCATGCCGGTGATGGCATGCGACCCCTCATTGGGAGTCCCTAACATAATGAAACGGGCCCCGGGATGGCGGCACATGCGATCCCACACCTTTTTCCCCTCTTCCGTCGCCATCATGACCCGCACCACCAACCCGCCCATGGAGTGCGCGATGATCCGTACCGGTTGTCCGACCGCCTCCTGTGCCTTGACCGTTTCCTCTAAATCCTTACGAAACCGGTCAGCAAGTTCGATCAGCGATTTTCGCCAATCATAAGCAAAGGGTTTAACGGTATGTGAATTGGCCAAATATTTGATGAGGTCCTTATAGCCACTCCCGATAGGTTGATCAGCCACGACATTTTTCGCGGTATGCTTCAGCTTTTTCAGGCCTCCGAAAGCTAAATCCAACTTATCCAACCAGACCCGATCGTTTCCCACCTTCAGTTGACTGCCCATGGTGCCGGGCAGGACATAAACAACAGGTTGTGGGGATCCGATAGCGCGTTTGCGGTAATCATCTTCGGTCACTTCGGACGGCTTGCGCTCGAGTCGGTGAAAGAGGGAATGGGGCACGTCCTTGGTGAGAGCTTGCATCAGCCGATTCGCCGTGTCGGAATTGCGAAAATAATGGAAATGATCCACCTCCTTTCCGGTGTCGATCCAATATTGCACCTCCCCTGTCCGCTCTGTCCCCCCGAACATCGCCGACGTATTCACGACCAAATCATGATCTTCCCGATAAAATAAATCCGTCACGAATGTTTTGAGTCGCCCCAGCCCCCCTTCCCCGGCCACATCCCCGCCTACAATATGCAGGTCCGCCATCGACCGCACTCCCGGTCGATTGAGAATGCGAACCAAGGGCGAATCCGGCATCTGCGCTTCCAGCCCGGGCAACTCTTCCGGTTTCGTCCGGTTTTTCACCACGCCCAGCAGGAATGCGGAGAGACCTTCAAGCACCGGATTGCCCTTCAGCCCAGGGATCGCCTCAACCACGTTCAGGATAATCGACAGATACCGATCCAACCGGCCACTGGCCAACGTCGTGCCGCGGGCCGGACATCCCACCCGGACAAACCGCTCAATGATCAATTGCTTGTGTTGGAGCAGATGCCCGAGCTGCTCCAACTGCTTCAGATCGGCCTTTCGATCCGGTTGGGCAAAGACCTGGAAATCATCCTGATCAAAGGGAAATCGGCCCTCCATGATGCTACGACACAGCAATTCCCCCACGAGTCCACCACGGGAATGCGAAACCAGATGCAGACGAGCCCCTTCGGGAAAATACCCGACAAGTTCCAACGCATTTTGAATGGGATTGTGAGAAAGCGTTCGATGTTGGAAGGCCAGCACACGTTTGGGGTAATGGCCAAGGAGTTGCACCATACGGGCATTGGCGCCCCCCTCCCAGAGTCCGCCGAAACTGCCTTCGGTCGAAGAGGCGGTTCCATGAATGAAGACCAGCCACGGTTTACCTGGCTTTTCCTTTTCAAGGGATTTAATCCGGGTGTAATCAGACGCCTCTTTTCCTTCCCACCGATAGAGACCCGGACCCGGCTTCAGCACACCTTCGACCTTGTCCTTAATCAAATCCGTAGTTGCACCCACCGGGTCCAGGCCAAACACTTTAAAACCTTTTATCACCCAGTTCCCGACGATACCTCGACTGGAGGCCCCAATAGGCAACACGCTGGGAAGTTCGACCACGTCACCGTCAAGCCCACGGCTGGGAGTCAATCCAAAATCCTTCTCCAGATCATCCACCCGGACCCACAATTTCAATCCCTGATCCAGCTCCAACTGGATGAGATCGTTCGGGCTCACATCATCAATTTCTAGAGGAGGTTGGCCCGCGCGAGCCCGTTGGACCCTGGCACTATGTTTCAGGGTGACCAGGTCCTTCAGATTGGCAGGAAAATCGGGAGTTGCGGATGGCAGGTCAAGCGACTCACGCTGGCCATGAACGATAAGACGTTTCATTGGTTATTCCTCATACAGTATTGGTGATTTACCCACCGATTCTCCCTCGGCGGAACCAACGCTTCCTAAAATTTATCGACGATTACTAATGTGCGTTTCATTCAATTGCCCGTCAAGAAAGCGGATTTCCATTACAGCAAATCCGTCGAAAAATTCCTACTCTCCGCCCTAATATCTCGACCACCGTCTCGATTTCTTCGTAGCGGCGTTCCGATGGAACGTCGTCTTCAGCCCACGGCGGGTCGCTTTCTACGACACACCTTCTGGAGATTTGGCGGGTAATGTCGTGGGTCGTTTGGCTATCCACGACAGACGTCCCACCGGGACGTCTCTACACAAAAGGACCAACAGAATTATTTTTCCTTTTGTAGCGACGGGTCGGTGACCCGTCGTCTTTGACCATATCGCCCATGAAATCGTCAAATTATTTCATATCGGCCACCCAAGACAGACGCCCCACCGGGGCGTCTCTATAAGAAATTCGGAAGAGAAAAGGGTAAAAGGATACAGAGCAAAGGGTTAACGGGTGCCCTGGGCAAGACGAAACCCGATGTCGTTGGTCCGGTCGTCTGTCG
>BQIW01000102.1 GCA_021604105.1 Nitrospirales bacterium | reverse complement strand
GGTGAGATAGGCTTTCAGGGCGACCGCATGATTGTATTTCTCGTTCTTGGCCCCAAAAAGAATAGTGACCGGACTGGATCGGGCTCGTTGCCAAAGATCCTCAACGGCATTGATTTTCTGATCAAGCTCGGTGAAATACCGTGTCTGAAATTCCTGCCAGCGGGCCGGGTCATGCCGGAACCAGTTACGCAGCTCTGTTGACGGGGCAAGATCTTTTTGCCACAGATTGACGCAAGCCGCTTCTTTTGAAAGTCCACGTGGCCACAGTCGATCGATGAGAATCCGACATCCGTCATCCGGGGCAGGGGCGTCGTATGCTCGTTTGATCCTGATGGTTGAGGGGGCTGCTGTTCGGGAATGGCCCGTTCGTTGAAAAGTGGTTTGCGGGGAAAGGTTTGAGGGATGTCGAAAGCAATCCGTGGTATGGTCATTGACCAATCCGGCCGCTTGCATGTGTGCATAGATCACGGTACTCCCCACAAATTTAAACCCACGTTTTTTAAGATCTTTTGAGAGGGCGTCGCTCTGAGAAGTGGTGGCTGGAACTTGTGCCATTTCATTCCAGTAATTGATTATAGGCGCACCTCCCACAAAGTCCCAGATGTACTGATCAAAAGATCCGAATGCTTCCTGAATTGTGAGAAACGCTTTGGCGTTCGTGATGGCCGATTCAATTTTAAGGCGATTCCGAATGATCCCGGTATCTTGAAGGAGCGCCGCTTTTTTTCTGGAATCGAAGCGTGCGACCTTTTCGGGATCGAATCCGGCAAAGGCACGGCGATATCCTTCACGACGAAGGAGAATCGTTGACCAGGATAAGCCGGCCTGTGCTCCTTCCAATGTCAGCATTTCAAAGTGGCGGTAGTCTTCGTGGACAGGGATTCCCCATTCTTCATCATGATAGGGAATGAAATGTGGTTTCGTGCCCACCCATCCGCAGCGGATAGGTTCCTTCCCTAGGGTGGTGGTTGTGCGTTCCAAGTGAAAACACTGGCTTTCTGCGGAAGAACCTATTTGTGTGCCTTGGCCTTAAACGATGGAAACCTCTGTGCAAGGGGAGCCAGGGAAAGGCTACGAATTCCTGAACAGGGTGTCAATGGATCTTTCGGGACTTCATTGCTCTTCAGTTCTTTAGCGAAAAGGTCTCTCGTTTGTAGGGCTACGCGAAGCCATGATAAATTAGCGTATACCTTCAATTAGGAAAGGGATATGAATAGGTTAATGATGCAGTTCCCGCCCATGACCTTCCGATTAAACTGTTGGATTGTATGCCTGCTAATCTGCGGAGTAGGGATAGGTGTGACCATGAGCAATCCTCATGCCTTTGCAGAAGCCACTAATGTTCCCTGGGAATGTTCCGGATATTCTGGAGATGCTCAAGCCCGATGCCTGACCACGTTGATGGAGCTTCAGCAAGAAAAGATCGATACCTTGGCAAAACAATTAAAGGCCCAGGAGGGGATAGTCAATCAGCTCAAAGAGAAATTGGATCGTCAGGAAGCGTTAGCCCTGAGCCAAGTACAGAATTCTAAGCAGAATTCCCGGTATCGGCCGCCTTATGTTTCCCCTTACGCGTACTCCTATGGTTCTTCCTATGGCTATGCCCGGTTTCCACCTAACGGCTTCTACCTCCATTCTCCATGGGGATATTCACGCTATTACGGTTATGGTCCCAGATATGGGGGATATGGGCCTCCTGCAATAGGGTTTGGTTTCAGGTTTGGAGGGGGTCATCGTCACCATCACCGGTAAGCATTAACATCTTTAGCCTCTTATGGACATCTTCGGTTGCCACGCCCGTGGATGGATTATTAGCCGGCGGTTAGGACTGACTCTCTGTTGGGTGCCTTCATGGAAACCTGTTTCAATCCGGATCGCGATGCACGGTCTCCGGGGAAAAGGCCTGGGTACACACCGCGATATACTCAGCTCCCTCAGGGCCCGGGGTGCTGTATCGCACCCATTCATTGCGATAGGCGATGACCGCCTGACCGGCATTTACCTCAATCATCGCTTCTTTCGTTTCCACCCGCAATTGACCTGACAGGACCAGCGTATATTCATCGAACTCCGGGGTCTGGCCGGGCTCTTCCCATCCGGAAGGACTGTGCATCCGCGCAATGCTGATCTGGTCTGTGCCGGAATTGACCCGTCCGATAAATTCATCGATGAGTTTGGGTTTATTCCCTGCAGGTTTAATTCTTGTGGGTTGCTCGATCAGTTTAGCCATACTGTTTCATTGGCCTCCTATCTGTGTTTTGATAATACATCGACGGTGTAGTGGTTCGACAATTGTACGCCATGTCTATTGGCCTGACAGGGTTCACATGTTTCTTGCATGCTCCGTTAAGGTATTCATTTAAATTTGGTCATGCCTATTAAATTCTTCGTATAGTCACCAACACTCCTGTGATGAGAACGGACCAGTAAAATGATGAGTGACTCGATGGTGAGGTATTCAACTTAAAACCGTCCTCTCTTTCTATCTCATCTTGGAAAAGGTCCATCCACTCCATCTGGGAATGTCTCAAGAAAATCATTTGATGTCCTTTAATAAGTATTAACAAATATTCTACCCGGTGCCAAATGAAAAATTGTCTCAGATAGATTCGGTTAGCAGGGAAAGTGTGGCTTCAAATTCGGTGAACCACATCTTCTGTAGGATGACGTCAGGCTGTGGAGAAATGGTGCGGTATCATGAATAAGGCTCAAACCGTATCTGTCAACACTCATCCACAAGCCAGGTATTGCGCAAATAAATCGAGAGCCGGTTGCGCCAAAACCCGCCAAGGGATTATGCGAACCGTTTCTCACTGATCGCCCAACCAGCGGGTAATGGTATTAAGATTGGCAGCGAAGGAGCAATGGCCGAGACCGTATACGGAGATGTTCAATTCAAAAATGGGAACCTGTCATTGGCCTTAAAGTGTCTGTGGGTATTGGAGCGCGGAACGCATAATGATTTCCGGAATGGGCCTTCTACGAGCACCCAGGAGGGATGGCCGAACGGAGCCATCCCAGGTTGATGTTCTTCTATTTTTCACATTCCTGCTTACTGAATCTTCCAGTCTGTGGAGGCGGAACCGGGAAAGCCGGTGGAGGTGATGGTCAAGCCGTTCATGAGCCAGACCGCTACTGCGCCATTCCTGTTGTTGCGCCAAATGATATCTGCCTTGCCATCCCCATTTACATCGTTTGCTCCTTCCAATTGCCATGCCACCGACAAGGCCCCTGGAAAGCCGGAACCGGTAATAGACGTCCCATTCATGACCCATATCGCGGTTTTTCCGTCTGTGGTGTTTCGCCAAACGAAATCGGCTTTCCCATCACCATTGAGATCCCCGACGGCCTGAATGGCCCAACTCGTCGGTGCGCTGCCCGGAAAGCCCGTGGAGGTAATGGCCAAACCGTTCATCAGCCACACGGCCACCGTGCTGCTGGTGCCATGACGCCAAATGATATCTGCCTTGCCATCCCCATTTACATCGCCTACGCCGGTGATCTGCCACTCTAAAGAGACACCCGCCGGGAAACCAGTGGAAACTATCGTGGTCCCATTCATGATCCAGATTGCAGTGTTGCCATCAGCGGTGTTGCGCCAAATGAAATCAGCCTTACCGTCCCCGTCCATATCCTCGACGGCCTGAATGGCCCAATTCGTGGACACGTTGCCGAGAAAGCCCGTCGAGCTGACAGTCAAGCCGTTCATCAGCCACACGGCCACCGCGCCGCTGGTGCCATTGCGCCAGATGAGGTCGGCTTTCCCGTCTCCATTCAGATCGCCGACTCCACTTATAGCCCATTCCGTCGGCAACTGGCCTAGAATGGCGGTTGCTGCGACTCTCGCGCCATTGAGCAGCCACCCGGCCACGTCCCCGGTTTTTGTGTTGTGCCAGACGAGGTCGGCTTTCCCGTCCCCATTCAAATCGTGATTTTTGGTAGAGATTGGATTCGTGTTCTGTCGTTGGACGATGACGGAATACATGCTCCTAGCACTCCCGGCATTGCCACCAAGGGTAATGGATCCGACGGGAAAGGCACGAGCAAAAAGGTGGAGCGTTGCATCCGATGTGGAAAGGTCCATGCCGGTATCAGTAAAGGTCTTCAACCAGGAGGGCTTGGAGGTAATTCGCACATCATGGGCGACGTATACCGTCACGGGCTGATTAACCTGGAAACTGAGAAATTCTTTGTTCGTTGCTGCTTTGTCATTGTTGGCCGTCTGGATAAAGACGGCTCCTTCGATGCTGGAGGGTACTGTCGTAAAGGTAAAGGAGCGGTCAATATACACTGTGCTTCCCGCTCGAAGGCCCGCTGCGGGCACGACATATGACTTTCCGCTGGCGACCATGAGGTTGGCAATTGTTAATGCAGACGAAGTGGTATTGGATACGGTGACGGTCACCGGTGCAGCGTTTGTTGTATTGCCTGCGTTATCGCGGGCGGTGGCCGTAAGGGTGGAAGAGCCATTTGGCACGGTGGTGGTATCCCAGGATAGCGAAAAGGGTTTGGTGGTCACTTCTGGTCCCAGATTATTTCCATTGAGTTTAAATTGTACACCTGCCACACCAATGTTATCCGAGGCGGTGGCGGACACGGTAACGGCGCCGCTTAGGGATGAAGAATCTTGCGGGCTCATGAGGGTTATGGTGGGCGGCGTGGTATCGGGAGGTGGGAGATTGCCACCCTGAGTCGGTAGAGCAATTGCCACTTCCTCTGCGGGTTCACTGATATTTCCGGATTGATCATACGCGGTGACTGTAAAATAATATGTGCTGCCTTCGGGCAGGTCCTGAAAGATGTATGATGGAGAGAGACCGGCATTTTTCGTGGTGTTATATGAACCTTGGGATGTGCCCATATACACAGAATATCCCATCAGGTCCGGTTCCTGATTCGCGTCCCAGGTCAGTTGGATGGAAGAAGCGGAAAAAGCGGGATTAACGAATAATCCGACGAGAAACAGCGTCAGGGCCGCCAAATGTATGATTGCGAAACCCAACTGGGACATATGTTTGACCATACTCTTCTCCTTGTCGTATTGGGATCGAAGCCCCCATCTTTTCTCCTCCCTTGTGAATGACGTCTTCCTTCGGTAGCTGAACGGTCAGGCGTGGGACCTGACTCCTGGCATTGCGACCCTACTTCGCAGTAGGAGTGCCGTTTCGGGAAGAGGAATTTATGAATTGGTCAACCTTTTTTCCGATCTTTGCCTCCCTATTTTGTTATCCACACCCCCAAGCGGTCTGCCGAACATTTCGGAGAAGTAAAGAAAAACTTTAGAGATGGCAATATCGGGATATGGAGAAACTAGGCAGAGGAAAATCGGAGAAAGAAAAACAACGAGCAGAATGATTATGGGAAAAAGAACAGGAAATTATATTTGGTTTGTACAAGAGATAACGGGAGGTCTCGATCAAAAGTGGCTTTTGGGGAGAACACCGTCCATGAGAAAGGCTGCGAATGGTGGGTGATGGGCTTTCAACAGCGAGAAGGTAACTGGTTGAACGGCAGAATCACGATTTTCACTATGGGCCGTATGGAGGAGCATTGGGGATATATCATGGTGCGTATAATCGATGGATGCCAAGGGAGGGATAGATTGATGGATGTGGTTTATGCGGAAAAGAAGATGGAGGCCAAAGAATTCTTTTGGAATTGGAAGAGATTTCTTTAGCCTAGGGAAGTGGGTAGAAGGATTTTTTTATGGCATTGGTGGGATTGGCCCATGAAGTTATTCAGGGGAGCGGTCTAGGGTTTTAAAATTTCGTTTACTGAATCTCCCAGTCTATGGAAGCGCCACCGGGGTAGGTTGTGAAGGCTATGGCCACTCCGTTCATGAGCCATACTGCCACAGCCCCATTACTTGTGTTGCGCCAGATGACGTCAGTTTGGCCATCCCCATTCACATCTTCTGCTCCTGCTATCTGCCATGTCGTTAGCACAGTCGCTGGGAATCCTAAGGAGGCCATCCTCATTCCATCCATGAGCCATATCGCGGTGTTGCCATCAAGGGTATTACGCCAGACGAGGTCGGCTTTGCCGTCGCCGTTGAGATCCCCGATGGCCTGAATATCCCAAGCCGGCGGCGCACTGCCGGGAAAGCTTGTGGAGGTGATGGTGAAACCGTTCATCAACCATACGGCCACCGTACCGCTCGTGGCATTGCGCCAAATAATATCCGCCTTGGTATCCAAATTTACATCCCCCACCGCAGCGATCTGCCACCCTAACGAGACACCACCCGGAAAACCGGTGGAAACAATCCCCGTTTTATCCATGAACCATATCGCAGTGTTGCCATCAAGGGTATTACGCCAGACGAGGTCGGCTTTGCCATCGCCGTTGAGATCCCCGATGGCCTGAATATCCCAAGCCGTCGGTGCGCTGCCGGGAAAGCTTGCAGAGATGATGGTAAAGCCGTTCATCAGCCACACGGCCACCGCGCCGCTCGTGGCATTGCGCCAAATGAGATCGGTCCTCCCGTCCCCATCCATATCACCCGTTCCTCTTAAAGCCCACTCGGGCGGTAACTGGCCCAGAATGCCTGAGGATGCTCCGCTGGTGCCACTGAGCAGCCACACGACTACCTCTCCGGTTTTCGTGTTTCGAAGGATCAGGTCGGCCTTCCCGTCCCCATTCAGATCCTGATTGAAGTGAGGATTCGGGTTCGCGTTTTGTGTCGGAAGTGCAATCGACACCTCCTCTGCAGGTGCACTGATGTTTCCCGATTGATCATAGGCCGTCACCGTAAAATAGTAGGTGAGTCCTTCTGGAAGGTTGTGAAAAACATATGATGGGTTGAGGCCGGCATTTTTTGTGGTGTGGTAAGACCTTTCCGATGTGCCCATATGTACATAGTACCCCATCAGGTCCGACTCCGGATTCGCGATCCAGTCGAGTTGGACGGAAGAAGCAGAAGAAGCTGGGCTAGCGATTAACCCGAGGAGGAAAAAGGCAAGAGTAGCCAAATTTTTGGCTGAAAAAATCAAGGAGGTTATTTGTCGGGACATACCCTGTTCCTTGTGGTATTCGGACTAAAATCCAAATCCTCTCCATAGGTATTACCCCCTCCTTAGGGTAGCTGGATGAAATCAGACGTTCACACCTTATTATTCGCTTTGGGATCCCATCCCACCCAAGCTATGCGGATGAGGGAAAGGTCCCATGAAATAAGATGTCTACTCAGTGAACGGTGCCCTGTATTTTCTTCAATCATCAAAGCCGCCTGTCTTACTATGCCGAGAACGGTTGATGAAATTTGTCATGCAACCTTCGATTCAAAAAATAGAGTAATGGAAAAGTGGTAAATCTTAGAGCAAGTTGTCTTTATGAGGATATAGGGGAAAACATGTAGTTGTTCCATAAACAGCAATTTTTATGCTGCTGATCACAAAAGTTTGGGCAGAGAGAAGACTGTGAAAGGGGCTTTTCAGAATAACCTTCTCACAGTCATCAGAGGATCTGTTGGAGTTCATCCCGGTTGTCGGCTACTTCGCCAATGAGATGTTTCGCAAACTTGCAAAACAGACATATTTATATAAATCCTGGCTTGATTCAGGTGTCAATGTCATGTTGAGTAAATCGCATGTTTCAAATTTTCTCTGGAATTACAGGCTTTGGGAAAAATTTTTCCATTCAGACTCAAGCCTACTACCCTGACTGCCAAAAAGGAGTAAAATAACAGTAAGGCAAGCTTTTCTCAGAAAGGGATATCGATGGATAAAATTTGTATTCTTGGAGGGGGGAAAATAGGGTCCTTGATTGCCACCTTATTGGTTGAGTGTGGAGATTTCGAAATATGTCTGGGAGACGTGGACCCGGAAGTGGTCGCCCGGTTGAAGAAGGATATCGGGTCTAACCACTTTCAGGTGTCGCTTATCGATGTGCAGGACTCAAAAGCCCTGGGCCGATTTATTGAATCAGTCGAACCGGACGGAATTATTTCCAGCCTTCCCTATTATTGTAATCTAGTCGTTGGGGAGATGGCGCGCTCGTGCGGCGCCCATTATTTTGATTTAACTGAAGATGTCACAGTCACCAAAGGCATCAGGGAGATCAGTGAGGGGGCTCCGAAGGCTTTTGTGCCCCAATGCGGGTTGGCGCCGGGATTTATCAGCATTGTCGCGCATGAACTCATGACCCGGTTTGATACTGTGGATATGGTGAAAATGCGGGTCGGGGCGTTACCGGTGAATCCCAGTAATGTGTTGAAATATTCGCTGACCTGGTCGACGGACGGTTTGATTAATGAATACGGCAATACGTGCTATGGCATTGAGAATAGACAGGAAGTGCCGTTGCTGCCCCTCGAAGGATATGAAACCATTTCCATCGATGGTCTGTTATACGAGGCCTTTAACACCTCCGGTGGACTGGGGACGTTGGCGGATACGTTTGCGGGCAAAGTCAGGACCATGAATTATAAGACCCTGCGCTATCCCGGCCATTGTGAAAAAATTCATCTGTTAATGAATGACCTTAAACTCAATGATGACCGAGAGACCTTGAAGCGTATTTTGGAAAAGGCCGTGCCGAAGACTTTACAGGATGTGGTCCTAATCTATACGTCGGTGACGGGTCTTCGAAAAGGAGAACTGTATGAAGAAAATTTTGTACAGAAAATCTATCCACAGACCATTGCCGGAAAATTGTGGTCTGCGATTCAGGTGACGACGGCAGCCGGGATGTGCAGTGTGGTCGACCTTGTCTTTGAGCGTTCCGGGACGTATCGGGGGTTTGTGACCCAAGAGACATTTGATCTGACCTCAATCCTGGAAAACCGGTTCGGGCGGTATTTTCAATCGGATGATTCATGTTCGACATGAGTTTATGCTGTGTCAAAGGAAATGGAGCGTATGATGGATGTCTTCCATGAATTGGGGTTAAAAACGGTGCATGCCGGCGCTTGCAGCGGCCAGGGGCGTTGGTTGTCAACGACACCCGAGGATCTGCTGGATTCGGTGAATCCCGCGACGGGACAGGTCCTGGCTCAAGTAAACCGGTGTTCCTTGGCGGATTACGATGCCTTGGTTCAGGAATCACAACGGGCATTTCAGGAGTGGCGGCAGGTCCCCGCTCCGAAGCGGGGGGAGGTGGTTCGGTTAATCGGTGACGCCCTGCGCGCGAAAAAAAATGCGCTGGGTTCCCTGGTGTCGATGGAAGTAGGAAAAATCAAGGCCGAGGGCGACGGGGAAGTGCAGGAGATGATCGATATGGCGGATTTTGCGGTGGGACAATCCCGCATGCTGTATGGACTGTCCATGCACTCCGAAAGGCCACAACACCGGATGTACGAACAGTGGCATCCACTCGGAGTAGTGGGGGTGATCACGGCCTTTAACTTCCCGGTTGCCGTATGGGCATGGAATGCGTTTCTGGCCGCCATCGCCGGGGATACGGTGGTGTGGAAACCATCCCCCAAGGCCGCCCTCTGTGCTCTAGCCGTGCAGCATATCTGTAACCAGGTGATGGCGGAACAAGGTGTTCCGGGGATTTTTTCAGTGTTTATTACGGACCGGAATGAATTGGCGCAGACAATGGTGGCTGATGAACGCTTGCCATTGATTTCGTTTACCGGTTCCGTGCCGGTGGGAAAAAAGGTCGCAAAAGTCGTGGCCCAACGGTTAGGGCGCAGCCTATTGGAGCTTAGCGGGAACAATGCCGTGATTGTCGATGAAACGGCCGACTTGAATCTGGCCATTCCTGCCATTGTCTTTGGGGCTGTGGGCGCTGCCGGTCAGCGATGCACGACAACCCGCCGGTTATTTGTGCAGGAATCACGGTATGAGGAGGTCGTGCAAGGACTGCTTCGGGCCTATCGGCAGGTCCGGGTGGGTAATCCGCTTGACGAAGGGGTGTTGATGGGGCCGCTGATTGATGAGCGGGCCTTGGAAGAATTTCGTATTGCCCTTGAGGAAGTAGTGCAGGATGGTGGCCGGATTCTCTTTGGCGGGAGTGTGATCGAGGGCCCCGGGTTTTTTGTCGAGCCAACCATTGTACGTGCTGAGAATCCGTGGAAGGTGGTGCAGCGGGAAACTTTTTCGCCGATTTTGTATATCATGCCTTATGACACCATGGATGACGCGATTGCCCTTCAAAATCAAGCGCCGCAAGGCCTGTCATCTTCACTGTTTACCCTCCATGTCCGGCATGCCGAGCAGTTTTTATCGGGGCAGGGGAGCGACTGTGGAATTGCGAATGTAAATATCGGTACGTCCGGGGCGGAGATTGGCGGCGCTTTTGGAGGAGAGAAAGAAACGGGCGGGGGGCGAGAGGCCGGTTCCGACGCATGGAAAGCGTATATGCGTCGGCAAACCAATACGATCAATTGGGGCACGGAATTGCCATTGGCGCAAGGTATCGTATTTTCCATAGACTAACTGGGGAGAATACTATGAAGCAGGGGATGGAGCTCGAGCAGGTCATCACGCGTTACATTAAGGACTATCTTGCCAGAAATCATGCGGCTGCCATAATGAGTCAGGCCTTGGATGAGATTGGCATCGGGTTGTTTCCGGTGGTCGATCATATCACGATACGCACAGGGGCCATCGATCCACGGGCCGAGGAATTTCTGTTATTGGGCTATGCCTATGCTGAAACGCTGGAGTATGACGATTGGTGGGCCAAGGTCTATCGGGCCCCAGGATGTCCCGCGTTATTTGTGGATCAGGCGTATGATGGTGAACGGGGAAAAACAAGTATTATCCCCGCATGGGTGAAGCATTTTGGAGATCGAACTCTACACCATATTGCGGTACGGGTGGCGGATATTGAAACCAGCATTCACCGGTTGACTGCCAAAGGGGTTATGTTTGCCGGACAGATTGTGGGCGAACGGGGAGAAGATTTACGGCAGATTTTTACGGTTCCCGAGCAAGTCAATGGTCGGGCATTCTCCGTTCTCGAACTTGCCGAGCGGCATAGGGGCTTCCAGGGCTTTTCCCCACCACACGCGAATAGTCTGATGCAATCAACGGTGACCCGGTAGATAATATTGGAGGAAATCGGAATGATCGGGCAGATTATGCGTCGGCTGCTTCGAGAACAAGTTTGGCGTTTTTGGCAATGGCGCCTGGGTCTTTGGCCACGATCGCTGCAGCAAGTCCGACCGTGGCAGTAGCGACTTTGATCACTTCACCGACCTTTTCCAGTTTTTTGATCGCCCGCTTAGCTTTGCCCACAGAACTTTTAATCCTTTTGGCATTGATTTCTGATTCCTCCAAAGCCAACCCCACGGCTTTCGTGGTCATATCCGAAGAGGAGTTCAAGAGCGACCATTCCTCGTCTTCCAAATCACGGCGTTGTGTCGGGGTGAGATTATCCCAATGGGCAAACCGATAATTTCCGAGATGAATGCTGAGATCACGAAATTGTTTGGATAATTCAAAAGCGTCTTCAGCACTCAAGGGCATGACAGTCCTCGCTTACAGTTTTTTAAAGGTTTGTAGTAATGCCCGAAGGTCTTTGACCGAGTTTTTCACCTGGTGTAATACCTCCTTCTTTGTCAAATTCTGACGTTGATCAAAAAGTCGTTGGTGTCCTTCTGAAATACGGTCGAGGACTGTCCCGTATATTTGGACGGCTTCAGATCGTTTGTGAACCTGTGACATTCTGAGGTCTTTCCATTCGGCTAACGCGGCCTTGCCTGCGGGATCCTGGGATTCCATGATGATCGTCATGTAATAATTTTGTATGGCGGCTTCTTCGGTTTGGAGGTCTCCGCCAAATCCGTCTGACACGATGCGGTGTAAGGATTCGAGTACCTGTTGAATTGGGGCGTTGGCTTGTTCGATGAGATTCTGAAGTTGATCTTGCCGCCATCGTTTTACCGCCACAGTGGTCACGATGCCGGCAATTTTTTTAAATGCTTCTGCCTCTTGTGGACTTGTGGGGGTCTGAGACTCCAAAGTCGTCGAGAGTTGCGCCAGTTCTTCGGTGTTATCGACCACTTCATCAGCCGCCAGACGGCCCAGGGATTTCATGTATGTCTCAATAAGTGATTGGCGGAGGAGTAAAGCCGTTTGTTGATTGGCACGATCCTGCGCCATGGCATCAAGATTGGCATGGCGATCTGGGGGTTGATAGCGTTTTTGCCGCTGGGGAAAATCCAGGTATTCATCAACCAGGGTTGTGTATTGAGCGGATTCTGCGGACAGATTGGCAAAATCTTGAACGGGTTTGAGATTTGTCGTGCAACCTTGCGTGAAGGCGAGCAGGACAATCGCTTTGAAAACAATTGCAATGGAACGCAAGACGGAGAACGAAGGGTAGCTTGTCATCATCCTGCCTATCGTGGATTGATCTGGAGAAGAAGCTCCATAGGTAATCGGAAGATGTATGCGTTGAGGGGCACCTTAGGTGATTGGAAAAAAAGTGTCAAGAGAGATCCACGTTTCTTCTCAGGGTGAAAACATATTGAAGGACTGGAGGCTAAAGATGATGGTCTTTGGTTATGATTCGGCTCGGATTCCTTCAAAACTCCGGAAACTCATCCGCCATATGAACAAGCGCATGCAATGGTATTGGTGGCGAGCAGGAGGCTTCTTGTGGGGGTGGCAGTGAAGATTTGTCGTGCCTTCTCTACTGGATTCCAACGACAGAAGGATGGTCAGACGTAGATGATGTCTTTATAGTACGGAAGGATCCTGACATATCCGTTCTGATATCAACTGTGCAGCTAACTCGTGGCCTTTTTCATTCCAATGGCCAGCCCCAAGTTTCGTATTCGGGAATCCGTGAAGATGCACGTGATGTTGCTTCGCATGCCGTTGAAAGTCATACAGCAGATTGAGCACGGGAAAGCCCTCGGATTCCCCAAGCGCTCGCAGCCGTTGCTCCGGATAATCTAGGTTTTGGGTAGCTAGGCGGTCCTGCAACAATAGACTACTTTCCTGGTCTATTTGATCAGGGCTTGTGGCCGTGACCAGAAAAAACTTTGCTCCATGCTCAAGCACTTCCTGATGCATTAGTTTCAGAATGGCTTCGGTAATGTCCCACGCCTCACGATGGATCGGTGTCTGGGGTGGGGCATAGACAAAGTCTGCCAGTCCTCCCTGGCTAGAGCCCAGTCCCTGGCTCTCCCCGATTTGCCGTGCCGCCAGCACCCGGTTGGCTTGGTTGAGCAATTCCAAGGTTCGAAAGTTATGTACTCCCCAAAGCAGAAGTTGATATTTGAGAAGCGGTGGAGACCACTCTTGAAAATTGTACGCCAGTTTTAATTCTCCCTGCTCAAGATGAAAGTATGGACGAGGGATATACTCAGGTTCACGTAACTCCGCCCGGGGAAAATTATCGATGAGATCGTTCCCGCTAAAAAACATAGTCAGCACAAGATCAGGGTTATAATCCCAACCACGGGAGCGAAGGGTGATTAATTCTTCAGCATTCCCATACCCTGGAACACCAAAATTAATGACCTCCACCTGGTTTGGGAGTAATCGCTCACAGGATTGGAGTTGGTGTTCGACTTTCCTCCCGAAAGTGTCTTCCAGCATGACTTGCCTTGCCTCCGTATAGGAGTCCCCCAAGAGCAAAATCCGGTATGTGTTGTTTGGCTTTTGAAGTGGATGCTCGACATCCCGAAACCCGGCTGAGTTAATTTTGATGTAGGCGTTTCCCTCACCATGAAACCACCCTTCCATTCCCGGTTCAAGAACTCGTCCTCTTTCAGGATCAAACCCGTGAAATACCGGATAGGAGATATCCATCAGGCGAAGCGCGGCTTCGGAAATCAGGAAGCTTCCGAGGACTCCCATCAAAACTAATAAGCCGAGTTTACTGAAATATTTGAATTTTCCCTGTCGCACCGCACGTGTCTCCTTCTCTAGGACTTCATTGGACACTTCGTGATTCTCCCGATATTTTGATACATCAGGTAGGATGATACGTTCTCACCAATAATAAACCCTTCGGCGTTTGGCTCCTGCCATATTTCAAAACAATTCAAGGTTCACGATCAGGGTTTTAAGCATTTCCATGTCGAGAACGCCGTAAACTCATTTTCCTGGAACGTCAGAGGGATCGCCTATTTGGCGATTTCGATTACTCCCCACTTCAGTGTCTGATTATGGTAGAGAACTTTTCGTACTTATTTTTAAAGGATGCGCAGAATCGGATGGTCATACATGCCATTGACAGCCTAGGAATTATTCCCTTCGTTCTCTAGGTTCAGATCGGTTCATTACCTATTCGGCTTAAAGAAAAATTTATTGCGTCTTTCCTGTTTTTACACGCGGGAGGCCACAAATTTTTAAAAAAATCTCCTTGTTGGAGTGATCCATGGGGGGGCGGGAAATTGGGTGGGGTTTCAGTGGAAGACCCATTCCTGGTGTTCGATTTGCCCCGAAGTCTCCTCGATAGCTCAGGACGTGTGTTTTGGATGAGGAAATGAAATGGGTGGCTGAAGAGTGGGAGGACTGGTCTGAGCCTGATTGGTTCATAACTTAGAAAAGGTTTCCATGGGACCAGGAGGCGGGTCATAGGAAAAAGTCTGATGAAAATGGAATCAGGACGATCAAATCGGGAACGGGTCTACTGATTGTGGGGCGGTTTGGAAGGGGTGTGCCTGAGGGACCGGGGCGACGGGGAGCCGATATTCAAAGCAGGGGATGCCAATGGGCTTTTAGCGAGTATCGGACCTGACAGGCAAAGAAGGGATAGAAGGCATGATAAGCAATCTGGCGATGATTCTCTCCAAGTGATGAAATAAAAACATATGGTCCGGTATCGCGATGGAATCCGGGGCACAACATAATAAAATCGGCCTGAGACAGGACCAGACCTCGAGACGTGTGAATTCCCTTCGACGGATGTATCGAGGGTCGCGTCCTATCCCGGAGAAGATGTCAGGGTGGGGTTATTCTTTTCGTGAATGGCATTGGCCCGCGTTTCTTGCGTGATGGCCTCCTCGGTACGACCAATTTTTCGCAAGAGGGTGGCGTAATTTCTAAGCGCGCGTTCCACACGAAAATGATCTTTCCCCATGGTCTGTTCCGTGAGAGTGATGGTCCGTTGAAACAAGGGCTCGGCTGTATCATATTGTCCTGTGGTGACATACAGTAACGCTAAATTGTTGAGAGGGCCGGTCAGGCTCGAATGTTCGGGCCCTTCTGCTTGTTCAATAATGGCAATGGCGCGTTGGATCAAGGGAATGGCTTGTTCAGGTTGGTCCTGTAGTCTGTGGATTTCTCCTAATTGATTGAGGATGATGGCAACCCGGGGGTGGTCTTTGCCAAACCCCTCTTCGCTAATAGTCAGCATGCGTTCCAGCACAGGCGTCGCTTGGGAAAATTGCTTAGCCGTACTATAAAGAAGCGCGAGATTATTCAGGCTGCCAAGGAGGTGAGGATTGGTGGGGCCAATTTGCTTCTCTTTGATGGCTAAGGCCCGGAGTAATAATGCCTCTGCCTTGTCATATTGTTCCTGGGCTCGATGGAGGAGCGCGAGATTATTGAGTGGTTCAATGAGTTCAGCCGCCTCCGGTCCTTCGGTTCTTTCGCGGCTGTCAAGAACCCGCTTCAGATAGGATTCCGCTTGGGCATATCGGGCTTGCCGAACAAAGAGTGCTGCGAGATTTTCCAGGTCACGAATGACCTCAGGGTTATCAGGGCCCAGCGCCTGTTCCCGAATCGCTAAGGCTCGTTCAAATGAGGCTTGAGCCTGGTCGAACTTTTGTTGGGTGACATACAACGCGCCGAGATTACTAAGGCTTGCTGCTAACTCGGCTGTCTGAGAATTTGGCCCTTTTTCCTGAATGGTCACCGCTTTCAGAAGGAGGGCTTCAGCCTGTTCAGACTCTCCTTTTGCATTGTGCAGAATCGCAAGATTGGTGATGGACTGGATGTGGCGAGGGTCCTGGCCTTCGAACTGTTCTGCCAGTTCCAGCGCCGCTTTCAGTTCCTGTTCAGCTTCCGGGAACTTTCCCTGTTCCATCATGGTCGTGCCTTGTTCGGTATGGAGTTGCCAGGGTGTTTTGTCTTCGCTGCACCCGATGATGGGAAGGAAGAGCAGGGTAAGGGTCAGGTGCCGCAAGAAATGTGAGGGCTGAAAAGAAAGAAGCATGAGATAGGGTGTGTCCTTTGGTTCTGAGTGAGCAAGAAGAATGGTCAGAGGTGGATTGTACTGAAGGACTCAGGGTCTTGCCAAACCGGGTGTGTCCGGTTGGAGTGATGAGGAAGGGGCCTCTTCGGGAGAGTCTGTGTGAAAATTGAAATAGTATTCCTATTTAGACACACATGTGGGTGATCTAAAGCTAGTTCAAAAAAATCGGGAGAATTCAAAAAGGTTCGTCCAGCAAGGCTGCAGCCCCTTGGTTCGGCGGAGCGTACGGAGGGCTTCGTGATCCAGGCCAAGGAGCGAGGCCGCTGGCGGCCTTTTTCAAAACTCCCACAGAGAGAGTTGTGTGGGCCCTGGCCGTCGAAAGGTAGCAGGAATAGGTGTATCGGGAGTGCCCTGAAATCCATGTTTTCTTGAGGCGGTCTTGAACAGTTGCGCGATGACATCCCATGTATTCCCCTCGCCTACATGGCGTTTGAAAAACGTTCGGTCTCCGACTTGTCCTCCCCGAACCTCTTTGAGATGGGTGAGGATTTTCTGGATTCGATCGGGAAAATGATGCGTCATCCGTTCAATAAATACCTGTTCCACATTATCGTTGAGACGCAACAGAATATAGACCGCATGTTGGGCTCCGGCATCGCGCGCTCGCGATAATATCTGTGGAATGTCGTGTTCATTTAATCCCGGAATGACCGGGGCAATCGAGACCGCGGTTGAAATGCCGGCTTTGGACAACTGTTCTAAGGTCTCGAACCGTTTTGTAATTGAGGGGGCCTGCGGTTCAACTTTCCGTGCAATGTCTTCTGAGGCAAACGGAATACTCAAAAAGACGCGCACCCATGCGTTGTCACGCAGTTCTTGCAACACATCAATGTCTCGCACGATGAGGGCTGATTTGGAGATGAGTCCAACCGGATTATGAAATGCTGCACAAACTTGTAGGCATGACCGGGTCAGTTTGTAGCTGGCTTCCAGGGGTTGATAGGGATCAGTATTACCGGAAAAAACAATCAATTCCCCTTGCCAGGATCGTTTGAGCAATGATTCCTGAAGTTTAGCAGGAGCATTGGTCTTGACGATCAGCTTGGATTCAAAGTCCGTTCCGGATCCAAAGCCCCAGTATTCGTGGGTGGGGCGGGCATAGCAATAGGCGCAGGCATGAAAGCACCCTCTATAGGGATTTACGCTCCATTGAAAGGGGAGGTCGGGGCTGGTGTTGTGGCTGAGGATGGTCTTCACCGTTTCCTCGTAGATGTCCGGTGTCACGGGTGCAGGCGGTTCCAGGCGCTCGCGGACTTCCGGAGAAAAGGGATTTTGGGGATTGGAAATCGGTTTCATGTCAGGCTAAAGAATTCACTGGGTCCTCTTGTTCTCGCTCGATAAAAAGGGTACCCTTTCACGTCTGCTGTGCACTATCTGAACATTCTGGTAAAATAAGAATATCCCACATTAGTATGGTCAATGAAAGCCTCTGCTCTTTAACATACCCATACAAACTTGTTGCCCCCGTAGCTCAGTCGGATAGAGCAGCGGTTTCCTAA
>BQIW01000101.1 GCA_021604105.1 Nitrospirales bacterium | reverse complement strand
CTTTTCCTTCCTGTCCGTATTGGGGTGGAGGAAATGGGGATGTCCTTCTTCCCGCCGGTTCCGTTGCCTTTTGCTTGTGAAGCTGGAGGTCGTCCTTCACGTGTTTCGAATTCGGTGAACACATCATGAACCGTTCCCCAGGCCTTGCCGGATCGTCCCTCTAAGGGAACAGGAGGGTCGGGTAGAGATTCCGATCCTTCGATCAGTTCCACCTCGGCGTTGTTAACATGGGCATGTTGCCGGGGATGATCGGTTGCGTACCAGTACCACAAGAGTGCGATGCCGATACCCAATCCGCCTGCGGCATAGAAGGCCGTTTGCCAGCCGTAATTGACCATGATCCAGGCGGTGATGGGTGGCGTGAGAGCCGAACCCACCCCGATCCCGCCGATGGTGATGCCAATGCCCAAGCCCCGTTCATTCGGAGGATGCCAATTCGCGACGGCTCGATTGAAATTAGGCAGCGCCGCGGCTTCGCCAATGCCGATGAGGAATCGCACGACCATGAGGGAGCCCATGATCCCGATCAAGTTGGCCAGCGGGAGTGTGGGAGCGACGGCCGTCAAAGCTGTAAAAATCGACCACCAGATGACGGCGAAGGTCAATACGCGACGTGGTCCCCATCGATCGCCCAGCCATCCGCCGGGAATTTGAAAAAGGGCGTAGCCAAAGACAAAGGCCGAAAAGATTTGACCCATTTGCAGATCGGTGAGTCCGAGTGCCGGCATTATTTGGCGGGCGGCGACGGAAATATTCACCCGGTCGATGTAGGTGATGATGCTGATAAAGAGAAGCAGTAGAAGGATCCGCCAGCGGATGCGAGATGGTGTGGTGGACGGTAAAAGCTGGTGCATGGGGAAGGATGGGAACGCTTGCCGGGGGAGCCAGTGAGAAGGCTATCTTCTGTCACCTTTCCTTACAACCGAAGGGGATTTTGAAAGACTTCCTGATGCGGTTTCTTGTTGGATGAATGTTTTGGCGAGTCGATATTCATCTTCCTGTGTGGTCACCAGGCCATCCAGTTTGGCTTTGAAGATGCGATCGAGTACCCGGCGATACGCCGGACCTTTGGGAAGGCCCATGTCTTCCAGGTCGTGGCCGGTTAAGGTGATTGTGATATGTTGGAACGTGGTGAGATAATCCCGGATCCGTTCCATGGCGGCATGAATCGTCGGCTTGCTTTGCGCCTTGGCCATGAGGAATAACACAAGTTCCTTCGGCCATGGCGTGAGGATAGTGTAGATTTCTGAATGAGCCAGATGCTTTCTGTTGAGGGTCCTTATTAACGTGGACTGGGTCTGTAAGAACTCTCCGACAGTTACTGTGGTTCGTTGCGGGAATCCCAATCGTTTCCAGGTTTTGATCAATTCGGATTTGCCCAACGATTCGAACCAGGCCAGGGCATAGAGCAGCCATCGCTCGGTTCCTGATCGGGTACTCTCCACCTCATGCCAGGCCAGAATTTTTTCTCCGGATGCAAAGAGCGTCGGAGCCGGTTCTTTCCATTGCAGCTTGGGATGAATAAAAGGAAAGAGCTTAAATTGATTCAATCGCTGAATGCCTTTGGCCGGTTCGGGTTCCTCTAGAATATGGATCAGTTCATTCCCTAGTCGTACGCCGGAAAGCCGGTGAAACAGTTCCATGGTTTGGGCTTGTTGAATGAAATGCTGGGTTTCTTTACTGATCTGGAAACCAAACCGTTGCTCGAAGCGAATGGCTCGAAAGACCCGGGTGGGATCTTCCACGAAGCTGAGGCTGTGAAGGACCCGCACAATTCTGTCCTTGATGTCTCGCCGGCCCCCGAAATAGTCCAGGAGTTCACCGGGCGTCCTGTTTAAGCGAATGGCCAGGGCATTGATGGTGAAATCCCGCCGGTAGAGGTCTTTTTTTATTGAACTGCGTTCCACAGTCGGTAGTGCGGTGGGGTATTCATAATATTCCGTTCGTGCCGTGGCAATGTCCAGGTGTTGCATCTGTGGAATGTGGAGAGTCTTGGGGATGGCGATCGAGACGGTTCCAAATCGCTCGTGAATGGTCCATTCCGCCTTCAGTTCCTGCGCTAACGCTTTGCCAAAACGAATGCCGTCTCCTTCGATCACCACGTCCAAATCGAAATTGGGAATGTTCATAAGAAAATCACGGACAAATCCGCCGACAAGAAAAGCGGCCACCTCCTGGGTGTCGGCGAGTGTCCGAATAGTCTGGAGAAGAGTTAAGAGGGGCGGAGGTAAACGTGTGGCCAATTGTTTGTGAAGGTTCGACGTACGCAAGGTTGGCGTGGGAACGACGGTAGCTGAAGGGGCCGCTCCGGCAGAGGGCTCGACCTTTTCTTCCTGAGATGGGAGCGCCTGGTGCATAGCCCGAAGCAAATCGGTCCGGCTAAAAATGCCAACGACCTGGTTGTGATCCAGCACCGGGACGATACGCTGATTCCGCTCGACCATATGCTGTTGGACCTCGTCAAATGGAGTGCCGGGTGTGGCCAGAAAAATATCCCTGAGCATGATGTGCTCGATGGGGTGGGTGGTCAGTTTATGATAGAGGGCTTTTTGTACGGCTTCCCGCGTGGCTAACCCCATGAAACCGCCCTTCGCACTCACAACGGGAAGGGCGTTGACTTCGTATTGGGTCATGAGGTGTTCGGTCTGTTTGATCGTGGTGTTGGGTTCCACCGTCCTGACAGGTGTGGTCATGAGCCGTTGAATGGGCTGCCAGGTTTTGGCTTGTTCCTGCAAAAGGGCGTGGATTTTCTGTTCGACCTCGACGATGGTGAGTCCCTTAATGCTGGCGGCGGCAGCCATGGTGTGCCCTCCTCCGCCAAAGGCATTGGTGATCTGATTCATATCCATGTCAGGATGGCGGCTGCGTCCGATAATTTGTACCTTGCCCTCCATGGCGACAGCGGCGATGATGGCATCGGCACCATGTAATTGCGCCAGTTGTTGAACAACCGGGGCTATGTCCTGCACATAATCCGGCCAGGTGAGGGTGGTGATCAAAATTCTTCGATGTCCGAGGTTTAATGTTTGCGCCGATTGTAGCAGGGCATGGAATAATTCAAGTTGCGGGGGCGTCCAGTGCCGTGCGATGTATTTCGTGACCAGGTTTAAATTGGCTCCAGTCTGCACAAGGATCGCGCCGGCCTGAAAATCGCGTGGCGTGGTATTCCGGTAGCCAAATTGACCGGTTTCCTCATAGAGAGCTATGGCAAAGAGTGTGGCTTCCTCGGGTGTCCATGTGAGAGCTCTGCTTTGAAGTTCTTCGCAGAGGAGTGTGATGGTGGCCCCGACCGCATCCACTTTGCAATAGTCTGCCAAGGGGAGCAGGGGATTGGTGGTCTCCAAAGGATGATGATCGTAGATATGAACAGAAATCTGTTGATTTTCAAGAACTTTTTCGAGTGGTCCTAACCGGTCACGGTGTTGGGCATCGACTAAAATCAGGCGGGTGATATCCGGAAAATTCAGACTCGAGAGTGCCGTGAGGGAAAGGGGATGTTCCGCGAGAAAGGTCCGCTCACGGGATTGGGCTCCCGCCGGGAGGACGAGGTGTGCCTTCGGGTAAAGCTTTTGGGCGGCCACCATTGAGGCAAGGCCATCGAAATCCGCCTCAAGATGTGTGGTAATTATTTCCATGGGGACCTGATTCTAACAGGGATACTGAATGACCGGAAGTTTCTTGAAAAGTCAAAGAATTTTCTTTTTGAAAATCTTCTGTTGCTTGAGAGGGTCTCTCCATGGTAGATGGGGGCAACTCAGGAGACGATCCATCGTAGATGGATCTTTTGTCGATCATAATAATCAGGAGGGTGACACATGGCTGCCAAGGCTAAGCCCAAGTCAAAGGCCAAGCCCAAACAGAAGCCTACGGGGAAGCGAACAACTCATGCAAAAGCTCAACCGAAGACAAAAGCCAAACCAAAGAAGTCTGTGAAGCCTCAACGATCACCGTCTACCAAAGCGAAGGCCAAGAATACGAAGGTCGACTCCAAGGCCAGGACCAAGGGAACCGCTAAGGCTCGAGTCAAAGGAAATACAAAGGCACGAGGAAAGGGGACGTCCAAAGCCGTGGCTCAAGCTCAACCACGATCCAAAGCGGCGCCGAAAAAGGCGGTGAAAGGGAAAGAGAAGAAGTTGACTACATCTGACAATGTTTCGAAAAGGACAACTGCGGCGAAAACCGGGGCGAATCGCACCAAGTCTGCTCCCGCCACAAAATCGGTGAAAAAGGCGGCACCTTCTGAGGCTAAAAAGAGCCCGGGAAGGCCTAAAAAAGAAACGCCTGCGGGGAAGAGCCTTGATGCCAAAAAGAGTAAGAACGCTTTCCCTGTTGATGCCGATGCGGAGGAAATTCTGATCCGGAAACCGGATCCGGATATTGATGATGCGTCTCTGCCGGATGACATCGATGCCGAATTGGATATTGAAGTGGAAACCGATTCCGATATCACTCTGGATTCATTGACCACTGAACTCGATGATGTCACTGATCCCCTGGATGTGGATGATCTTGCGGATGATTTTGATGATGATGAGTTTTCCGAGGACTCCACGGATGAAGTTGATGAGGATTTGGATTTGACGGAAGACTTATCAGAAGAATTGGGCACGGATAAGTTTTTTCGGGATACCGAATCGAGTCATGAGGATGATGAAGAGGAAATTCCTCGCTCCTGGTGATTTTGGCCACCCATGGGCCAAGGCAGTGCCTGGGTTATCCTTTTCGCCATTTTGATAGTATTATTCGTATTGCCGGTTTCATATGAAAGGCCGGGATTGCTCCCTTCGTGTTGGGCGGGGGAGGGTTTTAGTCTTGCCAACTGAAGGAGGTTTCATGTCGGAAGAACGAGGGTTGCCTCGCATCGGAGATCATGCGCCGGACTTTTCCGCGGTGACGACGCAACAGACCGATTTTAATTTTAGTGTATGGCAGGAACAGCATTGGGTGGTATTGTTTTCTCATCCAGCGGATTTTACTCCGGTGTGCACGACGGAATTGATGGCCTTTGCCCAATTCAGTGAGCAATTTCGTCAGCGAGGGGTGAAACTCATTGGTTTGAGTGTGGATAGTATCCATGCCCATTTAGCTTGGCTTCGCAGTATTCACGATAAAATGGGTACGACGATTCCGTTTCCTATGATTGCCGATATTGATATGCGTGTCGCCAAACTATACGGCATGATTCATGCTAGTGCGAGTTCCACTGCAACGGTACGTGCGGTGTTTATTATTGACCCGAAGCGAGTCATTCGGGCATTGCTGTATTACCCACTCAATGCCGGACGCAATGTGGAGGAAATCCTTCGGTTGGTTACTGCCCTGCAAACAACTGACCGCTTTGCCTGTGCGACGCCCGCTAATTGGCGGGAAGGGGACAAGGTGGTGGTGCCTCCGCCAAAAACCGTTCAGGAAGTCGATCAAGCGTTGGCTAAAACCGAATACGAACATCGGGATTTTTATTTAGCGCTCAAGAATGTGTCTCCGGTTCAGACGGCAAAGCCCGCGGAAGTGAAAGCTCCTCAATCTGCGGAAGCCGAAGCTCCCGAACCAGCTCAACCCGAACCAACTCAACCCGAAGCAGCTCAACCTGCTGAGAACACACCTTCCACTTAGGGGCTTTCCACGATGGGACGGACGTATACGATTGTGCAGGATTTGGCCAGGATTTTTTATTCTTTTGTTTAATAGATCCGCTCCCCCAAAACGAACGAATCATTTGACTCAGTCCGACACGACCTCGTGACGATCATCTCTCTTCATCAGTCCCCCTGCGTCTGTGTCAAGGCGAAGGCTGTTGGTTTTCCTATCATGCTCATGTGATGTGGGCATTGATGAAACTCTGGGGAGCACAGTATTCTCTGCAGCTCGGCTTGTTGCTTGCCCTGCTGGGTTTTTCTTCTGTCAATGCCGAGGCCTGTCGTCTCCTGCCGGTTCCTCCGGGAAGCGAAAACGTGTTCTGGGTGCACGTTGAAGGCCCCTGTTTGCCTGGGGAAGAGGCGGCCTTTGCTGTGAAGGGGGCTGATCTTCTGGAAGCGCTTGTGCAAGGCAAGCGGATTGATCTTGACCATGCGTTGGTGGTTGATCAGGTGATGCTTGATCTTTTGCACCAACGGGCTATTTCGGAATATTCCTCCATTCCCCCGTCAGTGGGAAAATCCCTGAACGAGAAAGGGATCACAACGGTTCGCGTCATTCCAGAGACAATTTCCATCCGACATTCTCGATTTGAAAAAGTGCTTGCCACCAATCTGGTTGAAGGGGCTCTCCTGATCTTGGGGGCGGTCGATTTCACGGGAACCGTCTTTCAGCAATCAATTGATCTTTCTAAGACCGTGTTTGTGGGCCCGGTACGATTTGCAGACGCGCGGGTTGATTTTGAGGGGTTTTTTATTGGTTCTCAATTTGCTCAAGGGGTGGATTTTTCTCACGTCACGTTCGGAACGCATTCCCGGTTTCACCAGGCCCAATTTCGTGATCGGGTCACCTTTGCCGACACCCATTTCACCGGAATTGCGGAGTTTTTGGAAGTCGAGTTCCAACAAGCGGCAGATTTCTCCCGAACGGCCTTTGCCAGTGGGACCGGCTTTTCAGGATCGATATTTAAAGGCCCTGCCGATTTTTCAGCCATCTCGGCCGTTCATGAACTCTATTTTCGGTTTACCGAATTTCGAGAGTCGGTGACGTTTGCGAATGCGCAATTTCACACCGTGGTCGATTTTACGGACGCCAGATTTGACGGAGCCATAGATTTTTCCGGAGCTGAGTTCCGCACCATGCCGGAACTAACCGGGAGTAACCTCCCACGTGATGTGGCTTCGGTTCAGAATGGTCGGAGGACATATGTTCAGGTCGGGATCTTTTTGGGGCTGGTTATCTTGGTGCTCTGTTACCTCTGGCTGTCTAAAGGGAAGAAACCGGCGTAAAGAGGTCTCAACCACTATATTTGGTTAGGATATTGCGGCTTTACACAAAAGATGGTATACAAATTTAAATATCTGCACTGTGGAACCCAGTCGAAAGGCTCTTGATTGGAATCCGTCCCCTCCCTTGTTGTTTCTGACCTTGAAGATGACGATGTGTATCAGGTCAAACTTGAGGCCTTTACCGGCCCAATGGATTTGCTTCTCCACTTGATTCGGAAACACCAGATCAATATTTATGATATTCCGGTTGCCCTGATTGCTCAGCAATATTTGGAATATTTGTCCATGATGAAGACGTTGAACCTGTCTTTGGCCGGGGAATTTCTGGTCATGGCATCCACGCTGCTCTATATTAAATCCCGGATGCTCCTTCCCAAAGAGGAAAAACCGGAGTCCGAGGATGAGGCAGATCTGGATCCTCGTGCGGAACTGGTCCGGCAATTGGTCGAATATGAGCGTTTCAAGGAAGCAGCCGGGCACCTAGTTGTCCGCGAACGTCTTTGGCGGGAGTCCTTTACTCGTGATCCTCTTCCCCTGCCTACAGAGTCACCGGTCGAGGAGGATATGGCTACAGAGGATCTCCAATTATTTGATCTTCTGAGTGCCTTCCAGGACGTTCTAGATCGAGCCCCTACCGATGAAATCGTGGAATTGTCCAGGGAAACTTGGACGGTTCAGGACCGGATTCAGGTCATATTGGAGCGATTGGAAGGGGAGTCGACTGTTCCTTTTGAGGGATTATTTGAACATCATTGGTCCAAGCCATTGGTCATTGCCACCTTTCTGGCCTTGTTGGAACTGGTCAGGATGAACCTGGTTCGATTGTTTCAAGGAGAATGGTTGGGTCCCATTCAGGTGTCCAGGCGTTTTGTTCCAGCTGGGGGACCTGATTCTACTGGAAATTTTGTTGTGGATCCATTGTAACAGGGCAGAGCCGGGTATTGATCGGAGGATGCATGGGGGGATGTAGGAATAGCCTGAGGGCAATAGGTAAGGGGCAACGAGAAATGATCGGGTTCAGTCCCCAGAGGAGGACTCAATAATCATGGACGCACTCACCAATGGACACCAAGCTTCGGATGCTCTTGATGCCGAAGTAACGGAAGACCCTACTTTAAGTGAGTTCTCAGATAAGGGCCAAGACGCCCAACAGGTGAAGGATTCCGAGACCGTAGACCAGGAACCGGCGTTGGACCGTGGTGAAGTTAAAGCCGCGTTTGAGGCTCTGCTCTTTGTTTCGCATGATCCTCTGAGTCTTGAGAAGTTGGCCCTGGTTCTCGAAGGGGTGCCTAAATCCTTTGTGAAAAGTGCTATGCAGGATCTTCAAGCGGAGTATGAGGCGTCAGATCGTGGCTTGCAAATTTTGGAAGTGGCCGGCGGGTATGTCATGGTAACGCGACCTGAGCAGAGTCGGTTTATCAGGCGATTGACCAGCAAGGCCAAACCGTCAGCCAAGGTTTCCCGGTCGGCACTGGAAGCCCTGGCCATTGTAAGTTATAAACAGCCCATTACCAGAGCAGATATTGAAAAAATTCGAGGTGTAGAAACCTCTGGTGTGTTGCGAACCCTTCTGGACCAGAAGTTAATTCGAATTGTCGGACGCCAGGATATCCCGGGCCGACCGATTTTGTACGGAACCGGCAAGCAGTTCCTTCAACGTTTTGGTCTTCGGGATTTGCGAGATTTGCCTCCGCTGAAAGAGCTCAAAGAGTTGGGTAGTCCGGAACAATTCCCTTTGGAACTTCCCTTTGCCCCTGAGGAGCATGAGGGAGAGGCCAGGGTTTCCGATCTTTCTGCTTAAATCGACCGTGATGCCACACGTTCTGTTGTGGTCTGCTTGTTATCCTTCCTGTTTTCTCTCTGACAAGGGTTGTGTGTCATTCTCATAGGGAGCAGAATGAGATCCTATGCCGTTGTTGCTACCTGATAAGAAATCTTCCCTGGGGCCCGATTTAGTCAAAAAATTGGGCCAGGATAAAGTCCGGTGGGATTGGGCCACGCTGAAAGCCTATTCCGTCGATGCCAGTATCTACAAAATTCCCCCCCAAGTTGTGGTCCTTCCTGAGACAGAGGAAGACATTCATGCCGTGATGGAGTATGCCCTCAAGGTTGGAGTGCCTCTGACCCCTCGGGCCGCCGGAACGAATCTGACCGGATCAGCGATCGGAGCCGGCATTATTGTGGATATCTCCCGAATGAATCGATTGCTGGAAGTGAATCGGGACGAGCAATGGGCGCGGGTACAACCAGGCCTGGTGTTATCCGAATTCAATAAGCAGTTGGCTCCTCTGGGGTTGATGTATGGGCCGGATCCTTCAAGCGGGGATATGTGCAAGTTAGGGGGCATGTTCGGCAACAATTCGGCCGGTCCGCATACGCTTCGCTATGGATCGGTCAAGGACAACGTTCATACTCTCCGGATTCGGCTGCTTACGGAGGGTTGGCTTGACGCTCAGTCCGTTCCTATTGGAGGACCGGCTCATACCTCGTTGTTGAAAGAGTATCCATCCTTAAAGGCGGTGTGGACCATGCTTCAAGAGGGGCAAACGTTGATCCGCGCCAGGCGTCCGAAGGTAAGTAAGAACAGTTCCGGCTATAACGTCTTTGATTTGGTCGATGGGCTGGAACGGGGCGTATTTGAGGTTCAAAAATTATTTATCGGTAGCGAAGGCACGCTTGGCATTATGAGTGAAGCAACCGTCAAGTTGGTTAAACGACCTGATGCGACTGTGACGGGTCTCATCCATTTTCGACATCTGGAGGGTATGGGCGAATCGGTTCCCCCTTTATTGGAGTTGAACCCGAATGCTTTGGAGGTGATGGATGGAAATTCCTTGGATTTGATCGGGCGAAATCGCTATGGCATTCCATCAGATGCGGCAGCCACCCTGCTTATTGAATTTGATGAAGGTGAAGGAGAAGACCGTCGTCATCGCTTGAGGGAGATGTGTCGAAGGTTTCCACTCACCGGGGAGGTGAGGTTGGCGTCGGATCCCGCCCAGCAGGGGGAATTGTGGAAAGCCCGCAAGGCGTTGTTTCCGATGCTCTATCGATTTGATCCTCACAAAAAACCCATAAATTTTGTCGATGATGTCGTCGTGCCGGCCTCACGCACCGGAGAGTTGATCCGGTATTTGGAAGAGTACTTTGGAGGACGATCGGTTCCGGTCGCGATTTTTGGACATGTGGGAAATGGCAATGCTCATATTGTGCCGCTGCTTGATTTGCATAATCACCATGATGTTGATGCCATGGTTGAAGCCCATCGGGAAATTCACCAGACCGTCTTGGACCGGTTTGACGGATCAATTTGTGGAGAGCATGGAGATGGGCGTATTCGCGCCGAGACGGTTCGCTTGATGTATGGCGAAGAGGTGTACCACATTTTTGTTCGAGTGAAGCAGGCATTCGATCCACAGGGGATGATGAATCCTGGTGTGAAAATCAGTGATACCTCCTTTACGGAACATATTGATGTGGAGCGTATGGGCAAAGCTTGTGCCACGTGTGCCAAATGTAATTCTGTGTGTCCGGTCTATGATGTGTTTCAGTCTGAAGATATGAGTGCGCGCGGGTGGTTCGAGATTGTGACGGCTTCAGATTACTCATATCTCCAATCCGAACGGGTGGTCGACGCTTGTTTGAATTGCAAATCCTGCCGGACCATTTGTCCGGCCGGTGTCGATGTGTCCGACTTGATTCTTCAACGACGGGCGGAACATCCCAACGTGTTGGCCGGATGGATTTTTGCCCTCCACGCCCGTCAGTGGATTTTTCATCCCCTGTTAAAGCTGCTGGCATGGACCCAGTCTTTTTGGGATCGTCCGGTTATTCGAGGTGTGTTGGAAAAGCTGACTCGCCCGTTGTTGCGAAAGTTGTCTCCCACAGCAAAGATTCCACGAGAAATGGTCCTGCCGACGTTTGCGAAACGGCATTTGCGCGATCGGTATCCTGAACTGTGTCATTCCGAGCATCTCCGACAGGCCTCAATTGCCTATTTTCATGGGTGTGCGGCCAACTATTTTGAGGATGGAGTGGGGGATGCCGTGATCGGGTTATTAGCTGATCACGGTGTGAAGGTCGCTCTACCTCCACAACGATGCTCAGGGACACCGATTGAAACCTACGGATTACGGGATTTAGTAAAAGAAGGCGCCCGAGAAAACCTGACTCACCTGGCATCGTATGCCACTGTGATCACCAGTTGTGCTTCTTGTACGTTAAGCCTGAAAGATTATGCCACGCTGTTTCATGGGGAGCCGGAGGAAGCTGCAGCCATTGATTTATCTAAACGAGTGAAGCATATCTCTGAATTTCTTGTTGAACAGGGAATATCGTCAACCAATATGCACTCAACCCGGGTAGGGGCAGAGGGGAAGTTGGAGAAAGTGACGTACCATTCTTCCTGCCATCTTCGTGCCGCGGGTGTGTCTCAGGCTCCCAGAGACTTGTTAGCCTCTGTGGCTGACCTTGAATTTGTCGAAATGCAGGATGCCGATCGATGTGCGGGCGGAGCGGGTACGTATATCGTCAAAAATTATGAAACCTCTCAAAAGATTTTCCAGCGTAAGAAGCGGGCTATTCAAGAGAGTGGAGCTCAGGTGGTGGCTACGAGTTGCCCTGCATGTATGATTCAGTTAAAAAACGGACTTCGTGGGATAGCAGAGGTCAAGCATATTGCGCAGGTCATGCGGGACCATCCCCGTATGAAATAAAGGAATAAGGTCGGGTGCTCTGGCGGGATATTTTTGTGATAGTTGAAATTGGAATGGAAATTCATTTTTGCATGAGGAACACCGAATGGTAAAAGTATTGATATTCGGTCTTGCACTTCGTGAAGTGGTTGAAGACCAGGAAGTTGAAATTACCTTAGAGAACGCCACCACTATCCGGCAATTGCTGGAGGATTTCCCCGATCACTTTCAAGGGTTAATGCCGTTTCTCCATGCCAATGAACTCATGTTGACCATTAATCAGAAAATCTCCACATTAGAAGCTCATGTGAGAAATGGAGACATTCTGAAAATTACTCACCAGGGAGGTGAACACCACACCGATGGAGCGATGTGGCACAATCCTTAATATGGCACGGTTTGCGAGAAGAAAGTTTTATGGAAGACGGGGAAGTGGGATTAGGTTGTCTCTTGTGAGGGAAGGGGCGTTTCCTCGTCACATTTTTTGCAATTGAGAATTGTTTTGAGATGGGCTCGACGTCCTTCCGGTGTCAGAACCCATGGGCGAAAGCTCAGTGGAGGTTGATGTCGAACATGCTGCCCATGTCCGCATGCCAGATCTGCCACCCAATCATCCACGTCATCCTGATGGAACCCGATAATCGGTTGTTTCATTGCTATTTAGACCTTAGTATTGTGTGAGTGTGCCGAAAAAAATATGCGGTTTATTGGCCGAAGACATCTTGCCATAAATCTGTGACGCGGGCTGCGGGGTTCGTGCGGATTTTTTGTTCCTCCTGTGCCAGCGTGCGAAACAGCCCGTCCAGGCTTTTTCCAACCACATAGTCGTCCAGATCAAATTCCGGGACTTTAACAAACGGTAGTATCGTATATTGTTCCGCCAATTCTTTGTATTGTGTGGTTACTCCGACTTGGCTCCTTGTCTTTTCCACGTCAGGTAAACCATAATTTTCTTGACCTCGTCAAAACTCATGTTGGTGACTGCATTCTTAAAAATGGGCTTGGCCAACGGAGCAGGCTTCTTCGCGGCCCGGTTCATGCTGACCACCAATTCATCAATTTGAGGTCCGAATCCAGCCAGTCGAAGCGTTTTTCCCATGGATTGAAGTTTTTCGGGCAGCAAGATTTTGATACCTTTATTTTTTAAAAAGCCGCCTGTGTTGCCAGTGCGCTTCACAGTATTTTCCGTTCCGACGATTAGAGCTTCTTTAAGGCCAGAGATTATTTTTTCATCTCCGAGGGTTCTTGCGCCAGGCAGAGACCATTTATCGATTTCTTTTTCAAAGTCACCAAATCGTGGGAAGGTGATTTGCCGAAGGAGCAAGAGGAAAAAACTCACGATGAGGTGAGATCTGAACATCGTCACTCCTCTTCGGGACAAGGAAGTTAAGGACTAAGAGGGGAGATGGGGGAAATTGGAAACGAGGAGGGAAATAATATCAGAAACGATACGTCTCATTTTCTCTTCCTGTGAGATGGGACCCACAAGGAAGAGGGGGACGCTTGCGCCCTGGGATTATCCTGGGGAGGATAGACTAAAAAACATACGCAGTCTTCGAATCTCAGGAGGCAAAATCCAGCTCTTCCTCATGGGTGGTTCAAAAGCACCCTGGAGTGTGAGATGCCTCAAGTTAAGCTATAGGAGTACAACTCATCCCTGATCCCTTGCCTTTATTCGATGATGCTAAAGGCCTGGAGAGGAGCGGACGAGTTTTCTTTTTCATCGTTTCTCGTTGAGGGTTGAGGCGATTTTCCAAAATTACGGGATCAATGACTTCGCCGCATTGCAGACATCGTTTGGTCAGGATTTCCATCCCACCGGCATCATAATTCACATTCATGCACCAGTGGGAGACCATAAATCCTCCACATCGAGTACAGGTATCCGAGTGCCTTGGATCTACCGTCTTTGTACTGGGAGCGGAGTGAGCCGATTCACGCTTCATGGGACTTTTCCCAAGTGTTGGGGTCTTTTTCTGTATTCCGAAATGTCCCATATGTATCTCCTTTTTCCTGATTGTCATGACATATATAGTATAATGTCTTGTTGATAGATATAGCTCTTTGATCTTAAGTCAAGATTAATCCAATATTAAAAAATCCTCATAATTGTATTTTGAGAATATCAAAAAATTCCATAAATGTTAAAAAACCTTTAATAATCATATACATTGAATAATTATATTAGAAATTTATATCTACACCATTGATCTTAGGCAATAAACCTAATAATACAAAAATGAAAATGAATGAGGGGCCACGAGGGAGGGGTTGCTTGTTAAAAACCGGATGGTTTTGGGGGTCAAAAACGGACAACCAGGACAATTATCGGAAGCGAAATCCCCCCTTATTGCCACCGAAAGTGAACAGGGGTGGTCCTTTCCCCCGATAGTGTGATGCTTTTTTCAATAGTGGTTCCACCTGAATCGGTTGCTTTGACCACATAGTTTCCTGGAGAAAGGTTGAGAAATAACCAAGGACCTTGTACCTCTTCCCCTGGAATGGATACGAGTGTCGTCTGATCTGAGTTGATCACCTCAACCGTCACTCCAGCTAAAAAAGCGCGTTCGCCCTTCACAAAGATCAACTTAAGGGAATATGGTGGGTAGGACAGGCTCCGTTCCTCTTTACCTAATCCGGCGCTGAAATACTGAACACCATTCTGCTCATGGAGAGGGAACCTGAGTTTATCCGGGATGCTTCCATCTTTTAGTGGAATTTCTAAAAACTTGGAGAGAGGTTCCGAATCTTCGCCTGGGGCAGCCCAGGATGAGGTTGTAGGGGCTACCAAGGTTATGACCATCAAAAGATATGCACCCAATCCCAACGTGCCAGACAACGTTTTGTGTTGGACTTCCAAGCATTTTTTCTCATCTGTTGTTGACCTGCTGGTGATTCCTGATCCCACGGGCGATAACTCCTCCTTTCCAATGTCAATATAAGGTTAAGTCTCTAAATAAACTCTTGCATAGCAACGATCATAATAACAATTTATGGTTCTCAAGAATAGCGCTAATATGAAATTGATCAAAATCTGGCCCAAGGTACATACCGGGGCAGAAAGAACGGAGTAAGCCTTAGTCAGGGAATATCCTTTTGCAAGGGAACGGCCGATACATTTGAAGAATGCGGGAGAGAAACAGGCGTGTTCAACCTATGAGGATGTGCGCGGAAGGTCTTCTGGTGATGGTTTCATTTCCCCAGGCGGTCTTGGCAGTTGTTCGACCGATTTGAGGTCCATGACGTCTTTTTTGGCATTGATTCCGAGCGATTTGAATTTTTTGGCCGTGGGCCAGATACGATTCTCCAATGAGGTGACGGTGGCATTATAGCATTCGACGGTCCGACCTAACGCTTGTCCAATTTTCCCAAAATGTTCTGCCAGATTGCCCAAACGATCAGCGAGTTCTTGTCCGAGGATACTGATGCGTTGGGCCCCTTCCGCTACCTGTTCCTGGCGCCAGCCATAGGCAATGGCACGCAACAAGGCAATGAATGTGGTGGGTGTGGCGATGACGACTTTTTTCGTTAAGGCCGACTCGACGAGGGACGGGTCCCGTTCGGCAGCGGCCGCTAAGAACGAATCATTGGGAATAAATAAGACCACAAATTCCGGAGCGGCTGGAAATTGATCCCAATATTCCTTTGAGGCTAATTGACTGATATGGCGTTTTACCTGGCCGAGATGTCGATTGAGGGCGGCTTCCCGATCTTCGTCCGTGTGCGATTCCAGGCTATCTAAAAACGCACTGAGCGGCACTTTGGAATCGACCACCACATCTCTTCCTGCCGGAAGTTTGACGATCATATCGGGACGCAAACGCCCAGTATCGGAGGAGACGCTTTCCTGTTCAAAGAAATCGCAGTTTGCTGACATGCCGGCCAATTCGGCGGTTTTGCGAAGCGCGATTTCTCCCCACCGCCCTCGAACCTGGGGTGATCGTAAGGCATTGACCAATTTAGATGTTTCCGCTTGGAGGGTGGCATGGGCGGCAGCCAATTGGCGCAACTGTTCTCCCACGATACTGAGTTCACGAAGCCGCTTATCTTCTAAGGCTTGAGATTCTTTTTGGTAGGTACGTAGGGATTCGGTCAGCGGCTCCAACAAGGATTCAATAGAGGTATGGCGTTGATCGAAGGAAGCCGTTGCCTCTTCCTTGAGGGCTTTAAACTTTTCCTCGGCCAGGGTCAGGAACCCCCTATTATTCCCGTCCAGAGCTTCCGAGGCTAGAGAGCGAAAGGTGTCTGACAAGGACAATTTTGCATCCTCCAGCAAGGCCCGCTGTTCCGCTAAGTGTCGTTGGGTATTTTCGAGGTTTGTTTCGGCGGACACTTTGGCCACTTCCATCAGACGAAATTCTTGATAAATCTGTTCACGTTCGTGCTGCAGGGTCGCGAGTTGGGTCCGGAGTTCCCCGGCTTGGGCTTGGGCTGATGCAAATCGGGTAGCGGTCTCCTGTAAGGCTTGAATCTTCCTTCCTCGATAGAGAATGGAACATATTGCCCACGCGATGATCCCTCCGACCAGCAACCCGGACAGGAAAACCCATAATATTTGAGAGTCGTAAGAGGTGATCATGCTTGAGAAGAGAGAATCTAGACGGACTCCGAATCTTGCTTACATCATAGAGACTTGAAAAAGATCCTAAAATTTTTCAACCCCTGACCCATAGACGAAGGAGGCTGATGGCAAGGGTTCCCGCCGGGAACAATCGTTCAGGGAAGAATTTTGAACCATTTCGATAGACGTATTTCTGATTCTTGGGTACAGTAGGATTATGTTCACTTCATGCGATTCAGGGTCACGCAGGAACAGAGGTTAGGATAGCAAATATGGAAAAAAAATATCGTGTCTCTATTTGGTATTTCATTATTGCATTCTGGGGACTCATTATTCTCCAGGAAATGTATTTTGCCGCCCAACATATGGATGAGGTGCCCTATAGTCAATTTAAGGCCTGGGTTCAGGAAGATAAGGTCGCCGAGATCTCCATAACCGACAAAGTCATTCACGGAAAATTGAAATCTGAAAAAGGGGAAGAGGATCCCCACTGGTTTCAGACCGTGCGCGTAGATGATCCGGAGTTAGTGTCTCTGCTGGAAGAAAAACATGTGGAATATGCCGGTGTGATTGTCAGCACACTGTGGAAAGACGTGGCGTCCTGGGTCGTACCTATTCTGGTCTTTGCCGGGATCTGGTTTTGGATTTTGCGAAAGATGGGGCAAGGGGCGGGTGGCGGTTTTATGCGAATCGGGAAATCCAAGGCTAAAATCTACATTGAAAGCGATATCAAAACTCGTATGAGTGATGTGGCCGGAGTCGATGAAGCCAAAGTGGAACTCATGGAAGTCGTTGAGTTCTTAAAGACTCCGGAGAAATTCACGAGGATCGGAGGACGGATCCCCAAGGGTGTGCTCTTAGTGGGGCCGCCGGGTACAGGGAAAACCATGCTAGCGAAAGCGATTGCGGGAGAAGCCGGTGTGCCGTTTTTCTCCATTAGCGGATCGGAATTTGTGGAAATGTTTGTGGGGGTGGGAGCAGCCAGGGTGCGAGATTTGTTTGAACAAGCCATGGCGAAAGCACCCTGTATCATTTTCATTGATGAGTTGGATGCACTGGGAAAGGCTCGGGGAACGGGGCCGATGATGCACGAAGAACGGGAGCAAACCCTGAATCAATTATTGGTGGAGATGGATGGGTTCGATCCTCGTGTGGGGGTCATTATGCTGGCCGCAACCAATCGTCCTGAAATTCTGGATCAGGCCTTGCTCCGTGCAGGCCGTTTTGATCGACAGGTGCTGGTTGATCGCCCCGATCGGCCGGGAAGAGCGGCTATTTTGGCTATACATGCCAAATCCATCAAGCTGGCTCCTGATGTCGATTTAGACAAAATTGCCGCCATGACTCCGGGAATGGTTGGTGCCGACTTAGCCAATGTGGTGAATGAAGCTGCTCTCCTGGCCATTCGACGAAGTCGGGAGACGGCCGAACACCGGGATTTTGAGGAAGC
>BQIW01000100.1 GCA_021604105.1 Nitrospirales bacterium | reverse complement strand
CTGGGCCGACTCGGCCTACCGATCCACCGAGATCGAAGCCCACCTCAAAGCCACAGGGCTGCGCTCCAAGATTCACCGGAAAGGGTATCGCCACAAACCCCTGACCGCGCAACAGAAGACCCACAACCGGTGCCGCTCGCGCATTCGCGCGCGTGTCGAACATGTCTTCGGCCATCAGGTCACCGCGATGAGTGGTAAATGGATTCGAACGGTTGGGCTCGTGCGGGCTCGGCTCAAGATTGGGATGAAGAATCTCACCTATAATTTCCACCGGTTTCTGCTCCTCACAGTTCCGCGAAAGACCCAGGTGGCTTAAGATGAAGGAGAAACAGGCAGAGTCCATCCCTCAAGAACCAGCTGAGTACCCCACTCATCCTCATGGCCAGGACTTCCGGAAACTGTCGCTCCAAGCGAGAGCAAGAAGCATATACACAACTAAGAGTTTTTAGAGGTGCCCTTTAGTTATTTCAGAGCTCCATGGCGGATTGCCCTACCGAACAGGAAGGCCACGGTTATAGACCTTTACCTGAAATGCGGTCACCACTCGCAAGGAGAGGGATAAAAGTTTTTAAAGGTCGGATGGGATTTTTATCCTTTACGTTAGTGGCCATCCGGTCGTCCATCAAAATTGTTATCCGCTTCTACGCAGTTTAAAATTAGTTTTCTAGAAGAGTGGGTGCTTTATTCCATTAAACTACACCAGTTACGAACTCTCCAAGGAGAACATTAAAAACCCTAGACAAGTCTGCAAGATCTCATGTGTGGACGGAGGATTTCTTTCGAATGGAATAATCAGCCCGCCTAGAAGGGGAAAGGTGGTGTAAAGACTGAAGAAGTTGGAAAACAGGAATATTCAACGACGGAATAAGCTGTTGGCTATTTCTTGCGAAAGTCTCGTAACGGGAAACACGTAGGGGTGACAGTATGAAATTCTTCAACGGAAATGACATCGGACGGTACCGGTCTCCCCTCAATGAAAAATGGCAGATAATAACATCTGTAATTATTACAAATTATCCGGCTCACTCCATGTGAGCCGTCTTTCGATGAGCCAGTAAGTGATACCTAAAGCCAATACGACCGCAGCAGTTCCAAAAATATAGGGCGGGGTCATTTCTTTGAAATCGAATATGATCACCTTTCTGGCGATGGCCATTAATGCGGTCGCCACGACTAATTTAATATGTATGACATCTTTGCGGATATAGAGGGTAATGTTAATGAAGATTTCTATGGCAATAAGTACGGCTAAAAAGGCTCCAAAGGTGCTGACGATATCCCGAATGTTGAATGTGGTGAAACTTGGAGAGATCAGTTTTGAATAGATGATATAGACGACATCAACCACTCCCCAGAGAATCGTAAAGACCATCAGTACGGCTAATACTCTGACTGCGGCCCGAATGGTCTGATGAAGGATTTGAATGAGGCGGTCTTCCTGATCAAGGGACAATTCTTCCTGCCCGATTTTTCTCATTCGGTCCTTACGGAAATGATCCATCAAGGATTCCACAATGCTCCCGTGGCTTCCCAAAAATGCCGCATTGAAGTCTTTTTCCGATAGAGTTTCGAGTCCCTTGACGGCTTGAAAATCACCTTCGGAAACCCGTTTAAATCCCATGCTCCAATCGGAATATTCCCGGCGTTCGATAGTTTTTTTCTTGAGCACGTGAAAGTCGGTATGGCGTGGGTCCCGTTTGATTTTCTCAATCAACGCATTGACCACCTTTTCTTCGCCTTCCATGATTTGGATAAAGGTTTTGTTTCCATACAGCAGCATCCCTGTAATGCCCGATTGGGCATTGTTTTCGCGGCTAATCCTCAGAATATCCTCCAAGTCATTCTGAGACATGGATCTCGTGGCCGAACTGATATAGGAAATTTGGATCATTGGGTGAATCCCTCCTTTTGCTGGGCTAAAAGGCTACGATGTGGATTCTCGATTGTACCCGCAGGGGAAGGAGTCTGATAGGTCAAAGGGCATAAAAAGAAACAGGGATGAGAATAGTTCCGGCTCAGGCCGTCAGATAAGACCCGGCTTCAACGCGAGGAATCCCTTCGTTTGAGTCGAAATTTATTTTGCTGAATGTGGTGAAAACTCCATTTACGGAAGGACACAATTCGGAGCAGGGCCAAATTCCTTTTATTTACTGATGCCGGATGGACGCCGTATGAATACTTGAATGTACAGGGGACAATGCGTCTGGAAAGGTCTTTTTGCCTTTTAGTTGTTCATCGCCAGATATTCACGGGTCTCCCACCTTCTACCAGGCAACGAGATGGACAAGCTTCCGGATTCCGAACCGGAAACCGGATGGCTGTTTGAACTCGAAAAACTGGAGAGCCCATCGTGGAGTGGATGATGATCTGGTCGCCCCGGTTTGCTTAGAAACTAATGTCTATTTCATTGGTGCCCCTCTTCACCATGACAAAATTCACCGAGATAGTAGGATGCATGGGGGTGGTGATGGTCTGGCCGTTCAATGACACCCCCATTCCGGGGACGGACTCCCGAATTGGAATTGCCGAATACATTTCAAGCTTAGGCTGGTTTTCGAACGTTGTCAGCACCCCGGTGGCAAATCAGCACCATACTTTTTTAAGCCCTGGCTTCCTTGATAGCTTGACTTCCGCAAGACGATAATGACTCCACAGGCCGATTGAGGCGAGGCCGCCGGCCAAAATCATGAAGGTCCCCAAAAAAAATGTAAATGGTTGAGTCATGCGATGATTCCTCCTTTTGAAGAATGGAAAAGTCGATGAAATGCTGGTAAGGGACAAGGATTGAGGTTGTTGTCCCCACAAGCTGACGCTCACCTCGTGAATGATTTTTCTCCAGGCAGATTCCATAGCAGGGCTCCAGGCATCTTCCGCCAACTCCGAAAAAATGTCCAAATATGTTTCCGCCATTCTAAGCAGTTGATGAGGTTCAAGGTGGTTCACTGTTGTGGGGAACAAATCTGTCCATTGTTCTCCAATGGGTGAATGAATTTTTCCACATGAGCGGATTTCCCTGATGATGGTATCAAGGATCTGGACGATGCGCCTGCTGAATGGTTGCAGCCCCATTGAATGGAGAGAAGTGGCTACCTCAGGATGATCTCGCAATAAGCGATGGAAAAGCTTATCGGCAAATGCATCTTCGGCCTCCTTGATCCATCCTAGCCCACATTCGAGGATGTGTATATCCGTATCTGAAAATTTGGGGGTATTGTGCTCCATGTCAAAGTGCCTTTCATTGGGTCACTGGATGTTGCTTCTTCTTCAGTGTACACCCTGGGGACTGAAGGAAGCCAAAAGGAGGTCGAGGGACATGGAAAACCTTAGACAACTGAAAACGTTCAGTCTCTGCGTGTGCGCGTCTGAGGGCAGACCGTCTCAAGGACAAGAAACCAAATTGAAATGTTCTCGGGTGGGAAATTCAAAAAACAGGGAGAATGCCCGAAATCATGCCTCCAGCCAGTTTCGAATGTCCTCCGCTGCACGGCGGCCGGACAAGAGGGCTCCATCAATAGTCCCGGTAGCACAAAAATCCCCACAGACGAAGACGCCATTCTGGACATGTGTCTGACGGGAGAATGGATTGGCAAATGGTGGGACCTGGACGGGTTGAGCGGCTGTGATGTGATAGGCTCGAATTGGCTGCCAGTCTTCGACTGGTGAGCCAAACCATTCATGCAATTGTTGGCGAACCCTGGTGGCAAGGTCCTTTTTGGAAGATTCAGCATGGTTGAGCACTGAAACGGAGATCAACTGGCTTTTGGTCGTGGAATAGGTCGGGGCGATTTGAGTGAGGACACAGAGATTATTGATTGGACCGGCTCCCTCTCCGTTCAATAATAGAAACGGCCCTGAAAAGGGCGCCTCCGGGGCGCCATAGTAGAAACAGGTTACGCTGCGATAAGGAGATGATTTGAGGCCGGGAACAAGTCTCGTTGCGACTGGTCCGTCAGTGGCCAGGACAATGGCGCGAGCGGATAGGACTTCCCCGGATTCCAGGGTCACCGATGTCTTCTGAATGGATGCGACCTTCGCTTGAGTTCGAACTCGTTCTGCCGGAAGACAGGATACCAATTGTCGGGGTATGGCTCCCATCCCCCTGGCGGGAAGTGAAATGTCTCCAGACGCAAACATACGAAAGACAAATTCCGTCATACGACCGGAAGTCTGTAATTCAGGATCCAAAAAAACACCACCAAGGAAGGGTTGAAAAAATCGTTCGATCATGGAGGAAGAAAATCCAAAATTTTTGAGGTGTTGGAATGTTGTGGTTTCCGGTCTTTGAAACAGATCCTTCAGATTTCCAGACCGTGCCTGATGGCGAAATGTGGCCACCCGAATTTTATCTGAAAGGGTCCCAATAGGAGTGAAAAGCGCGTGAATGCTCTGTAAGGGATAGCGATAGGGATCCGGCATTCGATGCCATTTTCCAAGACACCGAATCACCGCACCAGGGAAAAAATGATGAAGTTCGAGGGAAGGATAATCCAGCAGGCGTTTGGCTTCAGGATAAGCCGTGGACAAGACCTGGAAGCCCCGGTCTAGAATGAAGCCATCGAGGTGATCTGATCCGATTCGCCCTCCTACCTCTTCAGCTGCTTCCAAAAGTAAAAAATCTATCCCATGATCCGCTAATGTTTTTGCGCACGAAAGTCCGGCAAGGCCGGCTCCGATAATGAGCACATCAGCATTCATCATAGAAGATTTGCGTTTGTTGAGGCTCAGAAAGAAAAAAGGATATGCCTGCTGTGTCGAAAGACCTGCTAATTATGACTCTTCCAACACCTCAATCGAATTGCCGAATGCATCGGTGATGTAGACCGAATTGAGTCCGTCACGATGGGTAACAAGATCTCCAAATTTGTGGGCATCTGGACGGCTGAGTGCAAAATGAGACGGATGTTCCTGAGGGAGGACCAGGGCAAGCTTGGTATTGGCAAAGGCCAAAAGCGCCCAGGTGTCATCGATATAATCGACGCAACAGTTGAAGCGGGAGGTATACCATTCGACCGCTTCGGTCACATTCGGGACGGGAATCGCCACATGATGGATCGTATCCAGTTTCGTGGAGCTGGACGGGAGTTTTTGCTTTTTGGTCAAGGTGCGTTGTTCTTTGGCTGCCATGCGTTTTTTTTCCGTACCTCTCTTTGCGTGTGTTTCATAATGGGTGAAAGGTTGACAGCCTATGAAAATTGTTGGATGTGCTCCATCAGCATTTTTGAGACCTTTTCCAGATTATAGGGCCAGGCATAGATGAGAGTGATTTTCGGATGTTTCTTGCGGAGTTCTTCCAGTTCTTCGGGGATTTCACTCTCGGAATGCGATCCTCCAGGAGTAAACATGGTTGAGACCACCGTAATGGTCTGTGCTCCCTGGCGAATGAGGGATTCAACCGCTTCGGCGAGTGTCGGTCCACAGAACTCGTTATACGCCAAGCCAAACAACGATCCATTCAAAAGTGGCTTCATAGCGGCCCCGAGGGTTTCGAGGCCGGCCTTGTACGGATCTGTCTCAGGGGTCCGCGGCCATGTGCGAACTTTGGTGTCCAATTCTAATTCTTCGGGCGACATGGGACTGCCCGTGGCCCTTCGCTGGGCTTCAAGGCGTTTCAATTTTGTAATGAGTTCCGCCGGGTATCCTTTGGGAATGCCTCCGTGTCCGACAAGAAGAATAGCTTTGTGAGGTTCTGACATGTTGCGGACTCCTTATGGTTGCCAGGCGATGTATGATAATGGGTGGAAAGCCCTGGCGCTTTCATCTATGCCAGTTCGTTGTTGTAACGTTTTGACATCATGGATATTGGTGAAATATGGAATGTTGTGCGTGCGAAGAAGAGGCCCATACGGTTTAAACCCCGGTCCGCCCACCATTACCGCACATAATGGTTGAAGAAGTCGAGTGATCTTTTGCAGCCAGGACCGTAGTATTTTCTCTTCCGGTTCAAGATTGCAGGAAAGAAGAATGAGCTGTGTGTGTTTCCGGCGCAGGGCCGTTTCCAGCATCTCAAATGCCACATTGGGCCCGAGAAAGATGCTGTGCCATCCAAGTCCTCGCAGAAGAACCGCCGCGGTCAGTGGAGCGATTTCATGAAAGTCTCCAGGCACACAGGCGATTAAGGCATGCGGTCCTCCCAGAGGAGGTTCTTCGCGTAGAACGTTAATGAGGTGTTGACGCACCAACCGGCTCACGCTTTGTTCCCCCCTCAGACTTATCCCTCCTTGATGCCATAGGTCGCCGATTAGACGCAAGACCGGAAAAATAATGCTATCCAGGGCTTTCTCAAGCCCCATATGATTGATCCACTTCTCAAGCATGATGGTAATGGCCTTGATGTCTTGGTGGCGGGCCAACCGAATCATTTTCTGGGTGTCATTCCAATAGAGGGGGGCTATTCCCGAGAGATTGAGAGGGACATGATTCATCGAATATCGGAGTTCCTGTTCGCCGGCTTGGGCCAATTGCCCAATGGATTCACCGTGATCCAATTGTGATTTCAGATAGAGGAGAAATTGAATGTCATCTTCGGTAAAGAGTCGATAGCCGTTGGGGCCTCGCTGCGGATGGACTAAATGGTAGCGTTCTTCCCATTTCCGGATCACGTGGGTGCTAAGTCCAGTGGTACTGGCTACAGATTTAATCCGATAGGTCTGGGGATTTATCGATATATTAAACATGGTTGCGCAACATCAGTTCTTTGGGATGGGGATTGAGGTAGACCTGATCAATTAAATAGGGAACAGCCAGGATGCGCACATAATGTTTAATGAGCGTCAGCGGCACGGCCAGGGGCGTGAGATGGCGGTGGTAATCCTGGATGGTTTCCTGCAACTCGGCCCGTTCAACCGGGCTCAGTTGGTTTTTAAAGTGGCCCGCCAGATGCTGGAGAACATTCACATGTTTTCGCACTGTGGCCTTGCTTTTCAGGGCGTCCATAAAAAGCGGGCCATAATGATCCGCCAGCTCACCGGGTGTGTATTGGCCGGCCTTCGCGATGAGTTGTCCAAGGTCGTGATAGTGTGAACGGCTATGGGTGAGCAATAAATATTTGTGGCGGCTATGGAATTGCACAATGGCCCCACGGCTGATCCGATGCTTTTGAATCAGGGTTTTCCACCTTCGGTAACAGAAAATGCGCTCGATAAAGTTTTCCCGAATCGGTGCGTCGCTCAATCGTCCTTCTTCTTCCACCGGAAGTAAGGGGAATGCTTTTTGAAAGGCGGCTGAAAAAATACCGGTACCCTGTTTAGAAGGTTGCCCTTTTTCGGTATAAACCTTGACCCGATAGACTCCGCAACTGGGGGAACTTTTTTTAAAAATATATCCATCTAAATCACTCCCTTGTAATTCCTGAACCCGGCGTTGACTAAAGGTCCGGAGTGTCATGGTGTGATCAATGTGGGTGCGAATGGTCAGAAGTTGTGGCGCATCAGGATCACCGGCCAAATGCATGGCCTCTCGCGGGGTGTCCAGTCCCGCTTCCACTTCCGGACAGACCGGAAGCCATTCGACAAACGGGGCCAGCACATCTGTGAGGAAGGCATCCCGTTTGTGTCCGCCATCGTAACGAACCATGTCACCAAGCAGACATTGGCTGATACCAAGTCGCGGCTTATGATCGGAAAGGTCCTCAGCCTTATTTTTGTCGGGTTGAGTCGTTTTTTTGTGAGGTTTGAGAATGATGTCGATACGTTGTGTGGTCATATGGATGTGTAATCCCTTTCCTAACGGGTGATGGATTCGCGTTGCCCGTGTTGCAGATTTCTCAATCCTTCTCCGGCGTTGTATACCCGTTCATGCACAATAAGCCTGACAAGTATGTGAAGTGCCACAATACTTTTTCAGTTTCATCAACCCTTCGGATTCGGTAACGCAGAGGGATGGAATTCTGTCCTTCATACATTTACTCCGCTTACATGGCTTGAGGTGTTTGCTCCATTAAGACCGATTCACTGATTCGGACCAGGCTCACGGTGTGTTCACCTTGCGGTCCTGTGAGTCCCAATCTTACGGTGGTTCCTATTTCTCCACGGATGAGCCCGACCGCTTCCTGATAGGTTTTGCCGGCTACGGGGACCCCGTCGACGGTCAGAATTTCCTCCCCATGATTCAGTCCGGCCCGTGCGGCGGGTCCGGACGGATGCACTGCGCGAATGATCAATCGAGCCGGCTCTCCAATTCGACCGGCTGTGATATGCAAGGCAAGTCCCACAATCCCCGAGGGAGGGGGTGTGTTGGGGCCTGGAGGACTGGCATGAGGATTGGTGGAAGCCGGTGAATCAATAGAGCGGACATCCTCACCCAAGGCCCATGGCGTGCATACCATCGCCGAAAGAACCACGGCTCCTAAAATTTTGAGATACCGACTTGCATAGATATTGAAAGGTAAGCGTATCAGCATAGAAATCTCCTTTATGGCAGTGTAGATGACAGACCGGAAAAACCGAGAACACACAAACCCATGAGCAGGACAATAGAATTTAATTGCACGGAACGCCGATGGAGGCCATCTCTTTGTCGTTGAAGGAGAGGTGTGGAAATCCCTTTGAGTTGTTTGGCTTTGAGCTGATCGCTGAGTTCATTAATCTGGGCAATCAGAGGAGTTCGGCAATACTGCTCGATCGCGAGTATTCCCAACCACAACGTCGTGGGTACAAGTACCACGGGTCCGAATCCATGGAAAAAACCCAGGGCGAGGCTGGTGAACCATCCAACGGCGGCACTGAGCATTCCCAATCCGTAGTAGGGAGGAAACAGACTTCGCACGACTCGTGCAAAAGCATCGGCATCCAGCGTCCGGGAAAGCACGGGTGCTGTGACAAAGGAAAGAAAGACAATTTTCCCGACCAACACAGCGCTGGCCAACAAATTAAAAAAAATGAGAATGTGTTCAGTCATGGCGTCACCTCTTAAGAAACATTGGCGAGCAGGCTTCGGGACACCTGCAAGGCCTGGTCAAAATCAGGCAGTTGTCCCATGGGTACCATCTCAACATATCGAATAATCCCCTTGGTATCCAGCACGAGCACGGCGCGATGAAGAATGCTCAGATCTTTTAGAAGAAGGCCTGTATGTGTGCCGAAGTGATAATCAGGAGCGTCCGATAAAAATGTCATATTATGGATATCCGCCTTTTCAGAAAATTCCTGTTGATCCTTATGGGTATTCGTACTCAGGGTGACAAATGCCATCAATTGATCCAAGCCTCCATTGCGTTCACTGAACCGGTGAGTCTGTTCATCACACACCGGAGTATTCAGCTGTGGCACAACACTGATTAACGTCACTTTTCCCTTGAGAGTATCGAGGGAAGTGGCCTCTCCATCCTTTCCGATAACGGTTACAGAGGGGATGAGGCTGCCTTTCTCTAATAAGAGAGGGGCTCCCATGACGGAGGATCCCTCGAAAATAATTATCAATCCGGCAGTCAGAAACGGAAAACACAGCATGATAAAGAGTAACCAAAGTGATTGTTTGTTATCTGTGATGTTCATCGGTTCGCTCCTTAGCTTAAATGGTCATGGTCCAGCTATGTTGCTTGAGATGATGGTTTGCCGAATATTGATTGTAATGCTTTCTGGAGGGTGGGATAGGAATAGGAAAATCCACTCTTCAGGGCTTTTTGTGGGTGAACGCGTTGGCCGGTTGTCAGCATCGTGGCAAGCTCTCCCAGGGCGATGTCCAACAAAAATTCCGGAACGGGGAACCAGGATGGACGGTTCATGGATTGCCCCAATGTGGCACAAAAGTCGCGCATGGTGACTGTTTCGGGAGCGACTCCATTGACCGGCCCGATCAGCGTAGAGCGGGTGATCACAAAAAGAATGAGATGGGCAAGATCATTCCGGTGGATCCACGAAACATATTGCGTTCCGGGTAAAACGGGACCGCCCAGAAACAAGCGAAAGGGCAAAGACATTTTTGATAAGGCTCCCCCCTCTGGTCCTAGGACCATTCCGAATCGGATTGGAATAACCCGAAGACCCAAGGCTTCGGCTTCCATGGCCGTATTTTCCCAAACCTGACAAAGATCCGAAAGAAAGCCTTTGCCAGGAGTAGAAGATTCATTCAGCTCTTCTTCGCCCCTGGCTCCATAGAAGCCGACTCCTGAGGCAGAAATAAATGTGTGGGGTTTGTGATTCCAGCTTGGGATGGCCTGAAGCAAGGCTTGAGTCGGCTGTATCCGGCTGTCCATAAGCTCGTGTTTTCGTTTGTCCGTCCAGCGGGAATCTGCAATCGGTGCACCGGATAAATTGATGACGACATCTGCGCCGTCGCATTCCTGCACCCATGGGCCCTGAGTTTCGCCGTCCCACTGGACGAAATGACTGTGTGGGGCGGAAGACGCGCTGTAATTCCCAGCATGGCGGGTGAGAATGATTATGGAATGCCCTTCATCAATCAACACCCGGCAAACCTCTCGTCCGATAAATCCTGTTCCACCGGCAATGACAATCTTCATATCCAATCTCCTATCTTCCGACTTCCGAAGGGGCATCCCATTCTTGTAAATCCACTGAAGGAACAATATGAGCATCCCCTACCAGATCAATGCCAAAAGGATCGGGCTTATGGGTGTCTTCGGGATAGACGGTGGCCGAAGTTGAAAGAACATCCACGTCAACGTTGAGGGTGCGCTCGGGAAGGATGCGAATGGTCGTTGTAGTCTGACCCATGGGATGCCAGATGACGAGATTGTAGGTCCCAGGCGGAATGTCGGTGATGGAAAATTCACCTCGTTTTCCGGCCATAGTGACATAGGGATGTGGAAGGAGGACACTCCAAGCTTCCATGTATTCATGGTAGCTACAGCGAAAGAGGACAACCCCCGTCTCATCCACCGCATAAGTGATTTCCGCCCCGGCTCGATGTGTGCCGGTGATGCCTTCTGAAAGAAAATCACTCTTACGATTGTCGGGATGCGGTGGAAGATTCTTCCGGAATAGATGAAGTCCACCCCTGTCAGAGGTCAGAAAAATTTCGAGCTTGTGTTCAACGGGATCCCAATTTTGAAAATGAAATTGCTGCCCGGCTTTTGCGGTGCTGACATACGGAAGAAACATGCAGTCTTTGGTTTGAATAAAGCCCGGTGTCGAGGGAGCGGGTTTTCCCCGTGGAACGTTTTCCAGATAGACAACGGCACCCGGGAGAGTATGGTCTGGTCCCAATCGAGTGATAGGTGAAATACGCCACCCTTTCCCGTCCGAAATGCGTCCACAATAATAGGGATCGGCATAGAGAACGAGATTGAATCGTCGAGGAGAAATGGGCGTTTCCTTGATGAAAACTGTCCCCTTAAGATTCCCACCCGTAAAATTTGAGACTTCCTCATAGGCAAATCCGGAATCCACAGGAAGGAAGACCCACCAGAAAGAGTAGATGAACATTGCGAGTAATGTTCCTCTTCTGGTAGGGAAGGTTTCTGTCCTCACATTCACCATGATTGTCTGCCTGTCGCCATCGTACCTAATAATTTTTGTTCTAGGCTTCCTTACTTAATTCACTGGGAAGGAGATGATAATTCCGCCCATGACATCCCCCAGCTTGCGATCGCGCTTAGGACTGAGCAGATGCGTATTGTGACAATTGACGCAGGCCTTGGAAATTGCCCTGTCTGCATAAATTGCCTGGAAATATGTCTGTTCACCCCTGGTGATGTAGCCTGTGTATGGTTGAGCAGGTTCACGTTCTACGGCCGCCAGACCAGCTGCTTCGAAGTCAGTGGCAGGACCATTTTTTTGGTAAATAGGAAGAAGGCTTGCCAGACGATACTCAAGGCCGACGCCTTTCTTCTTCACTGCGGATCCTGATAACAGCAACATCTGAGCCGGTAGGGGTAGAGCGTTCCTGGACTCCCAGGCTTCCGAGGCGACAACGGTCCCTGTTTCCTGCATGCGGTCGACGATATGCGTGGTATACAAGGTGCGATCCGATTCAATCACCGCATAAATGAAATCGGCTACGATTTCCGGTCTGATTCCCCTTGTTAAATAGTTGCTTTCTTCACTCTCGGCCATACCCGGCATGGTAAAGCCAAACAGGATGACCGCGGAAGTAAACCAGAGGGCGTGTAAAATTTTCATCATGATACCGTCCTGACTTCTTACTGGGTATTGCCTTGTGCTGCGGTTTGACCTGGGCCGATGTCCCGCGCACATCGAAACCCAATGCCATGAGTTTTTAAAGCAAATCCACCCTTGCCTCTGGAGGTCGCTCTCAAGTCGGTATCAAAACTTTTCCATGAACCTCCACGAAGCACTTTCAGAATCCCGGCTTCGGGGCCCATGGGATTTTTGTCCGGAGCACTGGAGTAGTATTCGGAGTCGTACCAGTCCTGAACCCACTCCCGGACATTGCCGGCCAGGTTTCGAAGTCCGTAAGGTGATTGGCCTTTTGGAAGAGCTGCCACCTCCACAAAAGTCTTTTTCTCTTTCCAGTCTCTATCAAAGTTAGCCTTTTGCGGGGTTGGAATTTCATTTCCCCAGGGGTAGAGGCGGCCATCGTTTCCGCGAGCCGCTTTTTCCCATTCAGCCTCGGTGGGAAGACGTTTGCCAGCCCAGAAACAATAGTCGACGGCGTCATGCCAGGTGACCTGGACAACCGGCAGGTCGGCAATGCTCTCTTCTATATTGAACGGGCGTTCGGCGAACACGTTCATTGGGGGCTTATGTAATGTTTCTTCCAGGAATTTCACATAATGCCCATTGCTTACTTCATACTTATCGATGGCAAAGGCATTGAGATAAATCTTGCGGCGTGGTTGTTCGTCGAGGCGACCCTCTCCGGGGGCGCTCCCTCGAATGAATGGACCGGACGGAATGGTGATCATTTCTACCGGATCCTTTTCAATGATGGGCCCTTCCACTGCGGTGGCGTCCCGTGGGGTGCCTGTCAGTGTGAGTGCGAGTATGATGATATGCCACATGTTCATTGTTTCTTCTCCCGACTGGCCTGCACAATGTTCTGAGTAATCTGCTGGATCTTTTGCGTGAGAGCTTGTACTGAATCAAACCGGTTGTCCCGCTCGGCTTTTCTGGCCTCCATCAACAACGCGCGGGCTTCATGTAACTGCCGTTCAATGTGGGACTGAACCGTTGGTGAAGCCAGTGTTCCTCCGATAGCAGCAGCATGAAACTCCTCCCAGGCATGTTCCGTGGCCTGGGCTGTTTGATAAATGAGGTCCCGGGCTTCCTCCTTCTCCTGAGTGACCTCTGGTGAAACTCCGTAGGCCGGCGTTCCAACCACCATCGAAGAGAGGAACGTAAGAAGGAGGATACCTGCCAGGTAGGAGAAGGCTACTTTCATGTTCGTTTTTATTCCCTTCTTCGGGTGATTGTCCCTCATGGGAATGGTCCTATTGAATTTTGCCTTGGACTAACGCCTGCATCTGTTGAATCTCGGTATTATGAGGATCAAGTTCCAGGGCAGTGTCAAGATGCGTTTTGGCCTCCTGCCATTTTTCTTGGCCCATACTCTTCATAGCGTCAATCGTGGCCGTTCGTACCTTGTCATTCACTGCACTGGAAGCTGTCTGAGCGCAACGGAATCCAAGACCCACCCCATAGCTGTTGTTGGAAGGATGATTCCAGAACCGATGCGTGGTGGTAATACTGGATTCTGCGGCAATCCATGATCCACCCCGAATGACCCGCTTTTCCCCAACCGTCAGGCGATCCACATAGGTGCCGGTTCCTCCGATCCAAATGGGTTTAAGCGGACCCTGGGTGTTCACGGGATGCGGTGTCTTTTTGTAAAAGTCGGGGTCATACCAGTCTTCCACCCATTCAAAGACATTGCCGGCCATGTGATGGAGTCCATAGGGGCTTGCTGCTTCAGCCATGGAGTCGACTGGGAGGGTGGCTTCATGATTTTTGCCATAGTTGGCTTTTGCCGGGTCAAACTCATTTCCCCACGGATATCGAAATCCCTCAGGGCCTCGAGCGGCTCTTTCCCATTCGGCTTCGGTCGGGAGTCTTTTGCCTTTGTATTCGCAATAGGCCTTGGCGTCAAACCAATTCACACCAACCACCGGCTGGTCGGGTTTATTCAACCGAGGATCGTCCCAGTAGGCCGGTCCGGAATGTCCCTTCTCCTTCATGAACTTTTCAAAGTCGCTGTTGGATACCTCAAATTTATCAATGAAAAACCCATCAAGGACTACCCAGTGGGCCGGTCCCTCATCATGAAAGGCTTCTTTTGACGAGGGCATACTCATTCGCTTTTGATACAAGGTGGCAGATTCACGTGTGGCCATGGCCTCTGCCGGGTCTTTATCAATTCCCATGATGGCAGGGCCGAAGGGCACATAGGCCATACCTTCGGGCACTTCAGCAGTGTCCTGAGCGAATGCTGACGACGGGTTAAGCGTGAATAAAAGCCCACCCAGGAGGACGCCTGCCACAGGCAGGCGTCCTTGTGATCTGGGCAAGCGTCCTTTGGTGACTTCTCCCGGTTGTATGTTTGTCATAACGTTCCTCCCGTTTGGCTAAAAGCTTCGTAAGGCATGTTCAAGGGGTTCATCCGGATCGGGCCGACTTACTGTTTCCCTTTATTGATTTGATCCATGATCAGGGTCTTGGTCTGTAGATATTCCGCATTTTCCGGATCGGCCTTCAGGGCTTTTTCAATAGACGTCAGCGCCTCTTCCCATTTTTCCTGACCCATGCTGATCAAAGAGAGCATGAAGTCATACTGGACCACCTGAAGCCCTGATGGAGAAGCAGACTGGGCACAGCGAAAACCTAAGCCGACCCCATAAGAATTGTTCTCCGGTTGATTCCAGAAACGATGGCTTGTATGAAGTGAGCTTGACGGAGCCAACCAGGATCCACCTTTCAATGTTTTGACCGGTCCCTGATTCGCAAAATTGAGTCCTGTGGCCGGACCCTGGGGATTCATGGCGGGACTGACATTGAAGTAACCGGGGTCATACCAATCTGAGACCCATTCAAAGGCGTTACCGGCCATGTTGTAGGCTCCATACCCGCTTTTTCCTTCTGGGTAGGAATCCACAGGAGTGGTTTGCCCGACCTTCTGGCCATAATTGGCCTTGGAAGAATCAAGTTGGTGACCCCAGGGGTAGTGGGCATGCCCATCAGGACCTTTCGCCGCTCGCTCCCATTCCGCCTCCGTCGGCAAACGTTTTCCTTTCCATTCGCAAAAGGCACTGCTGTCATACCAGTTGACGCCCACAACCGGTTGCTCCGGCTTGTTTAATCGAGGGTCATCCCAATAGGCAGGAGCCGGATGCCCCGTGGTTTTCATGAATTCCTTATAATCCTTGTTAGATACCTCATACGTATCGATGTAATAGGCATCGAGGACCACATTATGAGGTTTCTCATCTTGATGGTTATTGCTCCCCATCACGAACTCTCCTCTGGGTACGAGCACCATATTTTCGGGGCTTGCGCTCAGGGCAGGGGTCGTGATGAGGAGAAGTGAGGTAAGCATGGTGCCGCCGATGGTTCGATGAAGTCTCCTTATGGAAGAATCTCCCTGGAGCGATGAATGAGTGGTTAAGGAAATCCGTGGTGCATTCATGACGTGTACCCTCCGGTTAGGTGTTGGATTGATGGTGAACAAGATGCCGGTTCTTCAGGATTGTGGCATCGAACAGATCTCCGCATTGCAAACATTTCCATACGGGAATCTGAAATTCAGAGGTTCCCTGATCGGGTGAGATACAAAAACTACTCACCAAGAACCCCCCGCAGCGCGAACAGTGAGTTGAAGGTTTTCCAGCGTTCTCATGGTCTCTCCTTTCCGTTTGCTGGGTTGAGTGTTGTTTGGTGAGTGTCATTGTAGTTCCTCCGAGTTAAATTAAAAGTGGCTGTGTTTTGACTAATTAATGTTTGTCTAATGTATGTTCATAGTTATAGCAATTCGTTTAATGTTTGTCAATAGTTTTGTCACGTTAAAATTTGACATACATTATACATATTGATATAAATACCTAATGCCAATGTATCGAATTCATCGTTTTTCAAAGCTGACCGGCCTTTCTCCTCATGTCATACGATCCTGGGAGCGGCGATATGGGCTGGTGAACCCCATTCGAGGAGAAAATCGCTATCGTCTATATACGGATGACGATGTGGTGTTGTTTCGATATCTCAAGTCGCAGGTGGACCAGGGGATGGCTATTGGTGAATTGTCTGAACAGGGACTCGAGCATCTACGCGAACAGGCCCAACGGGTGTTTGTGGAGACTTACCGTGAGCCACCACCGTCTGAACGGCTGGTTATCGAGTTATCACAGGCATTAGAGGAGAATGATCGGGCGGGTTTTGAGCGGAAATTGAATGGCGCCTTAGCCGTGATTCCTTTTGAGGAGGCGGTGCATCGTTTTTTGCTTCCGCTACAAGAACGCGTGGGGCAATTGTGGCACGATGGGAGGCTTGGCGTGGGCCAGGAACATTATGCCTCCAATCAAATCAAGCAAAAGATCTTTTCGGCCATGAATCAATTTCATGCAGCGCATGAAGGGCCGGTGGTGGTGGTTGCCTGTCCTACGAATGAGTGGCATGAAGTCGCGGCTATGACCGCAGCGTATGTTTGCCGGGCACGGGGCTGCCGGGTGCATTATTTGGGTGCCAATTTACCCATTCCCGAATTGGCTGCCTATTGCCAACGGAACCGTCCGACCTGTGTGTTGCTTTCTGTGACCATCATGGAGTCTTCAAATGAAGCCCGCGCCTTGGCACAACAATTAGCAGGTGCGATTATCCCGCTGTCTCCTGTAGGGGTAGGGGGACAAGCTGTCCAGGCACATGCTGAAGTATTTTTGCAGGAAAACATCATCGTCTTTCAGGACTTGAATGATCTTGATCGTTTTGTGTTTTCCCTCAAGCACTAACGTCTGTATAGCCTCCTAATTTCCCAATAGAAGGTCGAATGAATCGAATCAATATTCAATCGGCCTTCCTCCATTCGTGTTTTTGAAATTGTTCCTCTTTATTGATTCCCTGTTTCATATTTTAGAACGCTTTGATATGGTGGACTTTTCCGGCATTCAGAGCCGATGGAATGCGAACGTCTTTTTTCAGTAGGCGAGGCGTTCACTTTCAAATGAGAAGAGCACGTGGCCTGAGATAATTTGCGGACTTGATGGAGATGTCGCTCATGGAAAACGACTTGTATCAAATCATCTATGCCAGTGCAGCAACGCGGCCAATTGAAGAAGAGGAATTGGTTGGGATGTTGAAGCATGCACGAGAAAAAAACAAGCAACTGGGTATCACGGGCATGTTACTGCATTGCGATGGATCGTTTATTCAAGCCCTTGAAGGACCCAAGGACCAGGTGATGAATATGCTTGGTCTCATTCGGAAGGATTCCCGCCACAGCCGCATTGCGGTGTTATTTGAAGGGCCGATCCACAACCGGAGTTTTTCCCAATGGTCTATGGGATTTAACAGACCTTCCAGAGAAAAGCTGGCGAGAAGCGAAGGGTATACCCCTTATCTTGATCTTGGCGATGATCCTCAGGCCATTCAAAATTACTCCAGTGTTGCCCTAAAGTTAATTGGGGCGTTTCGAGAACTAACTGATAAAAAATCGTCTGCCATGGAGGGATAGCTCCCCAACCTCCTACATCCTCCTGCGCCAAAGTGCCAAGCCTTTAACCAGTTCCGATATCACTCCCCTGAACTAACGTTTTCCAGCCAACATGGGTCTGTTGAAAAAAGCCGCCAGCGGCGTTCTCGCCATTTTTCCGTGCTCACGTACTAAATGTACCCTCCCGCGCGAAAAAACGGCTGCGGCCTTGCTGGACGGACCCTTCGGGAAGACTCAGGGCATGCTTTTTTGAACCGACCCGGAGCCTTTGATGAGGAATCTCATCCTGGGCAAATTTGCCCTTGAAAATCTTTATTATTCAACACTCCCAACATCACAAGTGCTGCTTCGTCCGGTGCCAATACCCCTCATGCAATGATGTCGTTGTTCTTCATTGCACACAGGCCGGTTTGTGAACTGTTGACGACTATTTTTGCCAAATGGAAATGGGTG